>NZ_CP076723.1:300000-600000 GCF_018986915.1 Geomonas oryzisoli
CGGGAGAGTTTCAAGTGGCGAAGCGATGCAGCGAGGTCGGTGATCTGTTCCATTGGTCACCCCCTCACATGTTCGCTACGTGGTCGTAGATGTCGAGGTCGCGGATCATGACCTCCTCATCCTTCCACCACGGATCGAAGCGCGGCGGCTCTTCTTTTTTCTTTTCCAGCCGGTCGGTGAAGAGTCCCTGGAAGTGAGCCGGATTGATGCGCTGTTTGCCGGTCCCGACGAGCTTTTGATGCGTGGCGATGACCTCCTCGCCCTGCAGGATTCGGATCTCGTCACCCCACAGCTCAATCTGAACCGTTTGCCCAGCGAACCGCCACGGCACTGAATAACGGTTGGCGCCGAAGGTTATCATGCAGTCTCTGGCCACCTTGCGCGTGAGGGCCGTCTCCAGTCGGTAAGGCGGCACAGAATTGACGTCGATGAGCTTCTCCTCCGAGAATCTCTCGGCGGGACGGCATCCGGTGGTCCCATGGATGCGGACATCGGCGACTTCGACAATCCACTTTTCCAGTTCCCGGTTCAGGTGGTCGAGGTCGATGAAACGGCGCCCGGGCAGGAAGTTTCCCTTGATGTACTTCACGCCCGACTCGATTTTCCCCTTGGTCTGGGGGCGGTGAGGCCGACAAAGCCGTGGATCGAAACCGAAGTGGCCGGCAAAGTCGGCGAACTTTGTGTTGAGGGTGAGTACGCTGGCCGTATGGTCGGTAACGATGGTCTTTGGATTGTCATAGAGCAGTTCTGAAGGGCGGCCACCAAACCATGCGAAAGCCTCCTGGTGGGCTGCCAGAAGAGTCGGCAGGCGCTCATCAAGGTATGCGCGAGCGAAGAGCCTGCGAGAGTAGCCGAGGACCATGGCAAAGAAGTGGATGCGGACTCTTTGGTCGCCGAGCCAGACTTGGGCGCTGCCCCAATCCACCTGCCCCTGCTTTCCGGGACCGGTCTCAAACCGCATTACGGCATCCACTCGCTGCTGGAACTCCTCGCGCAGGGGGCGCACCAACAGCTTTACCATCTCGTATCCGCCGGTGTAGCCCTTCTCCTTGAGTTCGCGGAACAAGATGGCAGCGTTGAAATTAACCTCCTCAGCACGGGAGGTGGCCCATTCATCGAATTGCGAAAGCACAGTGTCTGTTGGCTTCGGTCGCTGGTACGGCTCCCACTGCGGCTTCTTGAGGGCACGACGTACCGTTTTGACGGTCACCTCCAACTGCCTGGCGATCTCCTTCTTAGCGGTTCCAAGCCGGGCAAGCTCTCGGATCGCTCCGTACTTGTTTCTGTCGACCATGGTCCCCTCCAGCATGACAGTCTGCTGAAGGGCATCTTGCACCTGAAGCTCTCCTGGGTGAATCATTTTCCCCTCCCTGTGATGTGAGGGGGGTACTTTTCAATTACCACAGGGGGGTATTTTTACATCATCGCTGACACCGTAGCCGGAATGTCCCTCAAACAGCGCCGTGCTTCGTACCCTTCCGCGCTCTGGTCCCGTCAGCGGGATACAGGTACTCCAACTCATACAGAAGATCTGCCTTTAGTGTGGCGAAATCTAACTCGTACACCAACTTCTCCAGGTCGTCACGGTACATCGTTAGATTGTCAAGGAGTTGGTGCAGGTAGATGGTATCCATGCCGTGTTTGACGTGCCCCATGAGCGTCAATCGAACTGAGTCCGCAATCCTGCCGTGAAGTCTGGTGTCAAAGGTGGCTCTGCAACTGTGAAAGGTTTTGGACCGTAAAGTGCTTTTTATCCCAGTTGCGTACAGGATTTCATTGAACCTTTTTCTGTAGTTTTCGATGGTAACAGGAAAGATTTTATCTTTTTGTTTTCCTGCAAACTCAAGTAGTCCGAGTTCGATTAGGTTGCTATGTACTGGCACCATCCGTATGCTGGCTACATTGTTTTTTGTCAGCTTTGTAAAATCAAAATACGTAACACCGTTGTAGGTCTTTATATCGTTTTTAGTAAATGAGGCTTGTTCAGTTGATCTGAACCCAGTATATATGAACATCAGTATTAGGTACGTCAGTTCTAGCTGGCTTTGCCGGTCACTTACCTTATGAGGCTTGTTGTTAATAACATATGAAAAGAAAGTGTTAAGCTCGCTGAATGAGTACGGCAAGTTTGCCTTTTTGACTTTCTCCTCGCCATGCTTCTTAGGAGAGACAATGGTGGGCACCCGGTCAATGTGTCCAAACTCTTTAAGGTGATTGAAGAAAAACCGCAAGTAGCGCAGCCTTGTATCTGCAGACGCCTTGTTGAGGCCCTTCTTGCCGTTCTTTTCTTCCATCATGAAGAGCGTCAGTTTCTTGTAGTCCAGATCGAGAAGAGACTCGACCGGCACGTCCTTACCGTCCAGCCACCGAGTTAGCTGCTTGAGAGCCTGCTTATCGCTGTTGAGGGTGGAAGCATCCATTGGCCGGTAGTGTACAGTATCGGCTGGCGCTTCACGGTGCGCTTTGTACAGCTTTATCGCTTCACTGAGTAGCAACTGCTTCTGAGGCGGTGGCGCAGATGCAACAGGCTTGAGGTCAGGTGCAGGTGCAGGTTCCTGCCTCTGAGTCGGGGCCAGTACAGCAGATGGTATTTGAAGAGTCTGCACCCCCACGAACTCCCACTCATCGCTGGCCGTCAGTGTCCATCCCTCGTCAAGGCGTACCTGGATCGCAACGAGATCCGGGTGGGGTGCGAGTCCGGCCTCCTGCTCTACGACCCAACCGGGGCCAAAACTCTGAGTAGTAGTTACGCTGACGTGGGTTTGAGTGCCAGGATGCAAACGCCGGAAGATGGTTACAGCCTCTGCGGTGATGGTGGGCGGGGTGTACATTCGTTTACCTCTGATTTCGTGGAACTGCTTTTGGAGATCAGCGAGCGCAGGGTACAGCAGTTTTCGTGCGTCGGCGAGGCATCTGGTTCGCAGACTACGCTTAATTTCGCGGGTTCTGTAGTGGTCTTTTAGGTCAGGAGGGACTACCAGACGGAGGTAGTAGGTACGGTTGATTTTGGTCAGATAGGTCACGATCCGCATTCCTCACTTTGTACAAGGTTTTGTACCAAGCCAGGAATGGGCGCTGAATCACCACTTTGACCATCAATGATTTCGCTAGGTTAGGAAGGGTGAGATTCTGTTCTAACGAGGAATTCGGTGCTGCTATGCGTATGTAGTCGGAGCCTGGCGGGTTTGCGGAACTCCCGACGCGGTCTGACCGAAAATTTGTAACAGGTTTGGAGGCGGGTGGCAAGCAAAAAGTACCGCAGGTGGAGCCGACTTAGGACGACGAAGGCCACCGCGGCGAGCCGCGGTGGCCTTCGTCTGTGGAAGACGTGGTGCCGGATGAGATGCTAGTGGCCGGGCTTGTTCAAATCATCCAGGATATCGTTGGCTTCTTTCAGTTTTTCTTGGAGTTTTTTCAGCTCGTCGGCCGTGTAGACCCTGTGCCCCTTGTTGATCTCGCCCTGTAGCTTGGCGATCTTCTGCTGGATGCTGTCTACCTCGTTTCTGCAGTTTTTCGAGATGAGCAGGCATTCGTCTTTGGAACCCATGCCCATGTCAGCGGCAAACGTCGGTACGCTGCCCAGTGCCAGGAACCCTGCCATGACAATCAAAGCGATCCTCTTCATCGTGTGCCTCCTTGTCTGTAGTGTCCTTGTCGCAATGTGACATCCGGAATAAGTAGTAGCACCCCCGCTACCTGTGTCAAGTGATGCCGAAGGTCCGGGCACCCTGTGACATAGGATGGAACTGCTGATCCAATTATCTCACAATATGACTCTACAGGATAGCCATGAAGATGACCGCGGCCGCCAGGAGGAGCAGGCGGTGCCCGATCAGCGCCCGGGGGGGGAGGCCGTCCTGGCGCTGCAGTTTGCCCAGGATGACCCAGGAGAAGAGGGCGGCGAGCAGCAGCAGAGGGTAGATGAGCAGGCGCAGCGTTCCCAGTTCCGGGGTCAGCGCCGCCGCGTCCAGGAGGTTGCCGAGGCGCAGCGCGTCCACCAGGAGCGGCACGATTCCGGCGCCCCCCTCCACCAGCGCCCGGAAGAAGATCATGAACAGGCCGGCCACCGCCAGCGGCAGGTAGGCCAGACCGCTGGTGGTGAAGACCGAGCGCCAGCCGGTGCCGCGCACCGTGGCCGAGGCGAGGCCGGCGAGGACGGTGAAGCCCGCCACGATGGCCAGGGCCAGCAGGTAATCGTTGACGCTCCAGAGGGTGCGCGTGAAGATCTCGGGAGGGCGGCCCGCCAGCAGCGGCGTACCTTTGGCGGCGATTACCACGCCGATCAAAGTGGTGCTGAAGAGCGCTTCGCGGAAGCCGCGCCGGGCCCGGTTGAAACCGCCCCAGGTGGGGTTTCTCAGGTCGAGTTGCATGGAGCGGTGCGGACAGCTCCGGACGCAGTTAAGGCAGAGCACGCAATGATCGGAGCTGTCGACGCCGGAAGGGTGCAGCCCCATCGGGCACCCCTTCTCCTTGATGCAGTCGTCGACGCGGCAACGGCTCAGGCAGACGTTGTGGTTACTGTGCATCTCCAGCGGCGAGATGCGCGACACCAGGCTTACGATCCGCCCCAGGGGACACAGGAACTTGCACCACCCCCGGCGGCCGATCACCAGGTCGGCGCTGACGGTGGCGCAGAGGATCCCGGAAAGGAGCACCCCGGTAGCACCGGCGTAGCTGAACATGCCGGTCGCCTGCTCCAGAAGAAGAATCGCCACCAGTGCCACGAAAGAGAGCGACGGTCCCCAGCGGCGCAGCCAGGGGGCGGGGTCGCGCACCACGCGGCTGGAAACCCCCAGGTACTCCCCGATCGCCTCCATGGGACAGAAGCTGCACCAGCCGCGGGCGAAGAGGAAGGCGGTGACCAGAAGCGCCGGCCACCCGATGGTCCACGCGATGAGGTTGGCGGCGTTGTGCTGGCGCGGGCCGAACAAGGTGTAGAGCGTGACGCCGAGAAAGAGCGGCACGGTGAGCCAGCGCAACAGGCGCGGGAAGCGCGGGTTCCTGGCCAGGTTCTCCACGGCGGGGAGGGTGAGCAGGTTGAAACGCCCGTCACCGAAGGGGTGCCCCTGCAGCGAGATGTGCTCGGGCTGGATCTCGTCGTCGTTGCAGACCACCACCGCGCGGGAGACGACCTGGTACAGTTCGCTCGCGTTCAGGGGCCAGTCGTGGTCCACCAGCCGGTTCAGGGCGTCCTGGGAGAGGCGGCGCACCTCTTTGTGGTGCTTGGCGTTCAGCGACTTCAAAAGGCTCCGGGCTATGACCGGGATGTCCTTTTTGCGCTCCCTGAGCGGCACGAGCTCCAGGGTCTCACCGGAGAGCTTCTTGAACAGCACCGCGTGGAACTTGCCGCTGTCCACCAGCGGCTGCAGGGGCTTACCGCTGGTGGCGATGATGCGCACCTGCGCGCTTCTGAGCTTGGTCTCGCCGCGACGGGTGAAATGGCCGCTCTCCATGAAATCGACCAGTTCCTCCTGCACGGCGGCGGAGAGGCAGTCGATGTTCCTCAAGATGATGTCGCCGCCTGCGGCGAGCTCGATCATGCCGCGCCTGACCCGACGGGCGTACATGGCCCCCTCGGGGGCGTGGCCGAACAGGGCCGCCTCCTGGGCGAGGCCCAACAGGAGCGAGTTCTGCTGGGCGGAGTCGCTGGCGGAGCATTCCTCGCCCATGACCGGGGGAGGAGAGGCGCAGTCGAGAAAGAGGACCGGACGGTCCCCGGTGCTGTGGAAATGGATCAGGCGGGCGGCGAGGTCCTTCCAGGTTCCAGGTTCGCCGAGGATGAGGACGTGGCTCCTGGTGTCGGCCAGGTGCTGCAGTCGCTGGTTCAAGAGGCGCACCCAGGGGGAGGTGCCGGGGAACTCACCGAATTCGGGAAGGAGCTGCCAGCCGATGATGTTGGTGATCACCTCGCGGTGCTCGCTCTCCTCGCGCTGGTGGCGGTGCGCCCAGCTCCCCAGCTGCGCCGCAAGGATGCGGCTCAGGTTGGCATAGAGCAGGGGCATGGCCTCCAGCAGTTCCTCGAAGTGTTCCCGGGTGAGACGGGCGGCCTGAACCTCGGTGATCGCGCGCACGTCGGCGGAGCGCATCTCGTCGGTGAGGATGGCGCGCTCGCCGATCACGTTGCCGATGCCGAGCTCGGTGAGGTTGAGGATCTGCCCGGAGCGGTCCAAAAGCTCCACCCGGATCCTCCCGGAGAGGATCACGTAGAGCTCCTGTGCCGGCTCGTGCCTGGCCAGGATGACGTCGCCCGCGGCGAAGTCGCGCAGCTCCAGGCGCTGCGCGATGCGCTGCAGGTCGTTTTCGTTGAGGCCGCTGAAAAGGCGGATGCCCGAAATGGTCTCGGAACTGATTGAAGCCATCGTTCTCCCGGCTTCGGCAGGAGGTTACCCGGTGCGGTGGCGCTTGGCCCGGGGCGGGCTGCCGAAGAGGGTTACGATGGTAGCGTAAAAGGCGGGGCAGTGTCTAAAACGTATACCGCGCAAAGGGTTGCGGGCGCGTATACGTCGATCCACTCTCCCCCTCCCGCAAGGTTCATCCGGGAATTTCGGGGGCGCGGAAAGTGTGACCTACGAAGTGGTGCACGTGAACCAGAGCTCCCCCCCTTGCGAAGGGGGGACGGGGGGGATTTGCCTTGGTTTCACGCCGTTGGTGTGGTGAAGCTGGCTATTCTATTGAAACTTTTGCGGAAGGGCCAAACAGAGGCAAAATCAAATCCCCCCTATCCCCCCTTCGCAAAGGGGGGGACTGTGATGCTTGTGCAACCTTGTGGCCAGCTACGGCAAAGCGCCTCGGAATTCCCGGATGGACCTGCCGCAAGGGGAGGGGGAGTGTCCGATGGCGCCGGCGTCACCAACTGCGGCGTAATGCCGCCACCAGGCGGCGCGCGCCGTGCAGCGCGCCCAAGGGGCCCTTGTCGGAGCCGTAGGGGAGATCGCCGCCGACGGTGACCTTCCAGGTGTCGGTGACGTTGTAGCCGACCTCACCCTTCAAGAGGCCGTCGCCACGCGTGAGGCCGCAGTCCCAAACCAGTTTCCAGACGCCCCACTCCTCGGTCTGGTTCCAGGCGACGATGAGTGCGGGGAGCAGGCCGCGGTCGAAGAGGAGGGTCGGATCGACCGGCGGATCGATGGCGTTGCCGGCCAGGGTGATCAGGAGCGTGCCGTCGCCGAAGCCGCGCTCGACGCTCAAGGTGCCGATCAGGGCGTCGCCCAGTTCCCGGTCCGCCGAGAAGAGGGCGGCCACCTCGCCGCGCAGGACGTAGGGCCCGGCCACCCGCGACACCTCGACGCCGACGCCGTGCTCGCGCGGGTAGCGCCGTCCGACCGAGATCACCGGGACCGGACCGGTCTGCAGCGCAGGGTCAAGGGAGAACTCGAGAATGGGGGCGGGACGCACGCCGCTTCGTGCCCAGACGCCGAGGTCCCAGTCGCCGTGGGTCGCCAGGAGGCGCAAGGCGGCGAAGCCGGGAAGCGGCGGTTGATCATCCTTCTCGTAGAATCGGGTCCCTTCCGGAAGGGCGCCCGACGCGATGGGCGCGTTGCGGCTGCCCAGGGGGGGGAGGCGCCAGGGTGTGGTCACCGGCACCAGCACCGCCTGGTAACGCAGGTTCTCTTCCTGTCCGCTCAGGCGGATGGCCCACAGCGGCAGCTTCTCATCGGCAAAGGGATCGGTGACGTCGCGGGGGAGGAAGGCGTCGGCGGGGGAGTAGCCGTCGGTCTTGCCCCAGCCGAGCTGGAAGCGCCCGAGCTCCAGGTCGTGCGACGGGGCGAGCGGGACGCGCAGCCAGAGCTCCGGGACCGAGATAGGCGGCCGGCGGAGCTTTCGGTCGGCGGGGTCGAAAACCAGGGGGGTCGTCTGCGGCGCGGTGAGCCATTCGGCGCGCAGGGAGGCGGTGAACTGGCTCTCGGCGAGGCGCTGCTCCCACTTGTTGTAGAGCGTGCCCCAGCCGGCGCCGTACGGTTCGCCGGAGAAGCGCTCACCGTAGGCAAACCCCTTCAGCTCCGCGTAGCCTGAGAACCCTTCGGCCAGCGCGGAGCAGGGGAGGAGGAGCAGGAAAAGGATTAGGAGCCGGGTTATCAATCGCCCCCCTCGCGGGTCAGGTTCTGCAACGTGAAGCGGCTGGCGGGCTGGGGACGGTTGAAGGAGATCTGCTTCAAGGTCACCGTGGTGTGGCTTCCCTTCTTCAGGTCGGTCATCTCCATGCGCGCGGCGACGTAGTGCCCCTCGACGTTCTTGATGTCCGAGAGGATCAGGCGCTTGGCCGGCTCCTTGTCACCCTTCCTGATCAGGTCCTCGCGCACCAGGTAGAGGATGTCCTTTCTCAGGTAGAGGATCCGCTTCTGGTAGATGGACTTGCCCCCTTTCTCCAGCGGGATGGCGGTGATGACCCAGCAGGGCTGGCCGTCCAGCGTTTCCTCGCCCTGCAGTGCGACCTTGTACTTCTCGTGGTCGAACTCCTCCATGTCCTCGTAGTTGAAGTCGGTGCCCACGAAGGAGGCGTCGCGGTCCTGCGGAGCGATGCGCCGCTCCCGTTTCATGGAGGGGAGGTAGAGCCACTGGTCCGGGTTGTCCGAGCCCGGCCGCGGCAGGGAGAGAAAGCCGACCCCCTTCACCTCGGGAGGATCGGTGAAGCGGATCAGGTTCTTCGAGTCGCCCGCGTACCCCTGGCGATAGCTGTTCCACCCCTTCTTGCGGACCTTCCCCTCCTTGTTGACCACGGTGAGGTCGCCTGAGTACTGCTGGGTCTTGGTGCGGTGCCGGCTCTCGGATTCCTTCAGGAGCGCGCGGGCATCCAGCGCGGCGAGGGCCGGGGCGGCGCAAAGCGGCAGGAGAAGGGCGGCTGCGAGCAACAAAAGAAGCGATTTGAAACCTTTGCGGGTCATGGTGCAAAACCTCCTTGTTTGGATGAAAACCTTCGTGCGGTGTCCACTAGCTCCTCTCCCTGGAGGGGGAGGTTGGGAGGGGGGGCACAGCGCGACTTTCCCCCTCCCCGTCCCTCCCCCTCCGGGGGAGGGGGCCCTGTTGGACGACGTACTCTACTCGTACTCTATCGCCTCGGTCACCTTGACCCCGGCCGCTTGTCGGGCGGGGATCCCTGCGGCCAGGAAAGACACCACGGGAAGGGCGACCAAGAGCTGCCCCAGCACCTCCCACGGGTAGTGGTGCGGCATGGCCCACCCGGTGAATGCCTTGGCTACCGGCCCCTCCATGAACGATGCGAACAGGTTGCCCGCGGGAAGCGCGAGCATGAGCCCCACCAGGGCGAGCACCAGTGCCTCCAGCACCACGCTCCTCGCGATCTGCCCGGGGAGTGCCCCAAGCGCCTTCAGGATCCCGATTTCCCGGGTGCGCTCGGCCACCGAGATGAGCAGCGAGGTGACGATGCCGAGGAAGGCGACCCCGAGCGCCAGCAACACGGTGATGCGCATGACGGCGTAGAAGGCGTCGATGGCCTTGCCGATCTCGTCCTTGAACTCGCGCTGGGTGGAGATGAGCGCGGGATAGCGGCCGGAGAGCTTGGCGCGGATGGCATCGCGCACCCTGCCGGGGTCCGTCCCCGGCGTCACCGAGACGTCGTAGATGTCGACCCGGTCGTCCTGCCAGTGCCTGAGAAAGACCTTGCGGTCCAGGAACACGGCCCCCTGGTCGGAGGAGTAGTCGCGGATGACGGCGGCGATGGGAAACTCCACCATGCCGCCCGGCGTGTTGAGCGGCACCTTGTCGCCCACGCTGAGGCCGAAGCGGTCGTGGAAATTCTCGGTGACGGCGCACATCTCCTTGTTTATGAGTCCCTCCCGCATGGCATCGCGATTGCCCTGGGCGAAGTCGTAGCGCACCCGCTGCATGAGGGTGTCCATCTCCACCGAGCCGACCAGGATCTGCCTGCCGTGAAACTGCGGCCTGATGGCGCGGTAGCTCTCCACTGTGCGCACGCCGGGGAGCGCCAGGATCTCGCCTTTCACCGCGCCGGGGTAGAGGAAGTCGGGACGCGAGAAGTTGGCAGAGGCGCGCACGAAGAGATCGCAGGTGAGGATGTCGTCCATCCAGCGTACGATGGTGAGCCGGGTGGAACCCATGTACCCCCCCAGCCCCAGCACGAAGGTGAGGGAAAGGGCCATGGCCATGATGGTGCCGGCACTGCGGCGCGGATTGCCCAGGAGCGAATCCGACGAGAGCGGCCCGGCGGAGGGGAAAAGGCGGGTGAGCAGCGGGCCGAGTGCGACCAGGACGGCGCGGGAGAGCGGGCCGATCAGGAGCACGAGGCCGATGCCGCCCAAAAGGAGCACCGACAGTACCAGGCCGTTCCCCTTGACCACGTTGCTGAGCGCGAGCCCCACTGCGCCGGCCACCAGGGCGGCCCCGGCGGCGATGCGCGACGCCACCCGACGCTGCACCTTGGCCTGGAAGGATCCTTTGGCGAAGGCCTCGGTAGGGGAGATGCGCGAGGCGGAGAGGGCCGGTCCCCAGGCCCCCACCAGCGAGGCGACCAAGCCGAGCAGCATGGACTGCAGCACGATGGCCGGGGTGAGGTGCACGACGCCCGAGCCGGAGATGCCGTACACCATCTCGGTGCTCTGCCCCATGCTCACCAGGAGCGCCTGCGAGAAGGCGGTGCCGGCCAGGCAGCCGAGCGCGCCGCCGAGGAGGCCGATGATGAGGGCTTCGGCCAGGAACAGGACCTGCACCTGGCGCGGCGTGGCGCCGAGGGCGCGCAGCGTGCCGATGTCGCGGCGACGACGGTTCACCGACACGTTGAAGGCGTTGAAGATGAGGAAGATGCCGATGGAGAGGGCGAAGGCGCTGGAGACGTTGAACCCGGCGGTGAAGTTGGCCACCAGCCGCTCCATCTGTTCGCCGCGCCTGGCTGGGGTCTCCACGCGGTAGGCCGGGCCGAGCGCCTTTTGCAGCATCTCGGTCCCCTGGGCGACCGTGACGCCGTCCTGAAGCCGCACGTCGATGCGGTCGAAGCGCCGCCCGCGGCCGAAGAGTTCCTGCGCGGCATAGACGTCCACCACCATCAGGTTGCCGCCGAAGGCCTGGGCGAAGCCCTTGGGGCTCATCAGGCCGCGCGCGGTCACCTTTCTGACGCCGCTGGGGACCTTGACGGCAAGCGAGGTGCCGGTAGTAAGCCCGGCGCGCTTGGCGAACTCGCGGGTGAAGAGGGCGGAGTCGGGCTGGGCCAGGAAGAGCAGCGGGTCGTCGAGGTCGGCGTCGTCACCTTCGAAGCCGTAGTCGCGCATCTCCCGGTCCCCCAGCAGATCGACGCCGATCACCATCAGGCTCCCCAGTTCCCCCTTTTCCGGGACCACGATCTGCTCGATGACCGGGGAGGTAGCCCTGATGCCGGGCATGTTCCTGAGCCGCTCCTGCAGCGCTTCCGGGACGCCCCCCTCCATGGTCACCTGGAGCTGCGCCTTGCCGGCGACGCGGTCCACCGTCGAGCCGATGCCGACTACCAGTGCGTCCTGCGCCGTTTTGATGGAGCTGAAGGTGGTGACGCCGACCACCACCCCCAAGAGGGTGAGGATGGTCTTGGCCAGGTGGCGCCGGGCGTAGGAGAGGGAGAGGTGCCGCAGCAGGAACCTCATCTGTCACCTCCCGGTGCGGCACCGTCGTCCTCGACCAGGCCGTCCCTGAGACGAATGAGGCGGTCGCAGGCGGAGGCTGCCTCGCGGTCATGGGTCACCATGACGATGGTGGTGCCGCGCCGGCCGTGGATGGAGCGGAGCAGGGCAAGGATCTCCTTGCCGCGGGCGCTGTCGAGGTTGCCGGTCGGTTCGTCGGCCAGAAGCAGCGGCGCGTCGGTGACCAGGGCGCGTGCGATGGCGACGCGCTGGCGCTCGCCCCCGGAGAGCTCGTCGGGGAGGTGGTCGGCGCGGTGTTCCAGTCCCACCTCGGCCAGCACCCGCTCCACGCGGGCCTCAGCCTCCTTGGCGGGGATCCCGGCAAGCCGCAGCGGCAGCGCCACGTTCTGCCTGACCCGCAGCGTGGGCATCAGGTGGTAGGCCTGGAAGATGTAGGAAACGTGGGCGCGCCGGAACAGGGACCGCTCCTTCTCGCCTTGCCGGGCCAGGTCGGTCCCCGCCACCAGCACCTGGCCGGAACTGGGCACGTCCAGCCCCCCCATCAGGTTCAGCAGCGTCGACTTGCCCGAGCCCGACGGCCCCATGATGGCCACCATCTCTCCGGCGGCGATGGAAAGGGTAATGCCGGCGAGGGCCGTGACCGTCGATTTGCCGTCGTATGATTTCACCACGTCTCTAAGTTGCAGCACGGTTGGTTCCTCCTTGAGGAAAATTATGTTCACAGGCAGCTCCTCCCCCTGAGGTTGGGAGGGGGGGACTCGTTGGAAGCCTGCTTGAAAAGGCCGCTACCTTCCCCCTCCCTGGCCCTCCCCCTCCGGGGGAGGGGACGCTTCATTTCGGGATGTCATCGTGCTCTCTTCGCCGCCCCTCCCGCTCTCCCGCCGATAAATCTCCTGGAAATCGCAGCGCCCCTTGAGCCGATAGACGACGCCCCGCGCCCCCAGGATGAAGCGGGTGGTCCAGATGTGCACCGGCATGCCGCGCATGAACCCCTTGCGGGTCACCTCGATCATGGCATCCATGCCACGCCGGAAGAAATCCTCATCGCCGAAATCGAAGATCCCGTCGCTGAGCCACGGCTCCAGTTGCCAGCGGATCACCCTGCCGATCAACTCCAGCCGTTCCCGTCCCATCTGCTCAGCCGAATCGTAGAGGGATGCCTTGACGACCAGGCGCTCCATCTCCTCCTCGTCCCGGCGCAGCAGCGCATCTTCCACCTCGACCTGCATCTGCCACTCTTCCTCGCTCAACTGCCGGGTGCAGCCGAAGTCGACCAGTCCCAGCCGCCCGTCGGGCATGAAGATGTAGTTGCCGGGATTGGGGTCGGCGAGGAGCCAGTGGGTGCGGTACAGCATGCGCATGGTGGCGACGGTCATCAGGTAGGTATAGCGGTCGCGCATTTCCTGGGACGGCGCGCTGTCGAGGAACTCCTCCAGATGCACCCCTTCGAGGTGTTCTGTGGTCAGGACCCGGCGCGTGGAATAGTCGTGGTAGACGCGGGGGATGACGATCCCCTCGCCGGGGGTGAAGGAGTCGCGCACGGTCTGGGCGAAGCTTGCCTCGGCCAGGTAGTCGGTCTCGGCAAGGAGCACCCGTTCCACCTCGGCCAGCTTGGCCACGACGTTGCCCCAGTCCTCCCCCAGCCGCATCGGCTGCATGAGCAGGCGCAGGTTCTTCAGATCGGACTCGATGGTGCGGGCGATGCCGGGATACTGGATCTTCACCGCAACCAGTTCACCGGTGTGCAGCCGGGCACGGTGCACCTGACCCAGCGAAGCGGCGGCGAAGGCCTCCTTCCCAAAGCTCGCGAACAGTTCATGGGGCTCCTTGCCGAACTCGTCCAGGAAGACCTCGCGCACCATGGCGTAGTGCATGGGGGGAGCCTCGAAATGAAGCGCCGGTAAGAGGCGGGCGAACTCGTCGGGGAGGGCGTCCGGGAAGGTGGCCAGCATCTGCCCGAGCTTCATGACCGCACCGCGCAGGTAGCCCATGGTGCCCAGAAGCTCGAGCGCGGCTTTCAGGTGGGTCTCGCTTTTGAGCCGCTCCCGCTCCTCGGCATCGGCCCAGCGGCTGCGCAGCCAGTAGGCGAGGTAGGCGCAGGTGACCTTGGCCTGCAGCGACCCGAGGATCCAGAACCGGGAGAAGGAGGTGGTGGGGGGACGTTTGGCGGCGACGTTCTCCACCAGCTCGGCCAGACGCCTGCGTGCCGCCTCTTCCTGGCGAGGCATCAGGTCGAGCAGCGCTGCCCGTGCCTCGATTCCTCTCTTGCGCGTGGTCTCAGCGGACATGGTCGCCTCCCCTGTGCGCGCCGGAGATCATCTGCACGAAGGTGCGGATGGCGTAATCGATGAGGGCCCGGGAGGACTCCTGGTTGTCGGATTGGTCGCCGGTCCAGGAGGCGAGGATGCCGAGGTAGAGGGACCAGTAGATGGTGCCGGCGACGTCTTCGGGGGTAGTGACGAAGCCGTGGCGCAGCATGATCTGCCGCACGCACTCCAGGTGTTCCTGGCGCGCCGTCTCCCCTTCGGGGCAGACGCTCTTGCGCGGGAAAGGGCTCAAGGAGCGCTCCAGCACCGGCCCCAGGAAGGGGCGCAGGGGGCGCAGGCGGCGCAGTTCGGTGCCGATCAGCAGGAACAGTTCCTCCTCCAGCGATTCGCCGCCGTCCAGCCGGGTCAGGAATTCTTCCCGTCCCTGCGCCAGTGCCTCGTTCACCATGGTCATCGCCATGGTCTCCTTGCTGGGAAAGTAGTTGAACATGGTACCGGCGGCGACGCCGACGGCGAGCGCGATGTCCCGGGTGGTGGTCTGGTCGAAGCCGCGCGCGGCGAAGAGCTCGGCGGCCTTTTCAAGGATCCGGGCCCGGCACAGCTGTTTTGCCTGCTCGCTGATACGCATCGATTGCTCTCCCTGGAAAATGAACGCGCTCACTATAGCAGAAGCGCGGCGGCAGTCAATGCAAAAATGAGCATGTTCACAAAGGCGCAGTTGCAAACTCCCGGGGCGGCTGCTCCTCGCGTCCTCCCCCTCCCTTGACGGGAGGGGGGCGGGGGGTGGGTGAAGCCGTAAGAGTACGGCAATGATGGCACCTTCCCCCACCCCCTAACCCCCTCCCGCAAGGGGAAGGGGGACCGTTGGCGAAAAGGGGGACAGGGCAAAAGGGGGACAGGGGTAAAAGGGGGACAGGCACCTGCGGAGCCTGTCCCCTTTGCACGGAAGGAGACAGCGGGATGGGGTGAGCCAATGAGCCGAATATAATTGCGCCTTCGTTGTCTGTCATAGCCGCTGTGCTATGCTTTGTGAGTGAACCTGAAACGTGCCGCTGGATGTTGCAAGATACTTAAAAACAAGAAGATACGGAGCTTGATGTCCCCTCATACATAGGTGACTTATGGCCGAGTCAGGGAAGGTGCATTTAAGGCTGCAAGCTATGATCGCTATTGCCTTGGGTGGCATGCTCCTCTTCGAGATGGGAGAGGCCAACATCTACCATCAGACCAGCGCCAATCACATCCTTACCATGGCCGAATGCTTGGCCTGCCACTCCGAAGACTCCATCCGGCCCGTTTCAGTCTGTCTCCACGATCACTGCCTCTATACCAACGAGCACCCGGTACAGCGCAGGTACCCGCCTTCCGCCACAACAAGGGAGTTTGCCCCCGTCGCGGACATCCTGGCGGCGGGCTGCGTTCTGGAGGACGGGAAAATCACCTGCCTGTCCTGTCACAACCTGACCCGGCCGGCGCCGCACCTGATCAGGGATGGCGACGAGCTGTGCTATATCTGCCACAGGTACCTGAGATCCGGCTCCTGAGGGGTGATCCGGTTTGACTTTAGACGGCGGAGATGGTAACAAAAACTCTTCGCGAATTTCCTCCGCAGCCCCTGGGACATTGACTGATGCTCCGTCGCCTCCTTGCCTACATCAGTACCCTTCGTGTCAGACGCGTCATCTTCGTCGGCTGCACTCTGGCGTTCTCCGCCCTCCTTCTGCTGGTGCTGTTGGTGGCGTTCCTGCCCGCGCTCCTCTCCACCGACCCGGCGCAGTCCCTGCTGCGGCTGGGGATCTCCAAGGCCCTGAAAAAACCGGTTTCCTGGTCCGACCTTGACGTCTCCTGGTCCGACGGCATCGCACTCACCGGGTTGGTCCTGGGGGACGGGCCGCCGCCGCTTCTGCACGCTTCCCTGCAACACCTGAAACTCGAGCCGGGCCTGTCCCGCGACAAGGCGACCGGGCGCTGGTGCGTGAGCGTCGACCTCAAGGTCAGGAAGCTGGAAGCCGAGATCGTCCCCGGCCCTCCCAAGCCCCCCGAGGCAAAGCCGGTGCAGGATCCCCTCACCCGCATCGCTGAAGGGGTGCAGAAGTTCCAGTCCATGGAATGGCCGCTGCCGCTCGACCTGCGCCTTTCGATGGACGCAGCGCCCATGAAGATCCATTACGCCGACCCCGTCTCCAAGCGCGACGTGCTCCTGAGCGATTTCACCTTCGGGCTCGCCGTTCCTTCCCTGAGTCGGCTCCCGATCCGTACCTCCGTTTCCGGGAAGATCGCGCTGGACGAGGGGACACCGCACCCCGTGAGCGTGAGCGCCGAGGTTGCCGACCTGGTCACCGCGGCCTATCGCATCAAACCGGCGGCAGCGTCCCTGGCAGCCCGGGCGGCTCTTCCGGGACTTGTGTTCAGTGCCGGCGGCGGGGTGACCCGCCCCGAGGGACTCAAGGCAAATCTGGCCCTTTCCCTCCCCGAGTTGGTCCGCCTCGCGGCACCCTTTGCGAAGAAGCCCCTCCCTGACCTTGGCGGGAAGCTGGCGCTCGATCTGAAAGCGCAGACCGACCGGGCCGGGGACCTGCGGCTGGCGCTTGCCCTGGACGGCGACCGGCTGGCGGTGAGCCGCATCCCCGGCAAAAAGGGAGGGCTCGCGCCCCTGGACCTGCACCTGCGCCAGAAGCTGGTCAGCAACCACCAGCGCCGGCAGGTCTCTTTCGACGAGGGGAGCCTGGTGAGTCCCGGGCTGGTCGCTGCTTCATGGCATGCCCTGGTTGATCGCCCCACCGATAAGTCGCGCAGCGTCAAGGCGGAGCTGGGGCCGCTGCGCCTGGAACTGGGGCGCGCCCGGCAGGTGGCGGCGCCATTTCTGCCGAAAAACCTTCCGGTCCGGGAGCTTGAGGGGACTGTGTCGCTGGCGCGGTTGCAGGCGCAGCTCCAGGGGCCGGGGAACGACGGAACGGTGCAGATCCAGAACCTCGGGGTGGAGCTGCCGCGACTGCAACTTGCGCTGGCAGGCGGGCCATTGCAGGGAGAGGGAATGGTCCTCTCGCTGGACCGTGGGGTGATCCCCCTGAAAAAGATGAAGCCGGTGCGGGTCGCCGCCGACCTCTCCTGGGCCGGGCGCCGTGTGGACCTGGCCGGCAAGAAACCGGTGCGGATCGACGGCATGAAGGGGGGGGTGAGCCTCATCCTCACCGAAATCGATCTGAAGGGGAAACGGGCCCTGGTCGACGCTCGACAGAAGCTGGAGTTGGAGCGGGTCGGCGTGGGGAGCGAGCTGGCCCTGGAGCAGTTGCGGGAGGAACTGGAGCTGAAGGCACGCGCCTTTTCCGGCGGAGCCCTCGACCTGGCTCTCCCGGCGCTGCAGCTTTCCGCCCGTTCCGTGCAGGCGCACCAGCAGGGTAAAGACGTGACGCTGCAACCGTTCAACGCGCGCCTCACCGCGGAGGGGGTGCATCTCCCCCCCAAGGGACAGGGGAGCCCCACCGTGCAGCGCGCCACCTGCTCGCTCGCGGCGTCGGATGCGCTGGCGCTCGATGCCGAAGCGGCGCTTACCGGGCAGGGACGGCAGCTCGCCGCCAGCAAGGGGAGTCTGCGCGTCGACCTGCGCCGACTCATGCCGGTGGCGCGTTCGTTCCTTCCTGCCGGGTTCGATGCCGCGGGCCTCGCCGCCACCTCCTGGGACGTCGCGGCACCGCTGCCGGTAGCCCAGCTCCCCAAGGAGGAGAACCCGCTGCGCAAGGCGAAGGGAAGTCTCGCGTTGCTGGAGCGCGCCGACCTGTCGCTCACCCTGAACGATCTGGACCTGCGTGTCCCGGCGGCCCAGGGCACCTACCGGGTGCAGGGGCTCACCACGGCGCCGCAACTGCGTCTGGCACTGCCGCATCCCGGCAAACCGCTTGCCGTGGACGGCGGTTTCCGCTTCGCGTCGCTCTCCGGTCTCTCCGGCACGGCGGGGACGCTGCCCCTGCAGTCCGGGACGATCACCCTGCTGGGTGAACTGGCGGGGTGGAAGGAGCTCCGCCTCACCGAAGAATTGAAGGTCGCATCGCTGGGGCTGTCCCAGGTCGCGGACCTCACCGTTGGCCGCATCGATGCCCTCCTCGAGGACCGGGGGGGGAAGCTCGACGCGGCTACGCTCTTGCGGCGCCTGGACGCCACCATGTTCGCCCACCTGGAAGGGAACTTCCCGGCCGAGGCGAAGAAGGTGCTGGCGGGGTGGCAGCTGGCGGGGAACGTCTCAGCGGGCGCGCGCGTCGACCTCACCGCCGCACGGGAGCTCAGGGTGCGGGGCTACAGCAAGTGCCGCGACTTCGGAGTGGCCGACGGCAAGGGGGTCGCGGCGAGCGGCATCCGGGCGGATCTCGTGCTGGATCGCAGCTACGCGCTGGCGCAATCGCAGGGGAAAGGGGAGGATTGGGTGCCGCTCTCGGCGGGGCTGGTGCGGCCGGCGCCGGTGGCACCGCTGGGTGCGCCCAATTCGGACCTGTCGGCGCGCATCTACGAGGACCTGCGGGGGCTCATGGGCGGGCCGCGCAAGATCGGCGTCCGCAAGGCCTCCTTCACGTCCGGTGCCGTCCCCATAGACGCCAGCGCCCTGGAGGCGGATCTCCTGCTCGAGCCCGAGGTCCTGGGGGTGAGCTTCTTACAGGCCGAGGTGGGTGGGGGGACGGTGCGGGCGCGTGGCATGATCGATCTCTCCCGGGAGGTTCCGGTGCTGTCCACCTACTGCTATTTTTCGAAGCTGGACCCGGTGCTTCTCTTTCCTGCGGCGGGGGGGCAGCGTCCCGGAGGGGAAGGGGAATTGACCGGCGAACTGAGCCTTTCCGCGCCGCTGGCGACCGAACAGCGGGCGCTGCTGGAGGGAATGCGTCTGAATCTCAACCTGCGCCGTTTCAGCTCGCGCATCCTGGACCGTGCCCTCTTCGCGCTGGACCCGTACCAGCGCAACGAGAAAATCGTGGCGCAGCGTAAATCGCTGCAAAGTGCCGACCTGAAGGGGCTGCGGGTAAATGCCGTCGACGGCGCCCTCGACTGCGAGGGAGAGCTGACGGTGAAGGGGATCGATGTCGCCATCCCGAGGATCGAGCGTCTGCGTCTCTCCGAGCTTCCCATCCAGAACGAGCTGAAGCGGCTGCTGGTCTCCATCGCCTCGTCCAGGACGCTCCTGGACCTGGTCCGTTCCGACACGCTGGTGATCGACGAAAAAGGTAAGCCGTCCCTGAAAAGGAGGAGCAATGCCCACAACTAGAACCTGTTCTACGTTCTATGTTCTACGTTCTACGTTAAACCTTACGACCTTAAAACTTAGGACCCGTTCAATGTTCAACGTTCAACGTTCGACGTCTTTATCGATTGAAGCCAAGGGGCGTGCTGCGTTCACTGTTGTACGTTGCGCACTGAACCCGTTGTCAATTGTCCATTGTCAATTGTCAATTCCCGCTGCCGCCCTCGCCCTGCTGCTGGCATTGACTTCCGGCTGCACGCTCGCCAAGGTCGACGTCAATGTGGTGAGCGAACGGACTTCGCTGGAAAACCAGGTGCTGGGAACCTACAACGCGCTGTCCGAGGACGTGCTCCTGGTGGCGTCGGTGCGCGGGGTATCGCCGACGGGTAAGGTGGAAACGCCGCCCAAACACTCGCCGGAACAGCAGGAGGCCGCACAGGCACTGGAAAACATCGCCTTCCACGCCGATGACGTCGAGACCCTGAAACGGCTCGGGTGGGTGGGGGAAAACCTGGAGGGAACCCTGACCAGCTTCAACCGCGAGGTCCCGGAAAAGGCCCCGGCCGACCTGAAGGCTTTTGCGGGCCGCTTCGGAGAAGGGGAATTCCGCCAGGTGGTGAGCGAGGTGAACCGCTCCCGCGAAATCCTGATGCTCAGGGTGGTGCAGACCAACGAGAACTTCACCGCCAAGGACCTCCCCGCCATCCGCAAGGTCTTCGCCAGGGTGAACCGCCAGAACAGCGCCCCCGGCACCAAGGTGCAGGAGGATGACGGGAAATGGGTAACCCGATGAACGCCGCCGCGAAGATAACCCTGCTGCTGGCCCTCGCCGCACTCCTCCCCACGGGCGCCGGTGCGGTGCCGCTCGGGGAGGAACTGCTGGCTCCGGCCGCGCCGCGCCCGGCCCCGCGCTCGCGCCCCGAGGTCGCCCCGACGCCGGCGGTCTACACCCCGCAGTCCGTGCTCTACGCGACGCGCTCCCGGGACGGCAGGTGGATCGCGACCGTGGAAAAGGGGGATGCGGGCTACGAGCTCTGGCTGCATCCCGCCGGAAACGTCGCTGAACTGCCGCGCCTTTTGTCCAAAAGCCCGGTGCGCATCTCCGCTCCCGCCTTCAACGCGGCGGGTACCAAGCTCGCCTATGCCGACGAGCGCGACGACCTGAAGGGGGATATCTGGCTCATCGACCTGGCCGGCCCGGGCGCCGAGCCGCGCCGGCTGACCGGCAACGATGCCGGCGAAGACGCCCCGAACTTCGCCCCCGACGGCAGCGCCCTCTATTACCAGCGCCAGCTCCCCGGTGCCGACCGGCGCGACCTGGTACGCCTGGAGCTTGCCACCGGCAAGGGGGACGCCCTCCCCATCGGGATCGACGCGGCCTTCGCGTCCGTCTCCCCCGACGGCAACCGGATCGCCTTCGTCTCCCGCGACAAGGATCCCGGCGGCGACCTCTGGCTCTGGGAAAACGGGGGACGCCTGACCCAGCTCACCACCGGCGCGGAGCGCGACCTCTACCCGGTCTGGCAGGATGGCGAGACCCTCCTCTTCACCCGCTTCGCTCCCCCGGCCGGGGATGCGGCCAACGGTCCCGAGGGGGGAGCCGTGTTCCGGCTGCAGCTCAAGCGCCAGGGAAGCCACGGCTTCCCCGCCGCCTTCCCGCTTACCTCCGGCCTTCTTTCCACCGCGGCCCCTGTCCCGGCCGGCGACCGGGTGCTCTTCGTCGCGGGTGCCGCGGCGGGTGGGCAGGTCCTGTCGCTCCCGGCTTCGGGGGAAGTCCCGGACCAGGCAGATCCCGCCGCCCAATGGCAGGTGGCCCGGGTGATCCTGGAGCGCCAGCCTGCTGACCCGGCCACGGCACGGCTCGCCTGCCTGCGCGTGCTGGCGCGGGAGGAGGCCCCGACACGGGAAGGTGCACTCGCCTCGCTGGCCCTCGCCGGGCTCATGGAACAGGCCGGCGAGCGCAGCCAGGCCCAGGAACGCTACGCCGAGGCCGCCGTTCGTTATGCCGCCTTCCCGGAATCCTCGCTGGCCGCCATCGCCCGGGTGCGACTGGAGGCGGAGAGCCGTTGCGAAGAGGTGGTCGTCGCCGGACGCCGCACAACGGTGATCGCCGAGGCGCAGGAAGAGATGCTGCGGGCGGCAAAGGGGAAGGGGAGCGACGCGACCGCGCGCGCTCTCGTCGACGGCGCCAGACTCCAGGCCGAGTACGGCTCGGGCGCGGAGGATCAACTGGCCGCCATCGCCCGGTTCGAGAAGGCGCTCGCCGAAACCGCCGCCGCTCAGGACATCCTGGCCGAGGCGGCGTACCGCCGCGCGCGGCTTCTCTCCCGCATCGAGGGGGGGGAGGGATCGGTCGCGGCCCTGGTCGAGGTGGCCAGGAAATACGACCGGCAGGAACAGTGGGCCGAGGCGGCCATAGCCGAGATCCTGGACCAGTTGACCGCGAAGAACGCCGACGCGCGGGAGCGCCTGGCCGCCCTGGCCGAGCAGTACCGCTCCACCCTGCCGCGTCTGGCCATGGGGGCCTGGAACCGGGTCGGCGACCTCGCCTACCGCGGGGGGGACTGGGTACGCGCCAAGGACGCCTACCGCACCGTGCTGGAGCAGTTCCCTCCCGTCGCCACCCCGACCGCCGCGGCCCGCTTCGCGCTGGCCGAGATCCTCTACCGCGAGGAGCGCTACGGCGAGGCGACGGCGCTCTATGAAAAGGAGATGGGTGAGCACCCCGAGGACGCGCCCCTGTACCAGTTGGCCCGGGCCGCCTACCTGAGAAAGAGCCTCGCCGCCGGCGAGAGCCTGTACCGTCTGGGCGAGGTCTCCGCCGCCCGCGCCGCGTTCCTGGACCTGATCCGCTACGAGGGGAAGAGCCTCGAGGCGCACCGCGGCTATATCAAGTCGGTAGCCGCCCAGGGGCAGGCCCCGGAGCTCCTGGCGCTGTACAAAAAGATGCTGCAATCCTACCCGGACGATCCGGTACTCCTCTACGGGGCCGGGCTCTGCTACACCTACCTCCCGGGGAAGGGATCCCTCCAGGAGGGGGATCGCCTGATCGCGCGCGCCGCCGAGCGTCTGCCCGGCTCCGAGTACCCCTTCCAGACCCGCGGCTACATCGCGGAAGTATTGGAAACGGTGCACGGCGAGCAGGGTGGGCTGGAGCGGGCACTGAACCTGTACCGTCGCGCCAAACTCCTGAACCGTCCCCAGGAAAACCCGGAGAACAGCGCCAACCTCTCGCTCAACATCGGCAACATCGCCTATCTGCTGGGGCGCAACGCCACGGCATGGAACTTCTACAGCCAGCGCCTCGCCGCCAAGGCCCCCTTCGACAACGTCGACACCGAACTCCTCTTCGAGCAGCGCTACGGCGCGGTCGCCTTCCAGGTGGGGGAGAAACAGGCCGCCATCGACGGCTACGGCCGGGCCCTCAAGCTGGCTGAGTCGCGCCTGGAACCGGCGCGTGCCCTGGAGCAGTTCGGCCGCCTGACCCGCCGGGTCAACGAGCGGCTCTTCGCGGGGCAGAAGCTTTCGCCGCAGCAGGAGAAGTGGCTTGCCGGGCAGCAGTCGATCAACGCGGAGCTGGAACTGCTCGGCGCGGACCGGGTGGAGGCGCCTCCGGCCGCGGGTTGGCAGAAGTTCGAGACCGCCCTCAGGGGGCTTTTGGCGCGGCAGCGCAAGCTTGCCGCCGAGGCCTGCACCGGAGTGCCTCAGGGCGAGAAGTACCTCCTGGAGCTGAACGCGATGGCCGCGGCAGTGGAGCGCGAGCTGGACAACGTGCCGCGCCTGGTGGAGACCGGCGCGCAACTGCACGACCGGCTCGGCCTCGCCAATTTCGACGCAGAACGCTTCCAGCCGGCCCTGGCCCATTTCGACCAGGCCTACCGGCTGAACCGGGCGCTCGGGCGTCACGCCAATCTGGCCGCCAACCGCCGCTCCGCGAGCATCGCCGCCTACCGGCAGGCCGAGACCGCCTCCGGGGCGGAACGGCAGAGGCTCCTGTTGCTGTCCCGGGACGGGTTCACCGAGGTGCTGGCGCTTCTGGACCAGTATCCCCCCGAGAAGAAGAGCACACCCAAGCGCGGAGGCGGGCTGATCAACGTGGCCGCCAACGTCGCCCTCAACAAGGGGGGCGCCACCGAGGCCGCCTATGGTTTCTCGGCGGAGCAGGAAAGGCGTCTGGCCCAGAGCTACCTCGCGCGCATCGCCGCCGACCTCGGCGACAACGCCACGGCGGAGAAGCTGTTCCGGGAGCTGCTCGGGCGTTACCCGGAGCGGGTGGACAAGCTGGCCGAGGGGGACCTCTTCGGGGTGGGGCTCTTGAGCCACCGCGCCGCCCAGCTCGCCTACGCCCGCGGTGACCGTGCCGCCGCGGCCGCAGGGTTCAGGAACGCAACCGCCATCGCGCTCAAAAACGGCAACGCCGTGGGCTCCATGCTGAACCTGGTCAACTGGGGCATGCTGCTCCCCGGGGATGCCGCGCCGGGAGAGGTGGCGGAGTTTCTGGCGTCGCAGGGGGGCTGCTCGGCCCTGGCCGACTCCTATCGCGACGCCCTTCCCCCGGATGCCGTGGCCCGCTACGGCAACGACGTCGGCGCCATCCTGGCGCGGCTCGCCTCCGGGCGTCCCGACGACGGCAGCCGGCAGGCGCTGGTGTTCAAGGCGATTGCCGCCTGGGACCGGGTGCTCGCCTCGACTCCCCCTCCCTTGACGGGAGGGGGCAGGGGGGTGGGTGACCTCGCCATGGGCAAGGACTCGCCACGTGGCACCTTACCCCACCCCCAACCCCCTCCCGCAAGGGGAGGGGGAGAAGTGCACGCGCGCCTGGCGGCGCGCCTGAACCGCGCGGCGGCGCTCGCTTCGTTGGGACTGTCCGACGCGGCCCGGGCGGGTTACACCACGGCACTTGCCGAGGCGCGTGCCGCCGACAGCGGCGCCATGGCCTGGCGCGCACAGGCGGCGCTGGGAGACTACGATGCCGCCTTGAAAGTTCTGGACCGGCTCCCCCCCACGGAATACGACCTGCGCCTCGGGGAACTCGCCGAGCGCTTTGCGCCGCGCATCGAGGCGCTCGCCGCCAAGGATCCGGAGCAGGGCTTCGCACTGGTGGAGCGCCTCTCCGAGTTGGAGCGGGTGCAGATCCTGGGCAGGAGCCTCCTCGGCGTCGACGACCACGCCACCCTTGAGCTCCTGGCTAAGGCCGCCCCGCATTTGTCCGAACTGGACCGCGTCACCGCCGCGCTCGGGAAGGCCGCACCGGAGGACGCCGCCTATCTGAAGCTGCGCGCGCAGCAGGAACAGACGGTCCTGGACGGCATGCTCGGCAAGAAGCTGGAACTCCTTCCCCCCTTGTACGCCGTTGCCGGTCCCGGCGCGCTCCGCTTGGCCGCCTCGGCGGCGGCACTCCCGGGTACGCCTGCCGAGCGAGACCGCTTCGCCGCGCTTCTTCCCCCCTTCCGCAAGGGGTGCTCTTCCGGCAAAGGTGCGAAGCTCTGCCAGGCGCTGACGCCGCAGCCGGCCGAGGCGATCGATGTCATGGAGCGGCTTGCCGGACGCCCCGTGCTGCGCCTGGTGGCCCTTCCCGGTGACCGCTTCCTCGTGTTCGCTTTCGACGGCAAGGACGGCATCAAGGCGGAAACGCTGCCGCGCGAGGCGGTCGCGGCTAAGCTGAACGACCCCGCCCGCGTCGTCATCTACGAAAGGCCCGAACAGTTCGCCTCCGCCAACGTCCTCAGTTGGGGGGTGAGCGCGAGCCAGCTCCTTAAAAGCGTGGCGCAGCGCCGCCCGCTGCGGACCCAGGTGCTGGACCCGGCGGGGTTGTGGCCCTCTTTGGCGCCGTTTGTGAAGCTCCCCGCCGACGCGCTGCCGGGCCGTCTCCCCGATGCCCACACCCTGGCGCTTCCTGCCGCAGCGGGGCTTCTCCCTGCGGTGCCGAATCGCCCTGGTGACGGGGGAACGCTGAGCGCCGCGTGGGAGGATGCCGGTGGCGTCCGTCGCGACCTCGTGCAGCTTGCCGATGGCGACTCGGTGTCGCTCATCCTGGCTGCCAAGGGGGGGACGGGACAGGCCTGGTACCTCGGGCAGCTGGCCACCCTGGTCGGGGTGCCGAGCCTTCTCCTGTCCGATCGCCCCGCCGACCTTGCCCCCTTCGTGAAGAGCTACGCCGACCGGTCCCTCGCCCAGGCGCGGCGGGAGCTTCCGGGGGGGTGGCTGTTGATCGGCGACTGGGGGGGCGACGCGCGGGAGAGCGCCACGCTGGCCAAGAAGCTCTTCAACGACTACGTGAAAAATGCGGTGCAGGCACACAACGACGGGCGCTACGCCCAGGCGCTGGCCCTCTTCGACAACGCGCTGGTGGTCGCCGAGGCGACGCCGGAACTCGCCAAGAACCGCGCCGCACTGCATCGCCACGCCCGCGAGAGCGCCTTCGGCGCCGGCTTCACCGAGCGCGCCGTGAGCCATGCCGACAGCCTGGTGCAGCGGCTGGCCAAGGAGAAACCGTACTCCGCCGAACACGCCGACGCGCTGCTGCGGCTGGGGCTGTTGCAGGGGCGCCTGGAGCACTTCAAGGAGGCGACCGCCGCGCTCAAGGAAGGGGTTTCCATCTTCGCCGACCTGGGGCTCGCCAAGGACCAGGCCGCCGCCCTCTCCGACTTCGGCGTGGTCATGGAGAACGCGGTCGATTACTCCGCGGCGCGCTCGCTCTTCGAGGAGTCGGCGGGGCTGCGCGCCCAGTTGAAGGACGAGCTGAACTTGGCCGACCAGTACCGCAACCTCGGGCGCATCTTCGACCTGCGCCTGAACCAGTTCGCCGTCGCGGAAAACTACTATCGCAAGGCCCAGGAAATCTACGCCAAGAACGGCAATCCTGCCCTGGAGGCCGAGACGATCCTGGAGCGCGGCCGCTGCCAGCGCCTTATGGGGAACTTCCCCGCCGCCGATGCCCTTTATCGCGAGGCGCTGGCCAAGGTGGGCGTCACCGAACTGAAGACCCGCATGAGGATCGTGCTGGAGCAGGGGAACAACGCCTGGTTCCAGGGGCGCTACCAGGAGGCCTTCGACCTGCGCGAGCAGGTGGAAAAGGCGGCGCTCAAGGAGAACTGGGCGCTGGAGCAGGTGATGGCCAAGAACACCGGCGGCCTGATCTGGTGGACGCTGGGCGACAACAGGCGGGCGCTCGTCGAGCTGAAGCAGGCGCTGGAGCTGGCCGGCAAGCTCGAGGTGCGCCGCGACGAGAGCGCCACCACGCTGAACAACATCGGCCTGGTGCGCCGCGAGTCGGGCGACTACCAGGGGGCGCTGGAGAGTCTCGGGCAGGCGCTCGCCATCGACCGGGCCCTCGGCTCGCGCTGGGCCATCGCCTACGATCTCAGGAACCTCGGCCAGACCCGACTCAAGATGGGGGACCCCGCCGGCGCGCTGAAACTGCTCGACGAGGCGGCGGGACTTGCCGACGCCATCGGCGACAAGGTGAACCAGGCCAAGATCCACCTGGCGCTGGGGGATGCCCGGGCTCGCAGCAACATGGGCGGACCGGCGGCGCAAAGCTACCGGAAAGCGCTGGAACTGGCCGACGCGATGCTGCTCAGGGAGGTGCGCTGGCGCGCCCTGCTCGGTCTCGCGCGGCTCAAGGAACAAGGTGGTGACCGCGACGGCGCCGTTGCCTCCTACCGGCAGGCGCTGGACACGGTCGAGGGGCTGCGCGCCGAGATCAAGCTGGACCAGCTGAAGGACGGCTTCCTGGCGGACAAGATGGACGTCTACCAGGGGCTGGTGGGGCTCCTCGTCGACCTCGGGCGTCACGACGAGGCCTTCGCCGTGGCCGAGCGCTCCCGCGCCAGGAACCTGATCGACATCCTGGGGCGGCAGCGCCTCTCCCTCGCCGGGGGCGGCGATCAGGACCTCTACGACCGTCAGAACCGGCTGCGCGAACAGATCCAGGAACAGGAGCAGCTGGCGCAGCAGGCGGGGACCCCCGCCGAACGCGCCATGTACGCGGCTGCCCTGGACAAGCTGCGCGCCGACTACCAGGACCTCCTGCTCGACATCGAAAGGCGTCGGCCCGAGCTCCTGGCGCTGGTCAAGGTGGCGCCGGTCACCGTGGCCGAGGTGGAGTCCCTGCTGGAGCCGGGGGTAAGTCTGTTGTCCTACTACCAGCTCCCGGACCGGCTCCTGTGCTGGCGCCTGGAGCGGCAGGGCTCGCGGCTCTTCGTCCTCAAGGCCTCCGCGCGCGAGGTCGCCGAAAAGATCGCCACCTACCGGCGCATGCTGCAGAACCTGGAGCCCCTGGAGCAGAACTCCCGGGAACTGTACCGGCTCCTCCTTGCGGAACCCCTGGCCGGGGTCCCCGAGGGGCAGACCGTCGGCATCGTGCCCCACGGCAGCCTGCACTACCTCTCCTTCGCCACGCTCTACGACGGCCGCGACTACCTGGTGGACCGGCACACCCTGTTCCACCTCCCGGCCGCCTCGGTGTACCGCCACACCCTGGCGCGGCGCCAGGCCGAGAAGAACCTGCGCATCCTCGCCATCGGCAACCCGGACCTGGGCAACGCCGCACTCGATCTCCCCTTCGCCGAGAAGGAGGCCGGGACGCTGCGCTGGAACTACAGCGACGTGACCACCCTGACCCGGGAGCGCGCCACCGAGAGCTGGGTGCGTGAGAACATCGCCAAGTTCGGTATCATTCATCTCGCCTCGCACGGGGAGTTCGACACGGTGAACCCGCTCTTCTCCTCGATCCGGCTGGCAAAGGACAGCAAGAACGACGGCCGTCTTCAGGCGGAAGAGGTGTTCGGGCTGGACATCAAGGCGGACCTCGTGGTGCTTTCTGCCTGCCAGACCGGCCTGGGCGACGTGAAGAGCGGCGACGACGTGATCGGCATGAACCGCGCCTTCCTCTTCGCCGGGACCCACGCCCTGGTTTCCAGCCTGTGGCGCGTTTCCGACGTCTCCAGCGCGATACTGATGAAGCAGTTCTACCGGGACTACAGCCGCAGCGACAAGGCGCAGGCGCTCAGACTGGCCATGCTGCACGTGAGAAACCGTTACCCGCACCCGGGCTATTGGGGGGCGTTCGTACTGACCGGAGATTACAAGTAAAGAACACAACCCGGCCGGATCCGCTCCGGCCGATTCACGGAGGTGAAACCATGAAGAAGCGAGTTTTAGGCGGCGCGCTGTTGCTGCTGACCCTGTGCGCAGGGCAGACGCTCGGCGCCGAGAAACGCTGGGTGGTGAGCGAGGGGACCACCCTCAAGAAAGAGCAGTCGGTAAGTGCGCCGAACCTGGCCGACCTGCCGGTGGGCGCTGAGCTGACCCTCGTAGAGGGTGAGGGGCGCTGGCTCAAGGTGCAGACCGCCGACGGCAAGGAGGGGTGGGTCTACGCGGGACGGGTTTCCGACACCCAGCCGGTCGCGGAGGTCGCGGGCGGCGACGGCCTGCTGGGCGACAGCATGCAGAAGAGCCAGATCAACACCGCCAAGGCGGACAGCGCCCGCAGCGTGCGCGGCCTCTCCCCGGAGACCGCCGCGTACGCCAAGCAGCATGGCACGCCGGAGGCCCTGAAGAAGGAGCTGGACAAGGTCCTGGCGCGCAAGGTGTCCAACAACGAGGTCAATGCCTTCCTCAAGGAAGGTAAAATCGGCGAGTATGCCCAGTAAGGAGGGAGCCATGAACAAACTACGTCTTTTACCGCTGGTGGCGCTCTCCTGCCTGGTTGCGGCCCAGGCCCACGCCGGGTGGCAGGATACGCTCAACAACCTGATGAAGTCAGATTCCAAGGAAGGGAAGATCCTCTCCGGGGCCACCCAGGTACTCTCCTCGTCGCAGGAGATGACCTACCAGACCGAGTGCACCGTAGGCGAGAGCCTCGCCCTGGACAGCATGCAGCGCTTCGGCAAGCCGGTGCAGAACGAGGCGCTGCAGAAGTACGTGAACCTGGTCGGGAACGCGGTGGCCAGAAACAGCCGGCGCTCCACCATCCCGTACCGCTTCGTGGTGCTCGACAGCCCGGTACAGAACGCCTTCGCCGCCCCCGGCGGCATCGTCTTCATCAGTCGCGGGCTCCTCGATGTCCTGGACAACGAGGCGGAGCTCGCCGGGGTGCTGGCGCACGAGGTGGGGCACGTGGCCGAGAAGCACGCGCTGAAAAGCATCCGCCGCGCCCAGTTCCTGCAGGGTGCCAGCGCCATCACCGCCGCCACCATGAAGGGGAGCAAGGGGCAGCAGTTCGAATCGATGGTCGGCGACCTGCAGAACACCCTGTTCGACAAGGGGCTGGACCAGGGGATGGAGTACGAGGCGGACCAGGCGGCGCTGGAGACCACCTACCGCACCGGCTACGACCCCGGCGCCCTGGTGAGCGTGCTGCAAAAGCTCAAGAAGCAGGAGGCAACCGCGGCGAAGAACGGTTCCTGGTTCTCGACCCATCCGCCGCTGGACGAGCGTATCGCCAGGCTCTCGGCCCAGCTCGCCAAGTACCCCTCGGCAGGCTCGGTGAAGCTGCCGGCGCGGTTCGCGAAGTACGTGAAACCGGCCAAGGGTGGCAAAGCATCCAAGTGATGTGAAGACAGTCATAGCCCCGACAACGGGGAACGATTACTGTCATCGCTGTGGCAAGGGCAGGCTCAAAAAGCCTGCCCTTTCTTTTTGTTGTTCTTTCTTCTTTCTGAGACATGGGTACAATTGCCCAGACTATGGTAAAATTAATTGCACTTTGTTAGCCACCTGTCATATATTTGCTTACTATATCATGTGACAAAGACTGGAAGTCGCCCCGGCAATGACAGTTGGCAGCATATGGCAGCCGTCTATAGACCCCGCACAAGCTGCGCCGGACCTAAAGGAGTGGATGCTGAGAGCCGCGCTGATAGTGATACTGTGCCTGTGCCTGGCCGGATGTCAGCGCCCCGTGCAGCACCAGACGGGGGCGCCCCTCCCTCTGCGTCTGGCCTATGCCACCCAGCATGACTGCGCGCTGGTTCACATCGCCGTCGCCCGTGGCTTCCTGCGGGAAGAGGGGCTGAACGTCGAAGCGCACACTTTCGGCTACGGCAAAGAGGCCCTCCAGGCGGTGCTGGATGGGAAGGCGGATCTGGCCACCGTCGCCCAGACACCGGTCACCTTCGCGGCCCTGCAGGGTGAGAGACTTTCTCTGTTGGCGAGTATCTTCACTTCGAACAACAATCACGTCATCATTGCCGACCGTAAAAGTGGCGTCGTTCGCCCCGGCGATCTGAAGGGACGGCGCGTCGGGGTCATCCCCGGAACCACCACCCACATGTTCCTTTCGTCCTTTCTTATCGCCAACGGCTTGAGCATCGAGGATGTCGTCCCGGTTTCCGTGCCCCCGGAGCTGATGCAGGGTACCCTCCTCTCCGGCGAGGTTGACGCGGTCTCCACCTGGAGCCCCATCGGGAAGATCATCACCGGGAGCCTTGGCGGCAGAGGTGTCGTCTTCAAAGACCCCTATATCTATACCGAGACCTTCGTTATCGCAGGGAAGAGCGCCTATGTGGCAGCCAACCAGGAGACGGCGCGGCGGCTTTTGCGCGCCCTGGTCCGCGCAGAGGAATTCGCTTCCGCCCATCCCGGGGAGGCCCAGGCCATTGTGGCCTCCACCTCGTACATTCCCGAGCCCGTGGTCTCGGAGTGTTGGAGCGAGAGCTCGCACAAGGTAACCCTCGATCACGCGCTGCTGATAGCGCTGGAGGATGAGACGCGCTGGGTCGCTAAGCTCGGCCTCGTGCGTGAGGCCCGTATGCCCAATTACTTGGAGTACATCGACCCGCGTCCGCTCTTGTCGGTGAAGCCCGAGGCGGTCGAACTGCAGGTGCTGAAACGTGACCTTCGCCCGTAGACTCAGGATAATCTCGCTGCTCTCCTTCACCCTGCTGGTGATCGTGACGGGGCTACTGGCCTGGTCCTCGCGGGAGCTGGCCGTCACCGAGCGCAACCACGTCGTGGCTGATCAGATCCAGGCCACCGTGTTCCACCGGGTCACCATGCGCGACGAGTACTTCCTCTTCGGCCTGGAGCGCGCCAGGGAGCAGTGGTTCGCACTCAACGAGGCAGCCACCCGCCTGCTGGCACAGGGGCTGCCGCAGGTTGATGACCCCTCCGCCAAGCAGATCCTGGAGAGGAGCCGGCTCGATCTGGCCGATTCGGTGCAGATATCGAAGCGCCTGGTCGAACAGATGCGGCGGGTCCCTGTCGCCGATCCGGCCGTGGCGCATCACGACGAGTTCGCCAGCCGACTCTACAGCCAGATCATGCTCAGGGATTCGGCCCTGCAGCAGGAGGCGGTGAACCTGCAGCAGTATGCCCGGGACCGCGTCCAGAGCGCCAGCGACCGGATGATCTACCTCACCCTGCTGCTCGTGGTCCTGATGGCGCTGGTGACCATCCTGAACTCGGCCTTCCTGAACCGGGTGCTGCACCGGCGCATGGCCGCCATCAAACGGGGCGCCGACGTCATCGCGGCCGGGGACTTGAGCCACGGCATCGAGGTCGAGGGGAACGACGAGCTGGCGGAACTGGCCAGGCTCTTCAACAGCGTGACCTCCCGGATCCGGGAGTACACCCAGGCCCTGCACGACAGCGAGAAACGCTACCGGATGCAGCTGCAGGAATTGGCCAACATCTACACCCACACCCCGGTGGGGCTCTTCGTCGTCGACCGCGACCTGCGCTACGTGCGTCTCAACGAACACCTGGCCAGGCTCAACGGTAAGAGCATCTGCGAGCACGTGGGGCGCCGCGTCGACGAGGTGCTGCCGCCTGAGGTCGCGGCCCGGATCATGGAGACGTGGCGCCCGGTCCTGGAGCGGGGTGAATGCGTCCTAAATGTGGAGGTGCAGGGGAGGGTTGATCCGACGGACCCGGTACTGCACCACTGGCTGGCAAGCTACCAGCCCCTCATCACCGAGGCAGGGGAGGTGACCGGGGTCATGGGCGTGGTACTGGATATCACCGAACGGAAGCTGACCGAGCAGATGCTGGCCGGGGCCCGCCAGCACCTGGAGGAGGAAGTGCAGCAGAGAACAGCGAAGCTGCAGCTCACCAACGAGCACCTGGTCCAGGAGATCGAGATACGCAAGAAGGTGGAGATTGAGCTGTTGGCCCAGCAGCAGAAGCTTCAGGCCATGTCCCTCGATCTGGCCATGGCCGAGGAACGGGAGCGCGACCGTATCGCAAGCGAGCTGCACGACCAGGTCGGGCAGCGGCTCATCCTGGCCAAGCTCAAGCTGGACGCCCTGGCAAGCACCGTTCACGACGGCGAGTGCGAGATCGAGGCCGAAGCGGTAGGAGCACTGGTCCAGCAGACCATACAGGACATCAGGTCGCTCACCTTCCAGATCCGCCCACCGCTTCTGGCCAGCGCCGGCCTGGAGGCGGCCCTGCGCTGGCTCGGCGAGGAACTTCATGCGGATTTCGGGCTGGAAGCGGAGTTCAGCGACGACGGCACGGATAAGACCCTGCCCTACGAGATCCGTTCCACCGTGTTCCAGGCGGTCCGCGAGCTGATGTTGAACGTGATCAAGCATGCCGGCACCCTGCGCTGCCGGGTCGCGTTGTCCCGGCGGGACGGGTTCCTGGTGATTGCGGTCGACGACGACGGCGTCGGCTACCGTGAGGAGCAGGATACGGCGGAGAGCAGAAGTGGCGGCTTCGGGCTCGCCAACGTGAGGCAGAAGATACAGCATCTGGGCGGGAGTTTTTCCATCACCAACAAGGATACAGGCGGGACCGTAGCCACCATCAAGGTGCCGCTGGGGATTTAGCTGATAAAGGGGGCAGAGATGAAGATGAAGATTTTGATAGCAGACGATCACGCCATTGTGCGCCAGGGCCTGCGTGCCCTGATCGACAAAGAGGATGACATGATGGTGAATGCCGAGGCCGGGACCGGCGCCGAGGCGATCCGCCTGACCCGGGAGGAGCGCCCCGACATCATCGTGATGGACATCTCCATGCCGGACACCAACGGGATCGACGCCACCCGCAGCATCACCACCGCCTTCCCCGAGGTCAAGGTGCTGGCGCTCTCCATGGAGTCGGACCGCCGCTTCGTGGTCGAAGTGCTGAAGGCCGGTGCCAACGGCTACGTGCTGAAGGACGCCGCCTTCTCCGAGCTCGCCACCGCGATCCGCGCCGTCGCCGCCGGCGAGACCTACCTGCCCGCGCGGGTGACCACGCTGCTGATCAAGGAATACCTGCAGCGGATTCCCGAGGATGTACCCGCCACCTATGAGAACCTCTCGACGCGGGAGAGGGAAATCCTGCAGCTGATCGCCAACGGCTCCAACGCCAAGGAAATCGCCTTCGCCTTCGGCGTCAGCGTCAAAACCGTGGAAAACCAGCGCCACAGCATCATGAAGAAGCTCGATCTCTTCAGCGTCGCGGAGCTGACCAAGTATGCGGTGCGCCAGGGGTTGACCTCTTTGAAGTGATGACAGCCCGCCTCGGGCGGGCATGTGATATGCCGCAGTGGGAGCTGCCGATTGACCTATTTATTTGCGGGGGCAGTTAAACGCATACTGGCGTCGTCTGAGTAACAGAAGCGCGTCAGGAGCAGGAAATGCCCACGAACACCGAACCGGAACAGGTCCGGGAAAACAGCACGTCCGAACCAGAGAATCTCGTCGATCTCAGTGCAGCTCAACCGGAGGAGGTGCGTGACTCCGTCGATGCCGCGGGCGGGCAGCCCGGCGACGCTTCCTGCGGCACCCAGCCGTTGGTCCCCGCTTTTTCCATCTGCCTGGCGAGGAAACGTTCCTGCCCCTACGCCATGTCGTTCGGCCACCAGTACCTGTGCCGCCACCCCGACCACGCCAAGTTCCTGGTTCCTTCCCCCAAACATAAAAAATAACCTCCCCGCGCCTTCCTCCGCTGTTCCCGTCCCTCCCTGCTTGACACCACAGCAGCTCCCTATAAACTTGTCGAGTTTGTAAATTAACAAAATCTAATAATATTCACATCTCTCCTGTCAGCGCCCCATCGATCGCCAGCAGAGCGACCGCAGTCACCATGCAACCTGCACCTTCGAGGCACAAGAGCATCGCTCAGGAGGTACGTCATGAAACCGAGTACGAAAGAGCAAGGCAAAGGGAAAATGCATGAGTTGAAAGGACAGGTAAAAGAAACGGCTGGAAAGGCCACCCGCAACGTTTCAATGGAGCAACAGGGCAGGGGGGAAAAGATCACCGGCAAGGTCGAGAAGAACGTCGGTAAGGCGGAGAAAAAACTGGAGAAATAGTGCCGCACCTGGCCTGCCACCGGGTGGAAACCACGCTGAAGAAGGTGTCTTCGCGGCAGTTTCCGCGATGCCCCGGTGGTGGCTGCGGTCGCTCTGCTGGTGATCGCGGCGCTATGGGAGTGAAACCGGACGGTCGGTCAAAGAGGAGGTGTCTTACATGCCCTTGGTACACGTAGTACTGGTGCTGATCGTGGTCGGGGTCCTGCTGTGGCTGGTGAACACCTACATCCCCATGGCCGGATCGATCAAGTCGATACTGAACGCGGTCGTCGTCATCGTGGTAGTGCTCTGGCTTTTGAACGTTTTCGGACTCATGGGCAACCTGACGAAACTCAGGGTGGGGAAGTGACAACAGGCACGAGGGGGCTCCCGCAGGCATGGGAAGGCTTCCAAAGGAGGCAGAGATGCTTTGGACCATCGTAGTGATACTTCTGGTACTGTGGCTGCTTGGGCTGGTGACGAGCTACACCCTGGGTGGATTCATTCACCTGCTGCTGGTTATTGCCATCATCATCGTTATACTGAACCTGATACAGGGACGCAGGCCACTGTGATCAGTGGCGTTGCCGCAAGACAGGGCCGGGGCACGCCCCCGACTCGAACCGGTGCAAAGGGGGATCGCCAGTGAAAATCATGTTGACCGCAGTCGCAGTTCTTGTCGCATTGCCGGCCTTTGCCGCCGGTCCGGCCGATCCGGCCCAGGGCGGGATGCCGCAGATGGCGGACGCCGTGCCGGGTTCCCCGGGGTACATCATGAAGAGGCCCGTGGGACGCCAGATGATGCGCTCCCCGCAGCACCTGCTGATGATGGCGTATCACAGAAACGTCGCCAACTTCGCCCGTCTCCTCGCCACGGCAGCGGACGAAGGGACTACGGTTTCGCCGCAACTGGCACGGGCGGCGGTGGCGGAGATGCGGCGCAGCGTCGAGGAGATGGAGAAGTATCGTTCCGCCGTAGTGGGTGAGGTGCCACCCGATCGGCAGCGCATGATGGACGAGCACCTGGTACAGGTGAAGACCCACCTGAGGGCGCTGGAAGAGCTGGTGCGGCAGGACCGCATCGACTCGGACCAGGTGAAGCTGCATGTCGAGCCGATGCTGGCCGGCTGCGGTGCGCCGGGCTGCGCCCCCGGGAGAGGCGCCGGAGCCGGGTGGCGCGGCGGCTTTCCCGGACACGGTATGATGATGGAGAGCATGCTGCAGAAGGTAAAGGGACAGGATGCCGAGCTCGCGGCGCCGGTGCGCGAGATGGAGCAGGCCCCGCGTGAGAAAAAGGTGGACCTGCTCGCCGAGATCGTTGCCAGGATGGTACGGCAACGGGCCGAGATGACGCAGGAGATGGAGCGCAACCATCGGGAAATGATGCGCAGGATGGGGCCGATGCCGCCGGAACAGATGGATCGCCCCGACGATGACGATGACGACGACCACGGCTGGAACAACGACGAGGACGAAGACGAGGATTGACCGGTAACGGTGCGGCGCGTGCCGTACCGGACACGAGACACTAAGAGGCCGGCGCCTGGGAAGTTTTTCCAGCGCCGGCCTCTTTTTTTACCCTCCACCGGGGCGCATATTTTAGAGCTGTTTGGCCTGCATCCGGCCCCGCGGGTTGTGCAGGAAGTTCGCGTTTTCCTTGAGCAGAGCCGTCATCTTCTGCACCGGCACGGGGCGGCTGAAATAGTACCCCTGCGCCTCCTCGCTCCCCTCGGCCTGCAGCCAGGCGAGCTGCGAGGCGTTTTCCACCCCCTCGGCGATCACCTTGAGCTGCATGCTGCGCCCGATGCTGATCACCGCCCGGACCACGGCCGCATTGTCGTTGTCCCGGGCGATGTTGCGGATGAAGGACTGGTCGATCTTGAGCTTGTCCACCGGCAGTTTTTTCAGATAGCTGAGGCTGGAATAACCGGTGCCGAAATCGTCGATGGAGAGCTGGAGCCCGAGCGCCTTCATGGCCGCCATGCTCCCCAGCACCCGCTGCGGGTCGCTCATGATGGTCGCCTCGGTGAGTTCCAGTTCCAGGGACTCCGGGGGGATCCCGGTTTCCAGCAGCGAAGCCTCGATGGTCTCCTCGAAGTCGCGGTGCTGGAAGAAGCTCGCCGAGAGGTTGACCGCGGCGGACACCTGCCCCAGTCCCTGCTGCTGCCATTGCCGGAGCTGGCGGCACACCGTCGGGATGATCCACTTGCTGATCTGGTGCAGAAGGCCGCTCTCCTCGGCGATCTGGATGAAATGCTCCGGCATGATCAGGCCGCGTACCGGGTGCTGCCAGCGGATCAGGGCCTCCATGCTGCGGAAATGGCCGGTGGCGAGGTCCACCTTGGGCTGGTAGTGCAGCACGAATTCCTCATGTTCCAGTGCGTGGCGCAACTCGGCTTCCAGGGCGAAGCGTTCGTGCGCCATCTCGTTCAGCTTGTGGGTGAAGAACTGGAAGTTGTTTCCGCCACATTTCTTGGCGTGGTACATGGCGATGTCGGCGTGCTTCAAAAGGGCCAGGTAATCTTTGCCGTCCTCGGGGTAGAGGCTGATGCCGATGCTGGGGGTCACGACTACGTTGGTTCCCTGCAACGGGAACCCGGCGTTGACGATCTTCTCAGCCACGACGCTGGTTTGGTTTGCCCCGCAGTCCCAGAGCACCACCACGAACTCGTCGCCGCCCAACCGGGCCACCACGTCACAGGAGCGGGTGCAGTCACCAAGCTTGCGTGCTACCGATTGCAGCAGCCGGTCCCCCACGTCGTGCCCCATGGAATCGTTGATCTGCTTGAACCCGTCGATGTCCAGGAACAAAAGGGCCACGCTGGTCCGCGTTTTCTGGGCCACCCTGAGGACGTCCTCGATCCTCGCGTAGAGGGTGCTGCGGTTGGGCAGCTTGGTGAGCGGGTCGTGGTGGGCGAGGAAGAAGATGTTCTCCTCGGCGCGCTTGATCTCGGTGATGTCGAGGATGAAGCCGTCCAGGCGCGAGATGGTGACCCGGTTCCCCTTGCGGGTGCGCTGCACCGCGCAGTTGTTGAGGATCCAGCGTATCGAGCCGTCCTTGTGCACGATCCGGTGCCGGATCGGGTCCTGGTCTTCGCCGGCGAAGATGCTGTTCAGGAACTGGACCACCTGGTTGCGGTCCTCCTCGTGGATCATGGTGAACCACAAGAGGGGATCCCGGTAGTACTCCTCCGGACTGTAGCCGGTGATGTCCAGGCACTTGGGGCTGTGGTAGACGGACTTGATGTCTCCGTCCTCGAAACGGACGCTGTAGACGTACTCGTTGATGTTGCTCACGATGGTGCGGCACTGCTCTTCGCTCTTCAGCAGTGCGTCTTCGGCGTTCTTGCGGACGGTGATGTCCCGGATGTTGAACTGCAGCACCTTGCTCCGGTCGATGCGGTAGCCGGTGACGACAACCTCTACGATCAAGCTGCGGCCGTCGCGGGTGACCAGGCGCAGGTCGTCGTTGTGCAGGTAATCGCGGTGCTGGAGCACGGCGAACTCGGTTTCGCCGGCCGCCATTGTCGACAGCGGCGGGACTTCCCAGAGTAGCCTCCCCACCAACTCTTCCCGCGGGTATCCCAGCATCTCGATGAGGAACGGATTGACATCGTAGATCTCGCCGGTCATGGCATCGACGAGCATGATGCCGTCCTTGGCTGCCTCGAACAGACCCCGATAGCGCGCCTCGGAGATCTGCAGCGCCTTGGCGGCCCTTTCGCTTTCGGTGATACCGATCAGGGCGAGCCTGATCTCGGAGCCGTCGCGACAGGGAAGCGCTTCGATCCTCAGCTGTTGCAGGGCGTTGCCGGCATCGGACAGGAGTGCGTTGCAGGAGCTTCTCTGGTTGGAGGCGAGCAGGCGTTCGAAAAACTCGGCCAGGGGAGGGCGCGAGCTCTCGCTGAACAGGTCGGCGAAGTTACGCCCGAGGAGGAAGGCCCGCTCCACCCCGAGCATCTCCGCCCCGGTAAGGTTGACGGCGTGGATCACCCCGAAACGGTCCAGGGTGAGGTGGGCAACCGGCGCGTTCTCATAAAGGTCGGTGTACAGCTTGAGTTCTGCGGCAAGATCTTTGCCGGGAAGGCGCGCCGCCTTGGCGACCTTTTTCGAGCTGCTCTTTTCGGAACGAATCCTGGGGCTGCTCTTCGTCCCTACTGCTCCGCTCATGGGCTCCTCCGTGTTTTCGGCCAAATGAGTTGTGGGGCTACTGTCGGTGCTGTGATTTCGAACCATTGCCAGGGCGCCGCCGGCGGCACTTCTAATTGGACCGCCCGGCCGGCGTTTATTATGATAAAAATGATAAGGGAAAAGGAGCAAAAGTGCACCGGGAATTATCGAAACGAAGCTTCATTCATCCCCCTCAATGGGCGGTATTTCAGCATGTTGCCGGGGACGGCAGCTAAAACGGGACGCGCCGCATGATCGATGACCTGGAAGTGTTGCCTGATACCGAGGAAAACCGGCTGCTTGCGGCGAGGGTGCATCCTAAGGGGTGGCAGAACCCGGAGCCGTCGGGTCGTTACAACCTGGTGGTCGTTGGTGCCGGGACCGCGGGGCTGGTCTGCGCTGCGGGCGCCGCCGGGCTGGGGGCACGGGTCGCCCTCATCGAGCGAGGCTATCTGGGCGGCGACTGCCTGAACGTCGGCTGCGTTCCTTCCAAGGGGCTCCTGCATGCCGCCCGCGCCGTCTTCGATGCCCGCTCCGGCGCCGCCTTCGGAGCCGGTGCGGGCGAGGGGGGTGACCCTGATTTCGGCGCGGCCATGGAGCGGATGCGGCGCCTGCGGGCGGATATCGGACGGCACGACGCGGCGCTGCGCTTCCGGGACGAGCTTGGCGTCGACGTCTTCTTCGGAGCTGCGCGCTTCATCGCGGCGGATCGCGTCGAGGTGGCCGGCGCTGAGCTAAGTTTCGCCCGTGCCGCCCTCTGCAGCGGCGCCCGCGCCGCCGTTCCCCCGATCCCCGGGCTGGAGGAGGCGGGATATCTCACCAATGAGACGGTCTTTTCGCTCACGAAGCTCCCGGCGACCTTGGCCGTGATCGGGGGCGGCCCGATCGGCTGCGAGTTGGCCCAAGCCTTCGCCCGCTTCGGGTCCACGGTGACCCTCGTCGAGCCGGGGGGGCAGCTTCTTGGCCGCGACGACCCGGATGCCGCCGCCATACTGCGGGATGCCTTTAGCCGCGAGGGGATCGCGCTGCACCTGGGGACGCAGGCGATCGCCGTGGAGCGACGCGGCGGCGTCACAGTCCTGCAGCTCGAGCGGGAAGGCGCGCGGTTCGAGGTCCCGGTCGAGGCTATCCTGGTCGCTGCCGGCCGCGCCCCCAACATCGAGGGGCTGGGGCTCGAGGCGGCGGGGATAGCCTGGGACCGAAACGGGGTCACGGTGAGCGAAACCCTGCAGACCTCCAACCCGCGGGTCTACGCGGCGGGTGACGTCTGCTCGCGCTTTCGCTTCACCCACACGGCGGACGCCCAGGCGCGCATCGTGATCGCCAACGCGCTCTTCAAGGGGCGCCGCAAGCACACCTCGCTCACCATCCCCTGGTGCACCTACACCGATCCCGAGGTCGCCCACGTGGGTATGTACCCGGCGGATGCCGCCGCCCGCGGCATCGAGGTCGACACGCTCACGGTCCCCTTCACGGAGGTGGACCGCGCCGTCCTGGACGGCGAGGAACGGGGCTTCGCCCGGGTGCACCTGAAGAAGGGGAGCGACAGCATCCTGGGCGCGACCATCGTGGCCCGGCACGCTGGGGAGATGATCAGCGAGATCACCCTCGCCATCGGCTCCGGGCTCGGTCTTGCCGCCATCGGCAACACCATCCACCCCTATCCCACCCAGTCCGAATCGTGGCGCAAACTTGCCGACGCCTACCAGCGCCGCCGGCTCACCCCCCTGGTACAGCGGATCCTGCGCGCCTGGCTCTGCTGGCAAAGAAAATGGTAACGCCCGGGGCGCGGATATGTTAAAACCTGCATACTCTACCGCCGCAGGAGCCATCAAACCCCATGAACCTGAAAAAGATGCTGATCGTCGTGGCCGCCGCCGGCGCCGCGGCACTGTTCTTCTATCTCGACCTGCAGCGCTTCCTCACCCTGGCGGCGCTCAAGGCGAACCGGCAGGCCCTCGCAGGGTACTACGCGGCACATCAGGGGACGAGCGTCGCCCTGTTCATGGCGATCTACATCCTGCAGACCGCCCTGTCCCTCCCCGGCGCCGCCGTCCTGTCGCTGGCCGCGGGCGCGCTCTTCGGGGTGCTGGCCGGGACCGTCTACGCGGTCTGCGCCGCCACCATCGGGGCGACGCTGGCGTTCCTGGTCACCCGCTACCTGCTCAGGGATGCGGTAGCCGGCCGGTTCGGCGCCCGGCTCGAGGGGCTCAACCGCGAGCTCGAGCAGCGCGGCTGGAACTACCTGCTGTTTTTGCGGCTCGTGCCGCTCTTTCCCTTTTTCCTGATCAATCTCGCCGCAGGCCTCACCCGGCTGCCGCTGCGGGTCTTCGTGCTGGGGACCCTGGTCGGTATCATCCCGGGGGGCTTCGTCTTCGTCAATGCCGGCGCGAGCCTCGCCGCCATCGATTCCCTTGCCGACGTCGCCTCGCCCAGGGTGCTCGGCTCCTTTGCCCTCCTGGGGCTGTTCGCCCTGGTACCGGTCTTTTACGGTAAGCTGAAACAACGGCAGAATCGCTTTTGACATACTGCAAGTGTCCGTTTACACTCTCCTAATTGCCGACCTCCCATTTTAATAAGTGAGCGTGCCATGCCGGAAGTGTTGCTTGCCGATTTTCAGATCAAACGCCTGGAAGTCCTGAACGAGAAGGGGGAGACGGACCCGGAGTTGCTGCCGGAACTCTCCGACGCCGAGATGTGGCGCCTGTACGAGCTGATGCTGCTCTCGCGCATCTTCGACGAGCGCGCCGTGGCCCTGCAGCGCGAGGGGCGTATCGGCACCTATCCCCCCATCCGCGGGCAGGAGGCCGCCCAGGTCGGCAGCGCTTTCGCCCTGACCTCCAAGGACTGGCTCTTCCCTTCTTTTCGGGAGATGGGCGCGCACCTGACACTGGGCTACCCGATCCCGCAACTGCTGCAGTACTGGGGCGGCGACGAGCGGTCCCAGAAGGTGCCGCCGGGATTGAACATCTTCCCCTTCTGCGTCGCCGTGGGGAGCCAGATCCCGCAGGCCGCGGGGGCGGCCCTCGCCGCGCGCTACCGGCGCGACCCCGTGGCGGTGGTTACCTACTTCGGCGACGGCGCCACCTCCAAGGGAGACTTCCACGAGGCGATGAACCTCGCCGGCGTTTTCAGCCTCCCCCTGGTCTTTATCTGCCAGAACAACCAGTGGGCCATCTCCATCCCGCTCAAGGGGCAGACGGCCTCCGCTTCCCTGGCGCAGAAAGCCATCGCCTACGGTTTCCCCGGCGTGCAGGTGGACGGCAACGACGTCTTCGCCGTGTACCGGGCCACCCGCGAGGCGGTGGAAAAGGCCAGAAGCGGCGCCGGCCCCACCTTCATCGAATGTCTCACCTACCGCATGGCGGACCATACCACCGCCGACGATGCCGGACGCTACCGCTCCGGGGAAGAGGTCACCTTCTGGGCAGCGCGCGACCCGATCCTGCGCCTGGAGCGTTTCCTGGAGGGGCGCGGGCTCTGGACCCCGCAAAAGCGTGAGGAGGCCGCGGCGCAGGCCGCCGCCACCGTCGATGCCGGGGTGGCGCAGATGGAGGCAGCGCCCCCGCCCGCCGCGGCGGAACTCTTCGACGAGGTCCTCGCCACGCTGACCCCGCGCCAGGCAGGGCAAAGGAAGGTGCGCTGATGGCCCAGCTCAACATGGTACAGGCGATCAACCAGGCGCTGGCCCAGGAGATGGCGCGCGACGACCGGGTGCTGCTGCTGGGCGAGGACGTGGGACGCGACGGCGGCGTGTTCCGGGTCACGGAGGGGCTCCTGGAGCGCTTCGGCCGGGAGCGCGTGCTGGATACCCCGCTGTGCGAATCCGGCATCATGGGGGCGGCCATCGGCATGGCGGCCTACGGCCTGCGGCCGGTGCCGGAAATCCAGTTTCTCGGCTTCACCTATTCCGCCTTCGAACAGCTCTTCGCCCATGCCGCCCGGCTGCGTTCCCGCTCCCGCGGCCGCTACAGCTGCCCATTGGTGGTGCGCACCCCGTACGGCGGTGGTATCAAGGCGCCGGAATTGCACGAGGAGAGCACCGAGGCGCTCTTTTGCCAGGTCCCGGGGCTGAAGGTGGTGGTGCCTTCCGGGCCCTACCTCGCCAAGGGGCTCTTGCTGGCGGCGCTGCGCGATCCCGATCCGGTGCTGTTCCTGGAGCCGACCCGGCTCTATCGCCTTTTGCGCGAGGAGGTGCCGGAAGGGGAGTACCTGGTGGAACTCGGCAAGGCCCGGGTGGCGCGACCGGGGAACTCGCTCACCGTGGTGGCCTGGGGCAGCATGCTGGAGCGGGTGCTGAAGGCGGTCGAGGGGTACGACGCGGAGGTGCTGGACCTCATGACCCTGAACCCCTTTGACAGCGAGGCGATCGTCACCTCGGTGCGGAAGACCGGGAGGCTCGTGATCGTGCACGAGGCGGCCAAGACCTGCGGCTTCGGCGCCGAGATAGCGGCGACCGTCGCCGAGGAGGCGATCCTGCACCTGCGCGCCCCCATCCTGCGGGTGACCGCGCCGGACGTCCCGGTCCCCCTGGCGAAATTGATCGACCACTACCTCCCCGGTTTGCAGCAGATCCGGAGCGCCCTGGACGAAGTGCTGCAGTACTAGCCCTTACTGTCCCCTCCCCCGGAGGGGGAGGGTTAGGGAGGGGGCCCGCAGCGGCTCTCGCAACCCTTCCCCCCCTCCCAACCTCCCCCCTCCGGGGGGAGGAGCCATGGACGTCGGACGGACGGGATTTCAAGGAGAATTACGCATGGCTTTCGACTTCAAACTTCCGGACCTGGGCGAAGGGATCGCCGAGGTGGAGCTGCGCCGCTGGCTGGTCGCCGAGGGGGACGAGGTCCGCGAGCACCAGCCGCTGCTGGAGGTGGAGACCGACAAGGCGGTGGTGGAAGTCCCGTCGCCCCGCTCGGGCGTCGTGTCGGGACTGCGCCATGAGGAGGGGGAGACGGTCAAGGTGGGCGAGACCCTGCTGAGCCTGGCGGAGCGCCAGGCGGAACCGGCGTCGCAGGCGCTGTCCCAAGCGCAGGGAGAGCCGGAGCAGCAAGCGCGGCCGCAACCTGCACCCCAAGCGCAGGCGCAGGCGCAGGCACCGCGGCCGGCCTCGGTGGGGATCGTGGGATCCCTCCCGGAGGCGGAGGAAGAGCCACATCCCGTAACGGCCGGCATGGCGGGGGAGCCCGCCGTGCCGGTCCCGGCGGCCAAAGCCGCGGCAGGCTCCGGCGAATTCGACGGGCTGGCGACGCCGATGGTGCGCAAGCTGGCGCGCGAGCGCGGCATCGATCTCAGGAGCATCAAGGGGAGCGGGCCGCGCGGCTGCATCAGGCCCGAGGACCTGGAGCGCCAGCTCCCTGCGGCAGCCAAGGTCATGGGGGGCGCCGGGGCGGAGGAGCGGGTGCCGCTGCGCGGCCTGCGTCGCACCATCGCCCGCAACGTGGCCGCCTCCCAGCGGACCACCGCCTTCGTGACCAGCATGGAAGAGGTTGATATTACGGATATCTTCGAGATGCGCATCCGCGAGCAGGGGGAGGTGGAGTCGCGCGGCACCCATCTCACCTTCCTCCCCTTCTTCATGAAGGCCGTGCAGCATGCGCTGAAGGAGCACCCGCTGCTGAACGCCTCCATCGACGACGAGGCGCAGGAGCTGGTGCTGAAGCGCCACTACCACTTCGGGATCGCCGTGGACACGCCGGAAGGTCTCATGGTTCCGGTAATCCGGGACGTGGACAAGAAGAGCATCATCGAGCTGGCCCAGGCGATCCAGGAACTGGGGCGCAAGGCCCGCGAACGGAAGATCGCCCTCGATGAGCTGAAGGGAAGCAGTTTCACCATCACCAATTACGGGCACTTCGGCGGCACCTTCGCCACCCCCATCATCAACTGGCCCGACGTCGCCATCATGGGCTTCGGGCGCATCGTGGAGCGTCCCTGGGTGCACCGGGGGCAGATCGCCATCAGGAAGATCCTCCCTCTCTCCCTCACCTTCGACCACCGGGCCACCGACGGCGCCGACGCCGCGAGGTTCCTGGGGAAGGTGCTGCGCTACCTGGAAGACCCCGCCCTGCTGTTCCTGGACTGCGGCTAGGCTGGCCACCCCTGCAACCTCTTTGTTGTTTTATTCAATGAAAATGGTAGAGTGGGGCGCGCAATCTTGCCCCGAGGTATCCCATGGCTCATCCTTCCATAACCTGTCCCGAATGTGGCCGCGCCACCGACGCCAGGTACTCCTCGTGCCTTTGGTGCGGCGCCGCCCTGCCGCGCTCCGGCGGTAGGGTGATCGAGGTGATCCGCGGCGACAGGGGGGGCTATCTTGTCATCAACGCCATCATTGTCGCCAACGTCGCCTATTATCTCCTGTCGCTGCTGATCTCCAGCAGGACCTCGCTTGGCGGCGGCTTGTTCGGCTTCCTATCCCCGGACGACAACAGCCTCGCGCTACTGGGCGCCACCGGGACCTACCCCGTGTACCGGTTCGGTCTCTGGACCCTCGTCTCGGCCAACTACCTGCACGGCGGTGCGTTGCACATCCTCTTCAACATGATGGCGCTGCGGCAGATCGGCCCCTGGGTCTGCGCCGAGTTCGGCGCGAGCCGCATGTTCGTCATCTACACGGTAAGCGGCATCGCGGGGTACCTCCTCTCCGTGCTGGCCGGCGTCCCCTTCACCATCGGCGCCTCGGCCGCGGTCTGCGGCCTGATCGGCGCCCTGTTCTACTTCGGTAAAAGCCGCGGCGGCAACTACGGCCAGGCCGTGTCGCGCGAGGTGAGCGGCTGGCTGATCAGCCTGGTCGTCTTCGGCCTCATCATGCCCGGCATCAACAACTGGGGGCATGGCGGCGGCATCGTCGGCGGCATCATCGCGGCAAAGCTGCTGGGTTACCGGGAGCGGAGCCGCGAGACGGCGCTGCACCACGCGGCCGCGCTGTTCTGCCTGCTCCTCACCGTTGCCGTCCTCGCCTACGGCACCTGGAAAGGCGTGCTGGTTCTCTCCTACCGCAATTTCTGACCCCGTTTCCCCCCGCTGCGCAGGCTCGTCGGGCAGCCGGTCCGTCGTCACAGCCGGGGCGAATTCCGCCCTGTCGGCGGTGGTGCCACCCGCGAGGATTTCCCGCCCCGCCCTTTGTCTGCCGCTATCAAACCGCCGCCGCCCCGATTGGCTTCGTCTAATGCGTAACTGCTTGTTTCCAGTCATAAAATCCGGTATGGTATGACCAAAATTTTCGACGGGAGAGGCAGATGAGCGTCCACGAAGTAAACCACCCCCTGGTGAAGCACAAGATTGGCCTGATGCGGGAGTCCGGCATCAGCACGAAGAAGTTCCGCGAGCTCACCGCCGAGATCGCCTGCCTGCTCGCCTACGAGGCGACCCGCGATTTCCCGCTGGAGTCCCGCGCCATCACCGGCTGGGACGGCAGCACCATCGAGATCCAGCAGATCAAGGGGAAGAAGGTGACCGTGGTGCCCATCCTGCGCGCCGGCATCGGCATGCTGGAAGGGGTTTTGGACATGATCCCCAACGCCAAGGTGAGCGTGGTGGGACTGGCCAGAAACGAGGAAACCCTGGAGGCGCACACCTACTTCGAGCGCTTCGTGGGCAAGCTGGACGAGCGCCTGGCGCTGATCATCGACCCCATGCTCGCCACCGGCGGTTCCATGGCCGCCACCATCGAGATGCTCAGGAAGAACGGCTGCCGCCAGATCCGCGTGCTCTGCCTGGTCGCCGCACCGGAGGGACTTAGCAAGATCAGTTCCGCCTATCCCGATATCGACATCTACGTGGCCGCCATCGACGAGCGGCTGAACGAGCACGGCTACATCCTGCCCGGGCTCGGCGACGCCGGCGACAAGATCTTCGGCACCAAGTAGCGCCCCTGCCGTACCTTAGCGGGGGTGCTCCCTCCGTATCATTTTCCAAGCGAGGTCTATTGCATGTCTGAAGTAAAAGATCCGGTCTGGCGCCAGGCGCTGTCCGGCGCGCAGATCCTTTTTGTCGCCTTCGGCGCGCTGGTGCTGGTACCGATCCTCACCGGTCTCAACCCGAGCATGGCCCTTCTGGGCGCGGGCATGGGCACCCTCATCTTCCAGCTCTGCACCAAGCGCCAGGTCCCCATCTTCCTGGGTTCCTCCTTCGCCTTCATCGCGCCCATCATCTACAGCGTGCAGACCTGGGGGCTCCCCTCGACCATGGGCGGGCTCTTCGCCGCCGGCTGGCTCTACCTCGCCTTCTCACTCGCCATCTACCTGCGCGGCGCCGACTTCGTGCACCGCATCATGCCGCCGGTTGTGGTCGGTCCGATCATCATGATCATCGGCCTTGGACTTGCCAACGTGGCGGTCAACATGGCCATGGGCAAGACCGGCGACGGCAAGGGCGTCCTGGTCGACTACAACACCGCGCTCCTCGTGGCCGGCATCTCGCTTGCCACCACCGCAGCCGTTGCGGTGCGCGCCCGCGGCATCTTCCGCCTGCTGCCGGTCCTCTCCGGCGTCGCCGTGGGCTACGTGGTCTCCATCTTCCTGGGCCTCGTCGATTTCTCCAAGATCGCCGCGGCTCCCTGGCTCGAGGTCCCCAAGTTCGTGACCCCCGAGTGGAACTGGTCCGCGGTCCTGTTCATGATCCCGGTCGCCCTGGCCCCCGCCATCGAGCACGTAGGTGACGTGGTCGCCATCGGCGCCGTGACCGGCAAGGACTACACCGAGAAGCCGGGCCTGCACCGTACCATGCTGGGCGACGGTCTCGCGGTCTGCGCCGCGGCGCTCGTGGGCGGCCCGCCGGTCACCACCTACGCCGAGGTCACCGGCGCCGTCATGATCACCCGTTGCTACAACCCGGTCATCATGACCTGGGCGGCCGGCTTCGCCATCGTCATGGCCTTCTTCGGGAAGTTCAACGCCATCTTACAGTCCATCCCGGTGCCGGTCATGGGGGGCATCATGATGCTGCTGTTCGGCTCCATCGCCTCGGTCGGCCTCAACACCCTGATCCACGCCCGGGTCGACATGCACCGTCCGCGCAACCTGGTCATCGTCTCGCTGGTGCTGGTCTTTGGCATCGGCGGGCTCAGCATCAACGTGGCCGGCCAGCATCTGCACGGCGTCAGCCTGTGCGGCATCGCCGCCATCCTGCTGAACCTGCTCCTCCCGAAAGGGGAGGCCGCGCCGATGGGTGGCGACGCCGTCGAGGAAGAGCCCGAGGAGACCGTGGCGTAGCTCTCTGTCGCAGCTGCCGTAATACCGAACGCCGTCCCGCGCCTTTTGGGATGGCGTTTTTTTTGTCCCGGTCCAGCGAGCCGGTGCCGACCCTGTAGGGGCGAATAATCATTCGCCCGTCCGGCCCCGTGCCGGGCTACGTCTCATTGTCGTTCCCGCCAGAAGTTCTCTTAGCGTCTCCGCGCCTTGGCGCCTTGGCGTTAGAGATTAGCCTTTGTCCTATCCTTACTCCCAATGAGCTTCTTTCCTGAATTGCCAACCCGGCCGACACAGGTATAATCTAATCCGTTTGAAATTAGAATAAGTTAACCAGGTTTGCCGGCGCACCCTTTCGGTTGCCGGAAGCGAACGCGCCCGCAGCTGTCGGGCCGCCAAAAAAGGAGGTCGTCCATGAAGGGAAACGAGAGGGTGATCGAGCAGTTGAACGTACGCCTGGCGGAGGAGTTGACCGCGACCAACCAGTACATGGTGCACGCCGAGATGTGCGAGAACTGGGGCTACAAGAGGCTCTACTCCGCCATCCGCGAGCGTGCCATCACCGAGATGAAGCACGCGGAAAAGCTGATCGAGCGGATCCTGTTCCTGGAGGGGAGGCCGATCGTGAGCAGGCTGGACCCGATCCACATCGGCGGGGAGATCCCGAAGATGCACCAGTTCGACCATGCCCTGGAGGAGAGCGCCATCAAGGGGTACAACGAGAGCATCAAGCTGGCGCTGGAGCTGGGCGACAACGGGACCAAGGAACTGCTGGAATCGATCCTGAAGCAGGAGGAGGACCACATCGACGACATCGAGGCGCAACTCGACCAGATCTCGCAGATGGGGGTGCAGAACTACCTGGTGGACCAGGTCGGCTGACGCCGACAGCGCAGGTACGAGGGGGGACAGAGGGCGCCGGGGATCATTCCGGCGCCCTCTTTTCGTGCGGCCGCTAGGCCCCCTGTGCCTTTTCCAGTTCGGCCAGGCGCGCCCGCAGCGCTTTCTCCTTTTGCCACCGCGCGGTCACGTCCCTCATTACCGCGACGGTCCCGGCGACCTTTCCTTCGGCATCCCTGATGATGGTCATGGAGAATTCGGTCGAGATGCGCGAGCCGTCCTTTTTCAAGGCCGGTGCTGCCAGCAACTCCGTGGCGTAGCGCGTCGTGCCGGTTTCCATGACGCGATAATACCCTTCCCAATGCCGGGGGCGCTGGTTTTCGGGGATGAAGATGTCCAGCGACTGCCCCAGTGCCTCCTCGGCAGTGAACCCCAGCATCTCTTCCGCTCCCTTGTTCCAGAGCCGGATCAGACCGTCCCTGTCAGAGAAGATGATGGCGTCGTTGCAGTTTTGGACCAGTTGCCGGTACAGCTCCTGTTGGTCTATCTCGTTCATGGTCGCCTCCCTTGCTGTTTTGTATCAATGATACCATCCCTTGCACTGCCGGCTTTTGACGCAAATCAAAGAGTCCGGGAGTCTCTCCGCCCTGTGACAGTATTACGCATTAAATATCAATAATTTTAAACGCTGTTTCTAAAGATGGTGCGAAATCTTGCCGATAGTCACAGTACTGACTGAGGGCTTTCGCGTCCATCTGGGAGGAGTGATGTTCAAGAACAAGCTGATGCACAAGATACTGGCGATCATCGGTATCAACCTGTTGGTGGGGATCGCCATTGTGGGGTGCCTGGCCATCTGGCTCCAGTACAGTTCCACCATGAAGCTGCAGGAGCAGAACAGCCGTACCATGTCCTCCGTCATCATCGACGAGATCTCGGCTTTCATGATGAAAGACGACTCCAAGTCGGTGCTGAACCTGGCCAAGACGGCAAAAGAGCAGCACTTCGGCTTTGACCTCCAGGTCTACGGCAAGGACGCGAAGGATCCGGTGACCGGGGCGGTCAACAAGGATGTCGCCGAGAGTTTCACCACCGGCAAGCGGGTCGAGAAGCGCGAGACGGTTGCCGGCGTCCACACGCTGCGCGCCGCGGTCCCTATGAAAAACGAACAGCGCTGCCAGCAGTGCCACGATGCCGGGGACAAGTACCTGGGGGCGGTCCTTTTGACCTCGTCGCTGGAGGATGGCTACCGGAGCGCGGTCAGGATGATCGCCCTCCTGGTCGGGGCGGGTTGCATCTTCTTCGTCTGCATGATGGGGGGGATGTACTTCTTCTTCAGGAAGTCGGTGATGCGGGAGATCCTGTTCTTCTCCGAAAAGCTCAAGGATATCGCCGAGGGGGAAGGGGACCTCACCAAGGAGATCCCGGTCCGCTCCGACGACGAGATCGGCGACCTGGCGCGCCACATCAACCACCTGGTCCGGAAGCTGCGCGAGACCATCACGGTGCTCTACGATCTGGCCGAGAACATCTCCATCTCGCTGTGCCAGGTTTCCAGCCGCGCCACCAAGACGGTCACCTCCGCGGCGGACCAGAAGCAGCGCTCCGAGGCCGTAGCGGTCGCCACCGAGGAGATGGCCGCGACCCTCAACGTCGTGGCCGGCAACACGCACCAGGCGGCGGAGTTTTCCTCGGAGGTCGACGAGGCGGCCAACCGCGGCATGAGCGTCGTCGACAGCGCCTGCAACTCCATCACCCTGATCCGCGAAAACGTGGTGCAGACCCTGGGGACCGTGGAGCGCCTGGAAACCTCGTCGGCGCAGATCGGCGACATCATCGTACTCATCGAGGACATCGCCGACCAGACCAAGCTGTTGGCCCTTAACGCCGCCATCGAGGCGGCCCGCGCCGGCGAGCACGGACGCGGTTTCGCGGTGGTCGCCGACGAGGTGAAGATGCTTTCCGAGAAGACCGCCACCTCCACCAAGGAGATCGCGAAGATCATCACCAACATCCAGAGCGAAAGCCGCGAGGCGGCCCGCTCCATAACCGAGGAACAGGGGCGCGTCGAGGACGGCGTCGAGAAGTCGGCGGCGGCCCGGGAGTGTCTGGAGCGGATCCTCGGGCTGGCGGGCGAGACTGCGCAGCTCATCAACCAGATCGCCTCCGCGACCGAGGAGCAGAGCGCCACCACCAACGAGATCGCCGAAAAGATCCACAACGTCTCCAGTTCCGCCTCCGGCGTGCACGAGGACATGCTGGAAAGCGACCGGGCCTTCACCGACCTGACCCGAGTGGCGGAGCAGATCTTCTCCACGGTCGGGAAGTTCAGCGTCGGCAACCGGCACGACGAGATGAAGAGCCTCGCCACCGAGCTGCGGGACAAGCTGACCGCGACCCTCGAGCAGGGGGTGGCCTCGGGGAAGATCTCCGTGTCCGACCTCTTCGACCGCAATTACCGCCCCATTGCCAACACCTCGCCGCAGAAGTACCACACCGCGTTCGACAGCTTCTTCGACCAGTACGTCGGGCCGGTCCAGGAGGAGGTCCTGGCGCGCAAGGGGACCATATTCTTCGCCATCTGCGTCGACGACCACGGCTATGTGCCGTGCCACAACCTGCGCTACTCAAAGCCGCTGACCGGCGACCCGGAGACGGACAAGGTCAACAACCGGACCAAGCGCATCTTCGACGACAAGACCGGATTGAAGGCTGCCCAGAACACGGAGCCGTACCTGCTGCAGACCTACATGAGGGACACCGGCGAGATCATGAACGACATCTCGACCCCCATCATCCTGAACAACCGGCACTGGGGCGCGGTCCGACTGGGGTACCTCGCCAAGTAGCGCGGTGGCCCTTGATGCCAAGCGGCAGGGCCGCTCCGTCCCACAGCTCGCGCAGGCTGGGGATGTCCCCGTCGCCTGAACCGGTCACCGTCTTCTGTCCGTCGGGTGCTCGGGCGCAGCCGCCGGGCACCCTCCTTTTGTTTTATTTTTGTGTAAGACGCGCTGCCGGCGGTAGCCGCTGCGGCAGCGCCTGGCGCTACCGCAGCTTCGGGTCGGCCGACGGTTCACACGGTCGTGAGCCCTCCTCGCGCCGGCCCCGTCCCCTCCCATAGAGCGGCAGAATAGAAAGAAAAATTTCTATCCGTGTCCTGGCTCTTCCCTTCATGAAAATACCCAATTTAACAGAATAAACCTCCGCACGCGGGACTGAGCCGGTGTCTCGGGACACACGAAACAACTTTTTATTCTTGACGTGAACGGCAAGTTCAGATTAGATTGCATACTGTATACATTGCCCCTGGATCCATGGTAACCGGCCGCGCAGCGCTGGAATAGGGGTTTTGGGGGTGCTGAGAGACCGGCACCGGGCACGACGGGTTTTTAGTTGACTCAATGGGCGCCCTTAAGTAGAATCCGGTTCTAATTTTTCCCAAAAAGAGGCAAAAACGCGCTGGGAAAGGTGTTTATCCCGTGCCGGTGCGATGCTGAAAGTCATGTGATTTGTCAGCTTTACGCTGATTTCGTTGTAAACATCAAAACAAAACAGGAGGCAGATATGTCCGAGTACGGCACACTTCAAGACCGGGTACAATGCAAACAACTTTTGAACAAGGTCAAGACTCCCGAGCAGACCATCGAGTTCTTCAAGAACGGGATGAACCTTGGTTGGTCTGGCTTCACCCCGGCCGGTTATCCGAAAGTGGTGCCCATCGCCCTGGCTGACCACGTGGAGAAGAACAACCTGCAGGGCAAGCTGAAGTTCAACCTCTTCATCGGCGCTTCCGTCGGCGCCGAGACCGAAGACCGCTGGGCTACTCTGGACATGATCGACCGCCGCTGGCCGTACCAGACCGGCAAGAACATCGCAGCCGGCATCAACTCCGGTCGCATCCGCATGGGCGACAAGCACCTCTCCCTGTTCGCACAGGACCTGGGCTACGGCTTCTACACCAAGGACTCCGAGAGCGGCAAGCTCGACCTCGCCATCATCGAGGTTTCCGCGGTCAAGGAAGACGGCTCCCTGGTGCCGACCTCTTCCTGCGGCGTCATCCCCGAGATCCTCATGATCTGCGACAAGATCATCCTCGAGGTGAACACCGGACAGCCCTCCTTCGAAGGTATCCACGACCTCTTGACCCCGCTCACCCCGCCGAACCGTCAGATCTTCGGCATCACCCACGCCGGTGAGAGGATCGGTTCCACCTCCATCCCGTGCGATCCGAGCAAGGTCGTCGCCGTGGTCGAGTCCAAGCTGCGTGACCAGGGCCGCGCCTTCGCCGAGCAGGACGACACCTCCGAGGCGATCGCGAACCACATCATCGACTTCTTCACCGCAGAGGTGAAGGCGGGTCGTCTGCCGAAGAACCTCCTCCCGATCCAGTCGGGCGTAGGCTCCATCGCCAACGCCGTCATCGGCGGCCTGGCCAAAGGCCCCTTCAAGAACCTGACCGTCTACACCGAGGTACTCCAGGACACCATGCTCGACCTGTTCGACTCCGGCAAGCTCGACGCGGCTTCCTCCTGCTCGCTGTCCCTCTCCGCAAGCCCGGGCTTCCCGCGCTTCTTCGAGAACATGGACAAGTACTTCGACAAGATCACCCTGCGTCCGCTCTCCATCTCCAACGCACCGGAGCCGATCCGTCGTCTGGGTTGCATCGCCATGAATACCCCGGTTGAGATCGACATCTTCGCTCACGCGAACTCCACCCTGGTCGGTGGTACCCGCATGATCAACGGCCTGGGCGGCTCCGGCGACTTCCTCAGGAACGGCTTCCTGAAGATGATGCACACCCCGTCCTCCCGTCCGAGCAAGACCGACCCGACCGGTATCTCCTGCGTCGTGCCGCACTGCTCGCACATCGACCACACCGAGCACGACCTCGACTGCGTCATCACCGAGCAGGGTCTCGCCGACCTGCGCGGCCTGGCACCGAAGGAGCGCGCCCGTCGCATCATCGAGAAGTGCGCCCACCCGGATTACAAGGCGCAGCTCACCGAGTACCTTAACATCGCCGAGAAGGACTGCCTCGCGAGGAAGGTCGGCCACGAGCCGCAGCTGTGGGATCGCGCCTTCAAGATGCACCTCAACCTTGAGAAGAACGGCACCATGAAGCTCAAGAACTGGGATGTGAAGATCGACCTCTGCGAAGACTAATAGCTCGCAGCCGCAAGCAGCACAAAAGCCCCGCCGGATTCGGCGGGGCTTTTTTTGTGGCTCATCAGCGGATGGTTAGCAGAAGGGACTGGCTCCGTCAGGTGCCTGTCCCTCTCGCGGTACGCTCTATTCCGCTCAGCCACCTTACCAAAAGCTCTAAGGGGACAGGCACCTGGCGGAGCCAGTCCCCCTCCTTCGGGCAAGGGCTTTAAGGTGAAGCAGGCTAGCTGCGGGCCTTGGGGTGTGCCTTGTCGTACACCTCCATCAGCTTGTCGATGCTGACGTGGGTGTACTTCTGGGTGGTGGAGAGCGAGGCGTGTCCCAACAGCTCCTGGATCGCCCTGAGGTCGGCGCCCCCCTCCAAAAGGTGGGTGGCGAAGGTGTGGCGCAAGGTGTGCGGGGAAACCTTGCGCATGGCGGCGATGAGCAGCATGTGGTCATCCACGATGCGCGTCACGCTGCGCCGGTTGATCCTTTTGCCGCGGCTGTTCAAAATGAGCGGTTCCCCCGGTTCCGGGGCGCCGCGCTCGGCGAGGTAGGCGGAAAGGGCCTGCCGGGCGAAAGATCCTACCGGCACGATGCGCTCCTTGCCCCCCTTGCCCATGACCCGCGCCACGCCATCGGCAAGGTCGAGGTCCCCGACGTTCATGCCGGTCAGCTCGCTCACCCTGATGCCGCAGGAGTACAGCGTTTCCAGCACCGCCCGGTCCCGAAGCGGCAGCTTGGTCCCGGCCGGCGCTTCCACCAGCGCGCTTACTTGGTCGATGTTCAAATGAAAGGGGAGGCGCTTCTCTTTCTTAGGCGTGCTGACCAGTTCGGCGGGGTTCTTCTCCAGCCGCCCCTCCCGGAGCAGGAAGCGAAACAGCGCACGGATCGCGGAGAGCTTGCGCCCGATGGAACTCTTGGCGTGCCCCTTGTGCAACTGCGCCAGGTACTGTCTGATGGCCAGATGGTCGACCGCAGCCGGGGCCGGCTCCCCCCGCTGGGCCAGAAACGACGCGAACTGCTCCAGGTCGCTCCGGTAGGCCGCCAGGGTGTGGGGCGAGACGTTGCGTTCGGTCTCCAGGTAGTCGCAGAATTGCTCGATGGCCCGTTTCATGGTATGGAATCTACCTCAGTGCCATGGCACTTTACAACAGCTTTTGAGCGGGAGGATGAGATGTACCAGGTGGCGCTGGAGCGGGTTTCGGGTTACGGGCGTGAAGAGATGCGGGATGCGGTGGCCCGGCTCCTGGAGCCGTTGGGCGGGATGGAGCGTTATGTGAAGCCGGGGGAGCGGGTGCTGATCAAACCCAATCTCCTTTCGGCCAAGCCGCCCGAGGCGGCGGTAACCACCCACCCGGAGCTGCTGCGCGCCGTGATCCTCGAGGTGCGCCGGGCGGGGGGCGTGCCGCTGGTGGGGGACTCTCCCGGTGTGGGAAGCGGCCGACGGGTGGCGGAGCGCTCGGGGATGATGGCGGTCATCGAGGAGACCGGTGCGGAGTTCGTCCCCTTCACCGAGGCCCTTCCCGTCGCCGGGTCGGGCACCTTCAAAGAGTTCGAGCTGGCGCGCCCCTATCTCGAGGCGGACCGCCTGATCAACCTCCCCAAGCTGAAGACCCACGAAATGATGACCATGACCTGCTGCGTGAAGAACCTGTTCGGCGCGGTAGTCGGGACAGCCAAGGCGGCATGGCACCTGAAGGCGGGGGCGGATAAGGAGCTTTTCGCGGACATGCTTCTCGAGCTGTACCGGCTGCGCGAGCCGGATCTGAACATCGTCGACGCGGTGGTCGCCATGGAGGGGAACGGTCCGGGAAGCGGTGACCCCTGCCGGGTCGGCGTACTGCTGGCCGGGGACAATGCGGTCGCCGTGGACCAGGTTGCCGCCCGGGTGGCCGGCATACCGCGGCCGCTGCTCTACCTGGAAAGCGCGGCCCGGCGCATGGGGCTACCGGGGACCCGGCCCGAGGAGGTGACGGTGCTGGGGGGCGACCCGGACGCGGTGCTGGAGCGGCCGCTTAGGCTCCCCCATCTTTCCGACGTCCAGTTCGGGCTCCCCGGTTTCCTGAAGAACCGGCTCAGAAACCAGTTCACCTCGCGCCCCGAGGTCGCCGCCGACAAGTGCGAGCTCTGCAGCGTCTGCGTGAAGGCGTGCCCTCCGGCGGCGATACGGGTTCAGGGGGGGAGGCTTCGCTTCGATTACCAGCGCTGCATCCGCTGCTTCTGCTGCCGCGAGCTCTGTCCCCACGCCGCGCTGACGCTCAGGGATGGCTGGCTGCTCCGGATGATGAAGAAAAGCCGCCGCTGGTAGCGTCGGGGGGCGGTTGACAAGGGGAGGGGGGACCATTATATTTTCTCCCATCCTCCGGGAACCACACAGCGAGGGATGCAAATCCAACCAGGGAAAAGGAGATCAGGCTATGTGGACTAACTTCTTCATGATCCGTCCGGTAACCCACTGCAAGGAAGGTTGCCCTAGTTGGCCCGTCGCCTGACCGCGGCGGGCTCCCATCAGAAAAGGCCCCCTGTTCACGACAACAGGGGGCCTTTTTGTTTGGCTCTATTGGCTGCGGTGTTGGTATCGTACGGACCTCTCTGAGGAGAGAGGCGCGCGGCAGAAGGGACTGGCTCCGTTCGGTGCCAGTCCCTTTAGTGGAACGCTCCTTTCAGCACAGCCACCTTCCCAAGCAGAAAGAGGACAGGCACCTGGCGGAGCCAGTCCCCAGGGCTCCGTTCGCGGGTCCCGGCGGCCGGCGCCGCCGTCGCCCTGCCACCTGCGTTTGCTCAAAACCCCTTTGAATTGACAACTGTGCCAAATTCCGCTATTCTGCGCACCTGTGCGTACGCGTGCCGTCACCCAAAAATAGGTATTGAATGCTTAAAGTTACCCTTGTCATACTCGCACTTCTGACCCCCTGCCTCGCCTTCGCGGCACCCGGAGACCTCCCCCAGGACCTGGGGCGCAAGGAGCGTCAGACCCAGCAGCTCGCCTCGGCCGACCTCGCCCTTTCCAAGGGGCTCGGCCTTACCTCCGCCGATTTTCCCGGCAATGACGACGTAACCGACGACCCCGACGACTTCGATCTCAAGCTCCCGGAGATGGAGCTTCCCGACTCCGACATCCCCCTTACCTTCAACTCCAAGGTCGAGTACTTCACCCGCTACTTCCAGGGATCCGCCCGCGGCTCCTTCGCCAAGTGGCTCTCCAGGAGCGAGCGCTATATCCCGATGATGCGGGAGGTGCTCAAGAAGGAAGGGCTCCCCGAGGATCTGGTCTACCTGGCCATGATCGAGAGCGGCTTCATGCCCCACGCCGTATCGGTGGCTGCCGCCGTCGGCCCCTGGCAGTTCATGCCGGCCACCGGCAAGCGCTACGCGCTCAGGATAGACCCCTGGATCGACGAGAGGCGCGATCCGCTGAAGGCGACCATCGCCGCCGCGCTCTATCTCAAAGAGCTCTACGCGATGTTCAACAACGACTGGTACCTCGCCGCGGCCGGGTACAACGCGGGTGAGAACAAGATCCTGCGCGCCATCAACATGTACAACACCCGCGATTTCTGGGAGATCTCCAAGGGAAGCTACCTGGCGCGCGAGACCAAGGACTACGTACCCAAACTCCTGGCCGCGGCCATCATCGCCAAGGAGCCGGCCAAATTCGGCTTTGCCGACGTCGCCTACCTGCCGCCCATCGAGTTCGACCAGGTGCCGATCCCGTCGCGCACCGACCTGGACGTGATGGCCAAGGCGTGCGGCGTTTCCCTGCAGAACATCAAGGAGCTGAATCCGGAACTGCGCCGCGCCACCACGCCGCCGGACTACCCGGGGTACCTGCTGAAGGTGCCCAGAGGGACCGGCAGCGCCTGTGCTTCCGAGTACGCCAAGATTCCCGAGTCCGAGCGCTACGTCGAGCGGGTGAGAAACGTGCAGTACCGCGCCAAGAAGCGCGACACCCTGACCACCATCGCCAGGCGCTTCAACACCTCGCCGCAGAGCATCGCCGAGTTGAACAACCTGGGTAAAAAGAAGGTTAAACTCGCCGGCCGGGTGCTGACCATTCCGGTGCAGATCGCCTCGGTCCGCAGCGAATCCCACCCAGCACACCCGGCGCACCCCGCGCAACCGGCGCAGCCGGAGACCCCGGTGCTTGAGGCGAAGGCCGAAACCAAGGCCGCGACCCACGTGGCCAAGGCCGAGGCGGAGCCCAAGGAAGTACACAAGTACTACACGGTGAAAAAGGGTGACACCCTTGCCTCCCTCGCCAAGAGGTTCAACGTAACGGCCCGGCTCCTCTCCGCCTGGAACAACCTGAAGACCCGGGTGGCCCTGAAGCCCGGCAAGCGCATCATCGTCGCCAAGTACCAGGCCAAGGAAGAAGGCTAACCCGTCAACCGCTTCGCAAATCACGTGACTCGCACCACGAAAGGATAAATCAACCGATGTACAACCTTCTCATTTCCGCAGGCGCAGCAATCGCAGTCCTCCTTATCGTCATCCTCGCCGCCGGCACCAGCTACTGGTGGGCAGCTCTTCTGGGCGCCATGATCGTCTTCATGGTGTGCTTTTTGATCATCTCCCGCATCATCACCAAGAAGCTCGAAGAGATCATGGAACCGGCCATGAAGGATATCCAGGCCCAGCGCTTCGAGAAGGGGATCCGCGACCTCAAGGCCGCGCTGCGCTACGGCAAGTGGCAGATCTACGTGGAGAGCCAGATCAACTCCGCGATCGGCATGGTCTATTTCGTCAGGCGCGAGTTCTCCACCGCCTTCCCCTACCTGGAGAAGGGCTTCTTCAAGAACTGGGTCACCATGGGGATGCTGGGCGTCACCTACATGAAGAAGAACAAGCACGACAAGATGAAGGAGACCTTCGACAAGGCGCTCATGGCGAGCCCCAAGGAGTCGCTGCTCTACGCCCTCTACGGCTACTGCCTGAACGAGATCGGCGAGAACGTGAAGGCCTGCGAGATCGTGGCCAAGGGTCTCGGCAAGCTCCCCGGCGACGAGAACCTGAAGCAGAATCTGGAGCTGTTGCGCGAAGGGAAGAAGATGAAGATGAAGGGGTACGGCGAGATGTGGCTGCAGTTCCACCTGGAAAGCATGGCGACCATCCAGAAGCAGCAGATGGCGGCCATGGGCGGAAAGCGCCGAATTATCAGAAAATAGCTTGTAAAGATATCTCAAAAATGCCATATTGAGCTGTTTTTTAAGACGGGCTTCGCTGCTCGTCTTTTTATTTGTAGCCGAGCCAAGAAAAGGAGCAGTAAAGCATGCAGGAGAAGATCAGAAACATCGCCATTATCGCCCACGTCGACCACGGCAAGACCACCCTGGTCGATGCCATGTTGAAGCAGTCCGGTGTTTTCCGGGAAAACGAGGCGATCACCGAGCGCGTGATGGATTCCAACGACCTGGAGAAGGAGCGCGGCATCACCATCCTTGCCAAGAACCTCTCCATCCACCACGGCGGCTATAAGATCAACATCGTCGACACCCCGGGACACGCCGACTTCGGCGGTGAGGTTGAGCGCGTGCTCAAGATGGTCGACTCCGTGCTGCTGCTCGTTGACGCGCTGGACGGCCCGATGCCGCAGACCCGCTTCGTACTGAAGAAGTCGCTCGACCTGGGGCTGCGTCCCATCGTTGTCATCAACAAGGTCGACCGCCCCGGCGCCCGCCCCGCCGAAGTCGTCGACATGGTGTTCGACCTGTTCTGCGAACTGCAGGCCTCCGACGCCCAGCTCGACTTCGCCATCTGCTACACCAGCGCCAAGATGGGCTACGCCATGCGCGAGATGGATCAGCCGTCGGAGAACATGGAGCCGCTGTTCGAGCTCATCAAGGACAACGTCCATCCGCCGGAGGGGAACCCCGACGCGCCGTTCCAGCTCCTGGTCACCAACATCGACTACAACGACTACATCGGTCGCATCGCCACCGGCAAGATCTTCAACGGCAAGGTAACCGCCGGCGAGACCGTGGCGCTCATCAAGCGCGACGGCGTCATCTCCAAGGCGCGCGTCAGCAAGCTTTTGGGCTACGAGGGGCTGAAGCAGGTAGAGATCGCCGAAGCCTACACCGGCGACATCGTCACCATCGCGGGCTTCACCGAGGTGGGTATCGGCGAGACCCTGGCCGCCGCCGACAACCCGATGCCGCTTCCCTACGTCGCCATCGACGAGCCGACCCTGTCCATGAACTTCATCGTCAACTCCTCCCCGTTTGCCGGTCGCGAGGGGAAGCTGGTCACCTCGAGGAACATCCGCGAGCGTCTGGACCGCGAGCTTAGAACCAACGTTTCGCTCAGGGTCTCCGATACGGCCAACGCCGACACCTTCCAGGTTTCCGGTCGTGGGGAACTGCACCTCTCCATCCTGATCGAGAACATGCGCCGCGAAGGTTTCGAGATGGCGGTCTCCAAACCGGAGGTCATCATGCGCATGGTGGACGGCGTGCGCCACGAGCCGATGGAGTACCTGGTGGTTGACGTGCCTTCCGAGTACCAGGGCTCCATCATCGAGAAGATGGGCCCGAGGAAAGGGGAGATGGTCTCCATGAACCCGATGGGGGACACCGTGCGCCTGGAGTTCATCGTCCCGGCCCGCGGCCTGATCGGCATCAGGGGTGAGTTCCTGACCGAGACCCGCGGTACCGCGGTGATCACCCACACCTTCCATGACTACGCCCCCTTCAAGGGGGAGATCCCCGGCCGTAAAAACGGCGTCCTCATCGCCATGGAGCAGGGTGAGACCACTGCCTACTCGCTGGACGCCCTGCAGCCGCGCGGCATCCTCTTCCTCGGCGCCGGCGTCGAGGTGTACGGCGGCATGATCATCGGCCAGCATGCGAAAGACAACGACCTCGAGGTGAACCCCTGCAAGGGGAAAAAGCTCACCAACGTGCGCGCCTCCGGCAGCGACGACGCCGTCAAGCTCACGCCGCCGCGCGTCCTCACCCTGGAGCAGGCGCTCGAGTTCATCGACGAGGACGAACTGGTCGAGGTGACGCCGGTTTCCATCCGTCTGCGCAAGAAGGAGCTCGACCCGAACAAGCGCAAGCGCGCCGGCCGGGCCTAAGACAATCGGGGAGGGGGATTCAGCCGAGGTAGCCGCAGCATCCTGGCCTGCAACGGAGCTCAAATCCCCCTCGATTCCCCTTTGCGAAAGGGGAGGTTGGACCGAGCTGAGAAGAGTTTGCTGTACCTTTGAATTCATGTACCTCATCAAGGAGGCTTCCATGCACTCTCGACACCTGCGTTTACCGGGTCTTTTCTCCCTGCTCCTGCTGGTCGGCGCCTGCGCTACGACTCCGGCCCCGGTCAAAAGCCCCGAGACCTACTTCAAGGAAGGCGAGGCCGCTTACGCCTCCCGCCACTTCGAGGACGCCATTGCGCAGTTCAAGAAGGTGAAGGAGAGCTACAGTAACCCGGAGCTGACTGCGCAGGCCGAGCTGAAGATCGCGGACGCGCACTTCGAAAACGGCGCCTTCATCGAGGCTGCCGCTGCCTACGAGGATTTCCGCAAACTCCACCCCAGCAACGAGAAGGCCCCCTACGCGCTGTATCGCCTGGGGCTGTCCAACTACAACCAGATCACCGGCATCGACACCGACCAGACAGCGGTGAAGAACACCGTGCATTTCCTGGAGATGTTCCTGGCGCAGTACCCCGCCTCCGAGTACGCCGCGGATGCCAAGGTGAAGCTCGCCGACTGCCGCAGCAAGCAGCTTGCCTACGAGAACTACGTGGGGAACTTCTACCTGCGGACCAAGAAGTATCCCTCCGCTATCAAGCGGCTGAACGAGGCGCTGCAGCGCTTCCCGGGAGAGCCCGGGCTTGCGGATACGCTCCTCTACCTGCAGCAGGCCTACCTGAAATCCGGGGATACCGCGCACGCGGATGAGGTGCAGAAGAGGCTCGAGAAGGAATATCCGGTGCAGGCCCGCCAGGCGCGCGGGGAGGAAGCGAAGCCGGCCCCGGGCAAGGACGAGCTCCCCATGATCATCTTCAAGGACGACGGGAAATAAAAAAAGGCGCGCGCCCCGATGCCGGGACGCGCGCCCTTGCTTTCTTCGCCGGCTCTAGGCCACCAACTGGTGCTGCCTGCTGCCGGCGTTGCTGTTTTTGCGCCCTTTCTTCTGGCGGTACATCCTCTGGTCGGCCAGGCGCCAGGATGCCATCAGCTCCTCGCCGTCGTGGGCGGTGGCGGCGCCGATGGAGAGGCTCAGGGGAAGCACGGCGTGTTCATGGTTACTCGTGGCCAGGTGCGCCTGGAGCCGCTCCAAGGCCTCGCGCAGGGTGGTCTCGTCGGTGTTCGGGAGCAGCGCCACGAATTCGTCCCCTCCGACGCGCGCCACCACGTCCTCGCGCCGGAAGGCGTTCTTGAGCACCTCGGCCGCGTGCCGGAGCAGGTCGTCACCGGCTGCATGCCCCTGGTGGTCGTTGACCTCCTTCAGGCGATCGACGTCGACCATGACGATGCTGACCGGGAACTTCCTTCCTTTGCTCAGCCGCTCGAGCTCCTCGTCGAAATAGGCGCGGTTGTAGATGCCGGTCAGAATGTCGTGGCTGCTCAGGTAGCGCAGCTTCAGCTCGGCCTGCTTGCGCTCCGAGATGTCCAGCAGCGCCCCCACCACGCCGCCGGAACTGCTGCCCGAGTTCTTGAAGGTGGCGCTGTAAAAGATCATGTCGCGGCGTTCGCCGTCGGCGCAGGTGATGGTCCCCTCGAAGCTGCGCGGGCCGACGCCGTTCTCGGCCGTCTCCTCGCCGCGGCTGTAGAGGGCCGCCAGGTCCGGGGGGAGGATGTCGTAGATGCTCTTGTTGATGTGCTCGCCCCGCTTCATGCCGATCTGCTCTTCGAAGGCCCTGTTGCAGCCGAGGTACAGGCCGTTGGGGTCGTTGTAGAAGATCGGGGTGGGCAGGGTGTCGATGAGGACCTGGATGAACTCCAGTTTCTCCTTTAGTTCCTGCTCGTGGCGGCGGCTCTGCTGCCTGAGGGCGGCCTCGGCGATGGAACGCTGCACCGCCGGTACCAGCCGGGCCAGGTTTCCCTTGAGCACGAAATCGTCGGCCCCGGCGCGGATGGCTGCCGCGGCGGCCTCTTCGCCGACCTTGCCGGAGATCATCAGGAAGGGAACATCGCTGCCGCGCTCCTTGAGTATCTGCAGCGCCTTGAGCCCGCTGAAGCCGGGCATGACGTAGTCGCAGATGATGACGTCCCACGACGCCGTATCGAGCGCCTCGGTCAGGGCCTGTGCGCTGTCCACTCGCTGGAAATGGACGTCGAATCCGCCCTGCTCGAGCTGGATCACGATCAGCTGGGCATCGTCCGGGGCGTCCTCTACGGTCAGGACTCTTAACAGTCTCTTCATGTGCGGTTTTCTCCGATAAAACAGGGGATTGTGGCACCGGACACCGGGATATTGTAAACGATGGCGACGCAAAGACAAGCCATGTGTCGGGGGGGGAAACACCCCCGTCGGCAACGGCCAGGCCGGTACGGCAGCGTGGACGACCGGCTCATGAATAGATGTATCGGCACGACCTCCCGGCAACTAAAGAAATTAATTTTTTATCATTATTTTTAATCAGTGCAACAGCCGGACAACATTAATTTGCGCTTTGCCGTTGCGGCGACAAAGCCGCTGCGTGTATAGTCCTCATGAAGAAGGGCGCGCCCGGAAGCGGCGGCAGGTACACTGCGTGGCGGACGTTCTCATGACCGAGCGGCCGGCACGATATTTAAGGAGAGGGGATGAAACAGTTTTTTTTCGCCACCACCGCCAAAGGGGTGGAAGAGGCGCTCGCGGGTGAGCTGGCAAGGCTCGGCGTGCCGGAGGTGACCACGGAGAGCGGCGGCGTCCGCTTCGCCGGGGGGATGGAGGCGGCCTACCGCGCCAACCTGTGGCTGCGCACGGCAAGCCGGGTGCTGATGACGCTCGCCGAGTTCCCCTGTGAGACCCCGGAGGAGCTCTACCGCGGCGTGCGGGGCGTCTCCTGGGAGCGCTTTCTCACCCCCGCCCTCACCCTTGCCGTCGACTGCAACCTAAGGGACTCCGCGCTGACCCATTCCGGGTTCGTGGCGCTCAAAACCAAGGACGCCATCGTCGATGCCTTGCGCGACCACTTCGGCAGCCGTCCCAGCGTGGATACCAAAGACCCCGACCTGCGCGTCAACGTGCGCCTGTTCAAGAACCGCTGCACCCTGAGCCTCGACCTGTCCGGAGAACCGCTGGACCGGCGTGGTTATCGCCTGGACCGTCACGAGGCCCCGCTCAAGGAGAACCTGGCGGCGGCGCTGGTGGAGCTCTCCGGCTGGGACGGCAGCACCCCGCTGGTCGATCCCATGTGCGGCACCGGCACCATCGCCATCGAGGCGGCGCTCAAGGCGCTGCGCATCCCCCCCGGGCTCAACCGTCGTTTCGGCTTCCAGCGCTGGCAGGGGTTCGATCGGGCGCTCTGGGACCGCATCGTAGCCGAGGCGCGCGCCGGGATGCTGGAGCAGCTGCCCGCGCCGGTGCAGGGAACCGACCTGTCCCACTCCGCAGTCGGCATGGCCGCACAGAACGCCAAGCGCGCCGGGGTGCTGCAGCACCTCGTGCTCGGGCAGCTCCCCATGGCCGAAATCACCCCGCCCCCGGGACCGGGTGTGCTGATCCTCAACCCGCCCTACGGCAAGAGGCTCGGCGAGCAGGAGGCGCTGCGCCCGCTCTACAAGGAGATCGGCGACACCCTCAAACAACGCTGCAAGGGATACACCGCCTACCTCTTCACCGGGAACCTCGAGCTGGCCAAGTCGGTCGGACTGAAGGCGACCAGGAGAATGGTGCTCTACAACGGCCCCATCGAGTGCCGTCTGCTCAAGTACGAGATGTATTAGGGAAGCAGGCTTCTGTCATTAAAATAGAAGCTTGACACGCTAATCCTTTTACTATATGTTTTAATTTCGCTTTTCGGGCCTATAGCTCAGTTGGTTAGAGCTACCGGCTCATAACCGGTCGGTCCCAGGTTCGAGTCCTGGTGGGCCCACCACCTTACAAATTAGGATGATGTGGGGATGCCCTTAAAGCACCTGGTCAGACGAAAAAATACACTTCTAGTGGGGAGAAAGAGTGCACACCAAGCGGTTGCACTCTTTTTCTTTTGAGCGTGATGATAACTCCAAGAATTTCAGATCTAGTTGGAATAACTGGGAAAATTGCCCCAATTCACTTTGCGGAATCCTGGGACAACGTGGGGCTGCAGTTGGGCGACCCCGTCGCCCCGGTTTCCCGCATCATGGTATCGCTCGATCCCGGCCGTCCCGCCGTGGAGGCGGCCATCGAGGCCCGCTGCCAGCTGCTCGTCACGCATCACCCCTTCATCTTCTCCCCGCTGAAAAAGATCACCGCCGCCGACGAGACCGGCCGCCTTACCATCCTCGCCCTCAAGAACGACCTCGCCATCATCTCACTGCACACCAACCTCGACATCGCCCACGGGGGCGTGAACGACCTTCTGGCCGGCTGCCTCGGCCTCCAGGGCGCGCAGCCGTTGAAGATCACCGGCGGTGAGGAGTACGTAAAGATGGTGCTGTTCGCGCCGCGCGGCTTCGAGGAGAAGCTGCTGGCCGCGCTTTCCCCCTTCATGCCCCTGATCGGCAACTACCGCGACTGTTCCTACCAGGTCGAGGGGACCGGGCGCTTCACCCCGCTCGCCGGGGCGAAGCCGTTCGTGGGAGAAGTCGGGGCGGGGCACGCCGAGCCGGAAAGCCGGCTCGAATTCCTGATCCTCAAAGAGCGCATCGGCGCCGCCGTGACCGCCATGAAGGGGGCGCACCCCTACGAGGAGCCCGCCTACGACCTGTACCCGGTGCTGAACCAGGGGCCAGCGCGCGGGCTGGGGCGCATCGGGACGCTGGCCGCCCCGGTGACGGCCGCAAGCTTCGCGAAGGAAGTGCGGGAGCGTCTCGGCGCCGCCGGCGTGCGTCTGGTGGGCGATCCCGAACGCCAGGTGAAGAAAGTGGCAGTCTGTGGCGGCTCCGGCGTTTCGCTGTTGCACGACGCGGCACGCAAGGGGGCGGATATCCTCGTGACCGGGGACGTGAAATATCACGAGGCGCGCGAGGCCGAGGCCCTTGGCGTGGCGCTTCTCGACGCAGGGCATTTCGCCACCGAGCGCCTGATGGTGCAAGGGCTTGGGGCGCAGTTGAAGGACGCCATCGCGGCGCGCCGTTTCGAGGCTGAGATAGTTGAATACCAAGGAGAGCAGGAGCCTTTCAGCTTCTGGTGAGGCGTCTGCTCTTTGCGAACATAACAAGGTAGTTGGGGAGGCGGATTTTGCGTAACAAACTGAAGGCGTTATACGAATTGCAGGAGATCGATCTCAGGATCGACGGTCTGGACGGCGAGAAGGCGCAGCTTTTGAGCGAGGCCCAGGCGCTCGACGCGAAGCTTGCGGATGCCCGTGACAAGATCGCGGCGCGGCGTGAGGAAGTGAGCGCGCTCGAGGAGGAGAAGGGGGCGCTCGAGGCGAACCTCGCTTCCGAGAACGACAACATCACCCGTTCCGAGTCGCATCTCAAGGAGATCAAGACCCAGAAGGAATACCAGGCGGTCTCCAAGGAGATCTCCGGCGCCAAGAAGCTGATCGCTGAGCTGGAGGAGCAGATCCTGCAGAAGATCAACGCCATCGAAGAGATCACCGGCGACATCGCCAAGCGCGAAGCCGATCTCGTCGAACTGGAAGGCAACGTCGCGACTCAGCAGGCCGAGGTGCAGCAGAAGGTTGACGCGCTGGAGGGGGGCATTGCCAAGGATGCCGCCAACCGCGAAGAGACCGTGAAGATCATCCCGGCATCCGTGATGAAGCGCTACAGCAGGCTGCGCGACCAGAGAAGGGGTGTCGCCGTTGTCGAGGCAAAGGAAGGGAACTGCATGGGGTGCAACATGCACCTGCCGCCGCAGCTCTACAACACCCTGTTCCGCGCGGACGACGTGATCACCTGCCCGCACTGCCAGCGCATCCTGGTCATGAAGCAGGAAGTGCAGGACTAAAACCGGTTCAACGTTCAATGTTCAAGGTTCGCCGTGTGCCTCCCCTGATGCATCCGTGCCGGTACGGCGCCGCACGGTGCCGGTGGCCGAAGCGGTAACCCCATTGAACCTTGAACGTTGAACGTTGAACATTTTTTTGCTTTTGGCCGAAGCAGACCAGATGGCCGCTGTCCACCTCGTTTAGGCGAAGGTGGAGGGAGGAAAGTCCGGGCTCCACAGGGCATGGTGCTGGATAACGTCCAGCGGGGGCAACCCCAGGGATAGTGCCACAGAGAGAAGTCCGCCCACCGAAGCCTCGGCGAAGGTGGGTAAGGGTGAAAGGGTGAGGTAAGAGCTCACCGGGTCCGGCGGTGACGTCGGATGCCAGGTAAACCCCACCAGGAGCAAGACCAAATAGGGAAGCGCCAAGGACGGCCCGTCCGTGCTTCCGGGTTGGTTGCTTGAGGGTGTCGGCAACGGCACTCCTAGATGAATGACCATCGCCCGCCTCCGGGTAACCGGTTGCGGGAACAGAACCCGGCTTACGGGCTGCTTCGGCCAATATACAACAACCGTTCAACGTTCAACGTTCGCCGGGTGATCGCCTCCGGCCATCTCCCCGGTGACGGCGGGTTCTGACCCGGCCTTTGCCGTCAAAGACAGGTTTGCAGTAGTAGCCCCGCCTTCCGGTCGCTCCGGACGGCTTTTTTATGTGGCACGAGGTTTCGCGTGGCAGGATGGGATCATGAGTGGCAGGAGGCGGTGACCAGGGTTACCGCGGCGTTTGAACGGCTACCACAAGCCGTACGCCTGGACCTGGAAGAGCTCGCCCGCGGCATGGTGGCACACAAGGAGTCCATGCAGCAACTGGTCGCCGGCGTCGATGCCGCAACCCATTGCGCCGGTTGCGGCGGCGCCTGCTGCGTCAAAGGGAAGTACCACTTCAGCGCGGTCGACCTCCTGGTCTACCTGGCGGCGGCAAAGCCGCTCTTCGCGCCCCGTTTCGACAACGGCCTCTGCCCGTTCCTCGGGGAACCGGAGTGCCTGATCCCCGCCGGCTACCGTCCCTTCAACTGCATCACTTTCAATTGCGACCTCATCGAGGACCAGCTGACGCGGGACGAGGTGTCCCGCTTCTACAGGATGGAACAGGAGCTTTCCGCCCGCTACGCCGAGATCCGGGGCATGTTCCCGGGGCGGAGCATGCACGGCTCCCTGCTTTGACCCCGCATCGATCACAGGAGAAGTGACCATGGCTACAATCATCAACGACATCGTGTTGGTGCACATCGACAACAAGCCCGCGTTCCACGCCAGGATCGAGGATATCTCTCCGGATGTGAAGCCGGGATGGTGGCAGGTGAAACTCCTGGTGCTCACCGTGCCGCTCCAGGTCTACAACTGGATCCTGGACGAGAGCCAGGTGAACGGCGCCCCCTTCACCATGTCCGGGACTCCCGTAATGCTCGAGAAGATCGTGTCGCCGGAGCCTCCCGTGAAGCCGGTCCCCCCACCCGACAACGGGGGCTCCCAAAAGAAGGGGAACGTGGTGTCCCTCTTCGACAGGAAAAAGAACCAGTAATGTCGCACCGTTCCGGGCGGGGTCGTAAAGACCCCGCCCGCCGCGTTTTCAGCTTCGTTGTTCGCTAGGTATTTTAATTTACCCCGGTTCACCCCCAGCTTTTACCACTTCTTGCCACCGGTTCCCGTCCCCTCGCTTAACCCATCGGAAAACCTCCCAAAAATTCCCTATTTGCCGCTAATTTTGCCTTGACATCAATCCTTGCCTCCCGTATAGTTCGTGCACGAAAGTGGTATGTAGTGGTATAAAGTGGCAACGAGTGCCGGGGAAACCATGTTTAGAGGGAAGTTCGACACGACCATCGACGCCAAGGGGCGCACCAGCATTCCCGCGAAATTCCGCGAGGTTCTGGTCGACAGCTTCGGCGACGAGCGCTTCTTCCTCACCAAGAGCATTCCGATGCGACTGGGGGGGGAGCAGATGGACTACGGTCTCGTCATCTATCCCCACAGCGAATTCCTGGCCCTCGAGGAAAGACTCAAGGACGGTGGCGACCTCGGCTTCTCCGTCGATCAGCTGGCCGCGTTGCGCCGCATCGTGCTGGTCCCCGCGGTGGAATGCACCGCCGACAAGCTGGGCCGCATCCTGGTCCCGCCCGACCTGAGAAAGACCGCGCAGCTGGAGCGCGAGCTCCACTTCGTGGGCATGCAGAAAAAAATCGACATCTACAGCCAGTCCGTCTGGGCCAAGGTCTGCGCCCAGGACGAGCAGAACTTCCCGCTCGACGCGCCGGGTCTCACGGCGTTGGGGCTGTAGATGGCGGATTTCCATCACATATCGGTACTCCCGGACGAGGTCCTCGAGCTCATCGCCCCGAAGTCGGGCGGCATCTACGTGGACGGCACCCTGGGAGGCGCCGGGCACGCCGGCCTCATCCTCCAGGCGAGCGCGCCGGACGGCCAGCTGATCGGTTTCGACCGCGATGCCGAGGCGATAGCGGTGGCCCGGGAAAGACTCGCCCCCTTCGGCGACCGGGTCCGGATCTTCCAGAGGAACTTCTCCTCCATCGCGGCGACGCTCGCCGAGGCGGGGGTGGCCGCGATCGACGGCTTCGTCCTCGACCTCGGGGTCTCCAGCCACCAGCTGGACAAGGAAGAGCGGGGCTTCAGCTTCCAGGCCGACGCGCCCCTGGACATGCGCATGGACCGAAGCTCCGGCCCGAGTGCCGCCGACCTGGTGAACACGCTGTCCGAAGCCGAGCTGCACCGCATCATCACCGAGTACGGCGAGGAGCGCTGGGCCAAGAGGGTCGCCTCCTTCATCGTGAAGGCCAGGGAAGAGAGCCCCATCGAGACCACCATGCAACTGGTGGACATCATCAAGGGGGCGATACCCAAGGCAAAGTGGGAGGAGCGGCTGCACCCGGCGACGAGGACCTTCCAGGCCCTGCGCATCGCGGTCAACGAGGAGCTGAAGAGCCTGGAGGACGGGCTTGCCGACCTGCTGAAACTCCTGAAACCCGGTGGACGCGGCGCGGTGATCTCCTTCCACTCGCTGGAGGACCGCATCGTCAAGGAGGCCTTTCGCGACGCCGCTGCCGGCTGCACCTGTCCGAAAGAGCTCCCGATCTGCGTCTGCAAGCGGGTACCGCAGTACAAGGTGCTCACCAAGAAGGCGGTCAAGGCCGGGGATGAGGAACTGAACGCGAACCCGCGCTCCCGCAGCGCACGCCTTAGAGGCATCGAGAAGATTTAACAAGAGGTAGCACTATGGCACAGAGCAAAGTTGCCTACGGAAAGGTCGCCGCACCGGCACGCCCGGGAGCGGTAGTAAGAGAAAACTGGATCAGCTTCCGGTACCTGACGGGGGTCATGGTCCTGCTTACGCTGGTTTCCATCTTTCACGTCTGGTCCCGGGTCGAGGTGATCGACCTGAACCTGAGGATCGGCGAGGCGAACCGGCAGTTCCGGGACCAGCAGCAGGAGAACAAGCGCCTCAAGGTGGAGGTGGCGTCCTTGAAGGCGCCGGCCCGCATCGAGGCGCTGGCCAAGGGTGAGCTCGGCATGGCGCTCCCCACCGACCAGCAGGTGGTCCTGGTCAAGTGATAGACAAGTGGGAGAAATGGGCCAGGGTCCGCATGCGCTTCGTGGCTCTGCTCTTCGTGGGATTCTTCATAGCGGCAACCGGACGCGCCTTCTACCTGCAGGTGCTTGACAACGACAAGCTGGTGAAGATCGCCGAGAAGCAGCACCAGAAGAGCATTCCGCTGACACCGAGCCGCGGCGGGATCTACGACCGCAACAACGCGCCCTTTGCCGTCTCCATCGAGATGGACTCCTGCTACGCCGAGACCAGGAACATGGAGAACATCTCCGAGGCGGCGACGCAACTGGCCCCGGCGCTGGGGTACTCCAGGGAGGAACTCGAGGCGAAGCTCAAGGGGGCGAAGAACTTCGTCTGGCTGGCCCGCAGGATGCCCCCCGAGCAGGCCAAGAAGGTGAAGGCGCTCGACCTCGAGGGGGTCGGCTTCGTCAAGGAAAGCCGCCGCTTCTACCCGAACTCGCAGGTGGCGGCCCACGTAATAGGCTTCACCGGGGTCGACCCGAGCGGCCTGGAAGGGGTCGAGAAGAAGTACGACAACATCATCCTCGGCAACACCGGCTACCTGGTGACCGAGCGCGACGCCCTCGGGCGCGACATCGCCCTCAAGAAGGGGAGCGAGGGCAAGGCGGGCTCCAAGGGGAGCAACGTCGTCCTCACCCTGGACAAGAACATCCAGTACATAGCGGAGAAGGAGCTCACCAAGACCATCGAGAAAAACGGCGCCAAGGCCGGCATCGCGATCGTCATGGAGCCCGACACGGGGCGGGTGCTGGCCATGGCCAACTACCCCTCTTTCAATCCGAACAACGTGAAGGAACTGACCCCGGGGGCGGTCAGGAACCGCGCCATCGCCGACAGCTTCGAGCCCGGCTCCACCTTTAAGATCTTCCTGGTGGCGGCGGCACTGGAGGCGGGGGTGATCCGCCCCGGCGACAGCTTCAACTGCGAGAACGGCTCCTGCAACATGTACGGCAGGACCATCCACGACACGCACAAGTACGGTGCGCTGACCGTGCCGCAGGTTCTCAAGTACTCGAGCAACATCGGAGCCGCCAAGATCGGCCAGAGGCTCGGCTCCCAGCGCCTGTTCACGGCGCTGACCGGGTTCGGTTTCGGGGAGAAAAGCAGCATCGACCTCCCCGGCGAGGTTTCCGGGATGCTTCGCCCGCAGGAGAAATGGTACGGCATCGACCTCGCCACCATCTCCTTCGGCCAGGGGGTGACCGCCACCGCCCTGCAGCTCACCGCCGCTGTTTCCGCGGTCGCCAACGGCGGCAACCTGATGAAGCCCTACCTGGTGGACCGGATCGTGGACGACGAGGGGGTCGTCCTGCAGCAGTACGGGCCGCAGGTAAAGAGAAGGGTGATTTCGCCGGAGACGGCCAAGACGGTGGCCCACATGCTGGAAGGGGTCGTGGCCGAAGGGGGGACCGGCACCGGGGCCGCGGTCGACGGCTACCGGGTCGCGGGCAAAACCGGCACCGCCCAGAAGGTCGAGGGGCGCAGCTACTCGGCCAGCAAGCGCATCGGATCCTTCATCGGGTTCGTGCCGGTCGACAAGCCGAGGCTGGCCATCATGGTGATGGTCGACGAGCCGACCGCCAACGTGTACGGCGGCGTGGTCGCGGCACCGGCCTTCAGTGCCATCGCACAGCAGACCCTTTGCTACCTGAACGTCCCGCCGGACAAGAACATCAAGAAGAAGGCGGCACCGGTTCCCGAGAAGGTCACCCCGCAGGCCGAGCAGGCGGTGGTCGAGGGGGTAACGGTGGAAGGGGCGGACGCCGGCGCCATGCCCAACTTCCGCGGCATGAGCATGAGGCAGGTGCTGCGGGTCATGGAGCAGCGTGGGCTCAACGTCAAGTTGCAGGGAAGCGGGAGGGCGGTGGAGCAGAACCCGCCACCGGGAGCACGCATCACCACGCAGGACCAGGTCTGGGTACGCTTCGTGCCGTCGGCCTGATCCATGGGGGAAGTATGAAACTGAGACAACTGCTGGCTTGTGTCCCGGGCGCCAAGGTCACCGGGGACGACGCCATCGAGATAGGGTCGCTCTGCTACGACTCGCGGCAGGCGACGCCAGGCTCGCTCTTCTTCGCCCTGCGCGGGGTTAAGAGCGACGGAACGGAATTCGTGGCATCCGCTGTAAAGGGGGGGGCGGTCGCAATTATTGCGGACCGCCCCTGCGCCGTTGCCGGGGTCACCTGCGTCGAGGTCCCGGACGCGCGCCGCGCCATGAGCCTCATGGCCGCCGTCTTCTACGGCACCCCCACCGGGGACATCCCGCTGGTCGGCATCACCGGCACCAACGGCAAGACCACCACGACCTACCTCATTGAGGGGATCATGGCCGAGGCCGGCATCCCGGCCGCGGTGCTGGGGACCATCAGCTACCGCTTCGGCGACACCAACATCCCGGCCCCCAACACGACGCCGGAATCGGTGGATCTGCAGCGCATCTTGAGGGATCTCGTGGACCAGGGGGCTAAGGGCGCGGTAATGGAAGTCTCCTCGCACTCCCTGGAACAGCGCCGTGCCGACGGCTGCATCTTCGACGTGGCCATCTTCACCAACCTGACCCGCGACCACCTCGATTACCACCTCGACATGGAGTCCTACTACCAGAGCAAGCTCCGGCTCTTCACCGACCTGTTGACCCCGAACGTGCACAAGCCGCTTCGGCGTGCGGTGATAAACCTGGACGACCCGTACGGGGCGAGGATCGCGGCCGACTCGGCAGCGCCGGTGTTGACCTACGCGGTGAACGGCCCGGCCGATCTGAGCGTCGCCGAGGTGAAGTTCTCGGTGCACGGCATCAGCTGCCGTCTCAACTCGCCGGTGGGGGAGATCAACATCAACTCCGACCTCCTGGGCCGCTTCAACCTGTACAACATCATGGGTGCCGTGGGGGCGGGGCTTGCGCTTGGCATCTCCAAGGAGGCCATCGAGGCCGGCATCGAGGGGCACAAGAAGGTGCCGGGGCGCCTGGAGCGGGTCCCCAACGACCAGGGGATCATCGTGCTGGTCGACTACGCCCATACCGGCGATGCCCTGGAGAACGTCCTTTCCACCATAGCCGAGCTGAAGACCGACCGGATCATCACCATATTCGGCTGCGGCGGCGACCGCGACAAGGGTAAGCGCCCGGTGATGGGCGAGATCGCCGCCCGTTACAGCGACCTCGCCATCGTCACCTCGGACAACCCGCGCACCGAGGATCCGCAGGCCATCCTGGCGGATGTCCGGGCGGGCATCCCGGCGGGTCTGAAGGAGTACGCACTGGAGGAGCTGGAGGGGGGGCTGCGCGAGAAGGGCTTCGCCACCATCGAGTCCCGGCGCACCGCGGTGCGCGCCGCCGTACTGGCCGCCCGCCCGGGTGACATCGTCCTTCTGGCCGGCAAGGGGCACGAGGATTACCAGATCGTCGGCACGGAGAAGTTCCACTTCGACGACCGTGAAGAAGCTGCCGCCGCGCTGAAACTGAGGGCGTAAAAAAAGGTTCCCTTTTCCCTTATTTTGCGGCACATTACTGCGTTTGCGCTGCGATGAACGAAAGCCTTCTCCCCCTCCCTTGACGGGCCTGCGCGCCGAAGCGCTTCGTCCCGCGAAGGCGGGAGGGGCAGGGGGGTGGGTGAAGCCGCAAGCATAACAAGAAGTTGGCACCCTCCCCCACCCCCTATCCCCCTCCCGCGAGGGAAGGGGGGACACTTTGAAGAACAAAGGACACAAAAAGCTAGATGGCGATGTTCACGCTGAAAGAAATAGCCGAGGCAACCGGCGGCAGAATCATCGGGGAGGCGCAGACCGTGGTGTCGGGCGTATCCACCGACTCGCGCCAGGTCGCCCCGGGAGAGCTGTTCGTACCGCTCGTCGGAGAGCGCTTCGACGGCCATGACTTCATAGAAACGGCGGCAGGTCGCGGGGTGACCGCGTTCCTCATGGCCGAGAGCTGGCACGCGGAACACGGGGTGCCGGCCGGTGCCTGCGCCGTGACGGTCAAGGATACCTTGCGCGCCCTGGGCGATCTGGCTGCCTGGCATCGCCGCCGCTTCGACCTCAAGGTAGTCGCGGTCACCGGCAGTAACGGCAAGACCACCACCAAGGAGATGCTGGCAGGCATCCTGGCCCAGACCGGCCCGGGCTTGAAGACCGAGGGGAACCTCAACAACCTGATCGGCCTGCCGCTCACCCTGTTCCGTTTGACCGGCCGCGAGCGCTGGGCGGTGGTCGAGATCGGCATGAGCGAGTTCGGCGAGATCGATCGCCTGGCCGAGATCGCCGAGCCGCAGGTGGGTATCATCACCAACGCCTTTCCTGCGCACCTGGAAACACTGGGGAGCGTGGAGGGGGTGGCGCGCGCCAAGGGGGAGCTGTTCCTGCGCCTGAAAGAGGGGGCGGTGGCGGTCTACAACGTGGACGATCCACTCATCTCCGCCTGCCCGACCCACTTGCACGTGACCCGGCTCACCTTCGGCCTGCGCGGCGCCGAGGTTTCCTCCGCCTCGGTAAAGAGCCTGGGCAAACTGGGTGAGAGCTTCACCTTGAGGCTTCCCGACGGCGAGGAGCAGGTAGCGCTGAGGGCCTACGGTCGGCACAACATCTACAACGCGCTGGCCGCGGCGGCCGCGGCGCACGCCCTGGGCGTACCCGGAGCCGTGATCCGCCAGGGGCTCGAGGAGTTCACCCCCTACGACAAGCGCTTCCAGCTCGAAGAGGTGGCGGGAATAACCCTCATCGACGACAGCTACAACGCGAACCCCGCCTCCATGGCGGCCGCCCTCACCACCTTGCACGAGGTGGCGGACGGGGCGAGAACCGCGGCGGTCCTGGGCGACATGCTGGAACTGGGCCTGGGGACCGAGGAGGCGCACCGGGAGCTTGGGAAAAAGGCCGCCGGCACCGTCGAACGTCTGTACCTTTTGGGCGAGCTGGCCGCGGAGATCGAGCAAGGTGCGCTCGAGGCGGGACTCCCCGCCGAGCGGATCGTGCGCGCGGCAAGCCACGAAGCGCTGGCCGGCGAGCTGATCGCCTGGCTTCAGCCAGGCGACTGCGTCCTCTTCAAGGGGTCGCGCGGTATGAAGATGGACAAGGTGGCGACGGCGGTAAAAGAGGCGCTGGCACCCACGAAACAAGGGGGGCATGACTGATGCTGTACCATCTTTTGTATCCGCTCGCCTCGGACTACAAGCTTTTCAACGTCTTCAAGTATCTGACCTTCCGTACCATCTACGCGATGATCACGGCGCTGGTGCTTTCCTTCATCGTGGGGCCCTGGCTGGTCAGGAAGCTGGAGGGGCTGCAGGCGCGCCAGGTGATCCGCACCGACGGACCCGAGTCGCACCTGAAGAAGCAGGGGACCCCCACCATGGGCGGGGTGCTGATCCTGGTTTGCATCATCGTGCCGACCCTTTTGTGGGCCGACCTGAAGAACGTCTTCATCTGGCTCACCCTGCTCATCATCGGCGGTTACGGCGTCCTGGGCTTCGTGGACGACTACAAGAAGGTGGTGGAGAAGAACCCCAAAGGGCTCTCGCCGCGCCAGAAGATGTTCTGGCAGGTGGTGCTGGCCGGCGGTGTCGGCATCTTCCTCTACTATCTTCCCGGTTTCTCCACCGAGCTGTACTTCCCGTTCTTCAAGAGGCTGCACCCGGAGCTGGGCATCCTCTTCATCCCGTTCGTGACCCTGGTCATCGTGGGTGCGAGCAACGCGGTGAACCTGACCGACGGCCTGGACGGACTCGCCATCGGGCCGGTGGCCATCAACGCGGCCACCTACATGCTGTTCTGCTACATCGCCGGTAACGCGAGGCTCTCCGGCTATCTGCAGATCCCCTACGTCCCCGGAGGCGGCGAGTTGGCCGTCCTGTGCGGCGCGATGGTCGGTGCCGGGCTTGGTTTTCTCTGGTACAACAGCTACCCGGCCGAAGTCTTCATGGGGGACGTCGGCTCCCTGTCGTTGGGTGGCGGGCTGGGTACCCTGGCCGTGCTGACCAAGCAGGAGATCCTTCTGGTCATCGTAGGTGGCGTCTTCGTCGTGGAGGCGCTTTCGGTCATTTTCCAGGTGGGCTCGTACAAGTACCGTGGCAAGCGGATCTTCAGGATGGCGCCCATTCATCATCATTTTGAATTGAAGGGGGTGGCCGAGCCGAAGATCATCGTCCGGTTCTGGATCATCACCATCATCCTCGCGCTGGTCGCCATCTCGACCCTGAAGATGCGCTAGCCATAACGTGCAGCACCCGACCTCGCGTCCCCCCTTGTCAAAGGGGGGACAGGGGGGATTTAGCTTTTTAAAGAAGGTCATATGGAATTAAAGGACAAGAAAATACTGGTGGTAGGGCTGGCGAAGACCGGCGTCGCCGTGACCCGCTTCCTGGCGGAGCGTGGTGCCCTGGTCACCGTTACCGACATGCGTGACGACGAGGCCCTTGCCGACGTCCTGGCCGAGCTTGCCGACCTGGACCTCTGCCTGGAGCTCGGCCGCCACGTCCCCTACAGCTTCCTGATGGCCGACCTGATCGTGGTCTCCCCCGGCGTCCCGATGGACATCAAGCCGCTGGAGATGGCGCGCGCCCAGAAGCGCCGCGTGGTCTCCGAGGTGGAACTCGCCTCCTGGTTCATCGAGGCCCCCATGGTCGCCATCACCGGCACCAACGGCAAGACCACCACGACCACCCTGACCGGTGAGATCTTCAAGGGGTGCGGTTTCGACACCTTCGTCGGCGGCAACATCGGCAATCCCCTCATCGAGCTCGCCATGAGCGGTGAGCGGGTCGAGCGCGTCGTGGTCGAGCTTTCCTCCTTCCAGCTGGAAGGGATCGAGAGCTTCCGCCCGCACGTAGCCGTGCTCCTGAACCTGACCGAGGACCACCTGGACCGCTACCACAGCTTCCAGGAGTACATCGACGCTAAGCTGCGCATCTTCGAGAACCAGGGGCCGGAAGACTTCGCGGTCCTGAACGTCGACGACCCGCTGGTGGCCGCCTGCGCCACCAAGCTGAAGGCGCGCCTGTTCCCCATGAGCCGCTTCCACGAGCTCGAGGAGGGGATCAGCTACCGCGACGGTTTCATCACCTTCGCCCACGACGGCAAGGTGCTCCGCTTCGGCACCGACGGTTTCAAGCTCAAAGGGGTGCACAACCTGGACAACATCATGGCCAGCATGGCGTCCACCCTGCTCATGCGCTGCGACGGCGACTGCGCCTACGCGTCGGTAAAGGAGTTCAAGGGGCTGCCGCACCGCATGGAGTTCGTCGAGGAAGTGAACGGCGTCGCCTACTACGAGGACAGCAAGGGGACCAACGTCGGCAGCGTCGTGAAGTCCCTGGAAAGCTTCGAGTCCGGCATCACCTTGATCGCGGGAGGCAAGGACAAGGGTGGCTCCTACGAGCCGCTGGCCAAACTCGTCTCCGAGCGGGTGAGCCACCTGGTCCTGATCGGCGAGGCGCGCGAGCGCATGCACCAGGCGCTGGGCGATCTCACCGACACCCGTTTCGCCGACACCCTTGAGGAGGCGGTCGACACCGCCCGCAGGCTGACGCGGCCCGGCGGCGTGGTCCTCTTCTCGCCGGCCTGCTCCAGCTTCGACATGTTCAAGAATTACGAGGAGCGCGCCGAGCGCTTCAAGGCGGCGGTACGCGCGGCCAAGGAGGCGGAAGGGAAGTGAAGCGACTGGAGGGGTACGACATGATCGTGCTTATGATGGCGGTGATCCTCACCTGTTTCGGTGTGGTCATGGTCTACTCCGCGTCCTCCGTCATGGCGGCCAAGAAGTTCCACGACGGCTTCTTCTTCCTGAAACGGCAGTCCCTGTACGCCCTGATCGGCTTCATCGGCATGGGGCTCGCCATGCACGTCGACTACCACGTCTGGAAAAAGTGGGCCGTGCCGCTCTTTTTGGGGACGTTCTTCCTGCTCCTCCTGGTGTTCGTGCCCGGCATCGGCGGGACCGCCAAGGGCGCCTCGCGCTGGATCCGCCTTCCCGGCTTCAACTTCCAGCCCTCCGAGTTGGCCAAGGTGGCGCTGATCATGTACATGGCCTACTCCCTGGAGAAGCGGCAGGAGAAACTCAAGCAGTTCACCTCGGGGTTCCTCCCCTACATGCTGATCCTCGGGGTGTTCATCGCGGTGCTCCTGGCCCAGCACGACATGGGGGCGGCGCTCACCATGCTGGTGGTGGCCATCGTCATGCTCTTCGCCGCCGGCACCAAGGTGCAGTACATCCTGGGCATGGGGCTCGTCGCCCTCCCCGGGGTCTGTTACCTGGTCTTCACCAAGGCCTACCGCATGCGGCGCATCACGGCCTTTCTGGATCCCTGGCAGGACCCAACCGACGCGGGGTTCCAGATCATCCAGTCCTGGCTGGCGCTCGGAACCGGCGGTTTCTTCGGGCAGGGGCTCGGGGAAGGGAAGCAGAAACTGTTCTATCTGCCGGAAGCGCATACCGACTTCATCCTTTCCGTGCTCGGTGAGGAGATGGGGTTCATCGGGGTGATCGTGATCGCCTCGATGTTCCTGTTACTGGTGCAAAGAAGCATCCGGGTGGCCATTGCCGCCGAGGACAGCTTCGGCCGCTTCCTCGCCTTCGGCATCGCGTCGCTGCTCGGCCTGGAGGCCTTCATCAACATGTCGGTCGTCACGGGACTGCTCCCCACCAAAGGGATCGCGCTCCCGTTTTTGAGCTACGGCGGCAGCTCGCTGATCATTTCGCTTTGCGCGGTAGGCGTGCTTCTCAACGTCTCCACCAGGATGAGGGGGACGCCATGAGGTTGATCATCGCGGGAGGCGGCACCGGGGGGCATCTCTTCCCGGGGATAGCGGTAGCAGAAGAGTTCCTGGCTCGCGGGCCGGAGAACGAGGTTCTTTTCGTCGGCACCGAGCGGGGCATCGAAGCGCGCCTGTTGCCCAAGCTGGGCTACAAGCTGGAGCTGATCTCCGCCAGCGGCATGAAGGGAATGGGAACCGTCAAGAAGCTCATGAGCGCCGGGCGCCTTTTGTACGGCTACTCGCAGTCCAGGAAGATCCTGAAAAGCTTCAAGCCGGACCTGGTGCTTGGTGTCGGCGGCTACGCCTCCGCACCGATGCTCCTCGCCGCCAAGGGCATGGGGATTCCGCGGTTCGTCCATGAACAAAATGCGCTGCCCGGCCTGACCAACAAGGTGTTGAGCCGCGTCGTGGACGGGGTCTTCATCTCCATGGAAGAGGCCGCGGCCTTCTTCCCGAAGGGGATTACCCAGATGACCGGCAATCCGATCCGCAAGGAGATCCTCTGGGGCTTTCAGGAGCAGCGGGCGAGAACGAGCGGAGACACCTTCAGCATCCTGGTCTTCGGCGGCAGCGCCGGCGCGCAGCGCATCAATTCCGCCATGCTGGAGGCGCTGCCCCACCTGGAGCAGGCTAAGCCGAAACTGCGCATCACCCACCAGACCGGCGAGAAGGACGTGGCGCGGGTGCGCGAGGGATATCAGGCCCAGGGGGTTCAGGCGCAGGTGCTTTCCTTCATCGACAACATGTCCGCGGCCTACGGTGCCGCCGACCTGGTGATCTGCAGGGCCGGCGCGACCACCATTGCCGAAGTGACCGCCTGCGGCAAGGGGTGCATCTTCATCCCGTATCCGTTTGCAGCCGACGACCACCAGAGGAAGAACGCCGAGTCGCTGGTGAACCGTGATGCCGGGCGGATGATTCTCGAAGAGGATCTGACCGGCGAGCATCTGGCAGCCGAGATCCTGAACCTGATGGCGCATCCCGAGCAGGTGGCCGAACTGGAGAAGAACGCCAGGTCCCTGGCCCAGCTCGACGCCGCCCAGGCCATCGTCGCGGCAATGGTTTTGAAAGACTGAGAACCCGTTCAACGTTCAAGGTTCAACGTTTGAAACCTGGACGTCGCTACGAGCGAGTAACCGGTACGGCACCACCTGTACTGGACGGATTTTGGACTGGCGGTCACCGGGCAGCCGAACGAAGCAAAGAAATCTGGCGAACGTTGAACGTTGAACGTTGAACGGCCTTTAAGGAGTTTCAAGTGTACGGAAAGATAGAGCGGATACATTTCGTCGGCATCGGCGGCATCGGCATGAGCGGGATCGCGGAGGTGCTGCTTAACCTGGGTTACAAGGTCTCCGGTTCCGACCTCAGGAGCTCGGATACGACCCAGCGCCTGGAAAGCCTGGGGGGCGAGATCTTCATCGGTCACGCCGCCGAAAACGTGGCCCAGGCCGACGTGGTGGTCATCTCCAGCGCCGTCCACGAAGACAACCCCGAGGTGATCGAGGCGCACCTGAAGCTGATCCCGGTGATCCCGCGCGCCGAGATGCTGGCCGAACTGATGCGCATGAAGTACGGCGTCGCGGTCGCCGGCACCCACGGCAAGACCACCACCACTTCCATGGTGGCGACGCTCCTCGCCAAGGGTGGCATCGATCCCACTATGGTCATCGGCGGCAGGCTGAACTCGCTTGGCACCAACGCGCGTCTTGGCCAGGGGCAGTTCCTGGTGGCCGAGGCGGACGAGTCCGACGGCTCCTTCCTGCTCCTCTCGCCGACCATCGCGGTGGTGACCAACATCGACGCCGACCACCTCGACTTCTACAGCGGCATCGAGGAGATCAAGGACACCTTCGTCGAGTTCATCAACAAGGTTCCCTTCTACGGCCTGGCCGTACTCTGCCTGGATAACGGCAACATCGCCGATATCCTGCCCAGGGTGAAGAAGCGCTTCACCAGCTACGGCCTCTCGGCCCAGGCGGACTTCCGCGCCACCGACGTGCGCCTTTCCGGGTTCTCCACCAGCTTCGTGGCCCACCATAAGGGCGTCAGGCTGGGCGAGATCACCTTCTCCATGCCCGGCGCGCACAACGTGCTGAACGCGCTGGCCGCCATCGCGGTCGCCATGGAGTTGGACATCCCGTTCGAGACCATCCAGGAAGGGTTCAAGGCCTTCGGCGGTGTCGGGCGCCGCTTCTCCCTCAAAGGGGAAGTGAACGGCATCATGGTGGTCGACGACTACGGCCACCACCCGACCGAGATCAAGGCGACCCTGGCCGCGGCCAAGGCCGGCTTCGCGGAAAACCGCCTGGTGGTCGTGTTCCAGCCGCACCGTTACTCGCGCACCAAGGAACTGTTCGAGGACTTCGTCAAGGCGTTCCACGATGCGGACGTTCTGATCCTCACCGACATCTACGCGGCAGGGGAGGCTCCCATCGAGGGAATCACCGCCGAGTCGCTGGCGGCACGGGTGAGAAGGCACGGCCAGAAGGACGTCACCTGGATCCCGGAACGCGACAAGCTCTGCGAGCACCTGGAGCGCGTCTTGGCCCCGGGCGACATCCTGCTCACCTTGGGCGCCGGAAACGTCTGGCAGGTGGGTGAAACAATGCTGGAGCGCCTGAAGGGGACGGCAACCAAGTGACCTGCTCCCGCGCCGATCTGGAGCAGGTAGCGCAAGGGATGAAGGGAGCCGTCCTGTGGGACGAGCCCATGTCCCGGCACACCTCGCTCAGGGTGGGCGGACCGGCGGATCTTTACCTGGAACCGGCGGACCACGAAGACCTGGAGCGGGCCTTGGAGCAGATCCGATCGAAAGGGGTCCCGTACCTGGTCGTTGGCGGCGGCTACAACCTGCTGGTCCGCGACGGCGGCATCAGGGGATGCGTAGTTTCCCTGAAAGGATTCGACACCCTGGAGCCGTTACCGGGGGCGCGACTCGACGTCGGCGCCGGAGTCACCAATCAGGCCCTCACCCGCTACGCGGCGCAGCAGTGCCTGGGAGGTGTCGAATTCCTGAGCGCCATCCCCGGGAGTTTCGGCGGCGCGCTGACCATGAATGCCGGCGCCCACGGCGGCGAGACCATGCAGCGGGTCGAAGTGCTGACCACGCTGCGGGAAACCGGGGTGCTGGTCAGGAAGCGGGATGAATTGGATTACGGTTACCGTTTCCTGAAGCTGGAGCCGGGCGAGATCATCCTTGGAGCGCGGCTGAGACTGGAGCCGGTCGAGCGTCGCCTGATCGAGGAGAGCATCCAGGAGTACATCGCCAAGCGCGGCGGACAGCGGGTCGGTTTCCCCAATGCGGGTTCCTTCTTCAAGAACCCCGCCGGAGCGAGCGCCTGGCGGTTGATAGACGAAGCCGGGCTGCGGGGCTGGATGATCGGAGGTGCACAGGTGTCCGAGGTGCACACCAACTTCCTGGTGAACAAGGGCGGCGCCCTGGCCGCGGACTTCCTGGCCCTCGCGGAGCTGATCAAGTCGCGGGTGAAGGAGACCTCCGGTGTCGAGCTTGAGGAAGAAGTAAGGATAGTCGGCGAAGGATAGCTCGGATCTTCCTCCCCCTCCCTTGACGGGAGGGGACAGGGGGGTGGGTGAAGCCGCAAGCTGAGCTAGATGTGGCACCTACCCCCACCCCCTAACCCCCTCCCGCAAGGGGAGGGGGGATCGCAGTTTCCCTCTCCCCACGGGAGAGGGTGGCCGAAGGCCGGGTGAGGGCGCCGGCAGATGCAGCGATGGTGCTCATGGCGCATCCCTCACCCCGACCCTCTCTCCAGAGGGAGAGGGGGACACGAAAAGTTCCCTCCCCCGGAGGGGGAGGGTTAGGGAGGGGGAAGTTACAAGCTTTCCCCCCACCCGACCTCCCCCCTCCGGGGGGAGGAGTTACGGCCCCCCCTACAGAGGGGAACAAGCCGGACGAAGGAAACAAAGAGAAGAGGACGTAACACGATGACGGTAGCTGACCTGAAAACCAAGAAGATCGCCGTGCTGATGGGGGGGCTGTCCGCCGAGCGCGAGGTGTCCCTGAACAGCGGCAAGGCCGTGCTGGCCTCCCTGCAGCGCCAGGGCTTTAACGCCGTCGGCATCGACGTCGGCCGCGACCTCGCCCAGCGCCTGGCCGAGGAGAAGGTGGAGCTTGCCTTCATCGCCCTGCACGGCCGCTTCGGCGAAGACGGTTCGGTCCAGGGGCTCCTGGAGCTGATGGCGATCCCCTACACCGGTTCCGGCGTGCTCGCCTCTGCGCTTGCCATCGACAAAATCGCCGCCAAGGTGATGTTCGCCTCGGCCGGCCTGAAGCTCGCCCCTTACCAGGTGCTGCGCCGCGGCGAGGAATTGAAGCTCGAGAACCCGCTGCCGGTGGTGGTGAAGCCTTCCAAGGAAGGTTCCTCGGTCGGCGTCAGCATCGTGAAGCAACCGGACCAGATGGCAAAGGCGCTCGAAGATGCATTCCGCTACGATTCCGAGATCCTGATTGAAGCCTTCATCAGCGGCAAGGAAGTTCAGGTCGGCATCCTGGACGGCCGCGCCATGGGCGCGATCGAGATCGTTCCGAAGAACGAGTTCTACGACTACGAGGCGAAGTACACCGACGGCGGCGCCGAGCACATCCTCCCCGCTCGCCTGCCGGAGAACGTGTACCAGGCGGTCCTGAAGGAAGGCGAGAAGGCGCACGCGGCGCTGGGGTGCGACTGCTACAGCCGTGTCGACTTCCTGGTCAACGAGGCGGGCGAGTGCTATCTGCTCGAGGTGAACACCCTGCCGGGAATGACCGACCTGAGTCTGCTTCCGGAGATCGCCCGCGGCTCGGGCATCGATTTCGATCAACTGGTGGTGCGCATCATCTCTGCCGCATCGCTGAAGATCTGAAAGACAGGTTAAGGCTGAGGTTAAGGGAACCTCAACCTGATGTTTCGCCGGATGTTATTTGTTGCACAGTGCATTGGAATTCAATCTAGACGGTAATAGTCATGCGCGATCTACACGCTAAAAAACAGAGGGTGCCCCACAACAGGGTCAAGAAGGCGCCCAAAGAGCGCAAGCCGATCAACTGGGGGCCGATACTGAAGTGGCTCTCCCGGGGAATCGGCGCCTCTGCCATCTGCGCCGTCGCCGGTTTCGGCGGCTGGAAGGCCTATGGCGTGATCTCGCACACCACGCTGCTCCGTCTGGAAACCATCGAAGTATCGCCGCTGAAGAGGGTTTCGCGGGACGAGATCATCACCCTGGCCGGTGTCCGCCCCGGCGACTCCATGCTGGGACTCGACCTGAAAACCATCATGGCGCGGCTTTCCAAGGATCCCTGGCTGGAACAGGTCCAGGTGCGTCGCTACTTCCCGCACACCCTTTCCATCACCGCTTCGGAAAGGACGCCGCAGGCCGTGGCCAACGTCGGCTGCCTCTACTACCTGGACGAGAAAGGCGTGCTGTTCAAGTCCCTCTCCGAGGGGGACAGGCTCGACTTCCCGCTCATCACCGGCATCACCGAGGAGGACCTGAGCCAGGACCCGAAGGGATGCCAGGAGGCCCTGAAGAGCGCGCTGCAACTGATCGGCACTCTCAGGTCGGGCAGCGTGTTCAGCCTGGCGGATATCTCGGAGATTCATTACAGCAAGGGGTACGGCTTCACGCTGTTCACCATGCAGGGGGGCGTTCCGGTGAAACTGGGTAACGGCGAGTTCAGCCAGAAGCTCGCGCGCCTGTCCGACATCTACCGCGACCTCAAGCCGCAGATGCACGCTTTGGATTACATAGACCTCGATTACATCGACAAAATCATAGTGAAAAAAGTGTAGGAAAAGGGGGGGAGCATGTCCGCAACCAGAAGGGATAACCTGATCGTCGGCCTTGATATAGGCACAACCAAGATCTGCGCCATCGTCGGCAACGTCACCGAAGACGGCATCGACATCGTCGGGATCGGTACCAGCCCGTCCAAGGGGCTCAGAAAAGGTGTCGTGATCAACATCGAGAGCACCGTCTCCGCGATCAAGAAGGCGATCGAGGAGGCCGAGTTGATGGCCGGCTGCGAGATCAAGTCGGTCTACGCCGGCATCGCGGGCGGGCACATCAAGGGCTTCAACTCCCAGGGTGTCATCGCCATCAAGAACCGCGAGGTTTCCCCCGAGGACGTGAAGCGCGTGATCGAGGCCGCCAAGGCCATCGCCATCCCCATGGACCGCGAAGTGATCCACATCCTCCCCCAGGAATTCATCATCGACGACCAGGACGGCATCCGCGAGCCGCTGGGGATGAGCGGCGTCAGGCTGGAGGCGAAGGTGCACATCGTCACCGGAGCCGTCGCCAGCGCGCAGAACATCGTCAAGTCCTGCAACCGTGCCGGGCTCGAGGTCGCCGACATCGTCCTCGAACAGCTCTCCTCCTCCGAGGCCGTGCTCTCCGCCGACGAGAAGGAACTGGGTGTAGCGCTGGTCGACATCGGCGGCGGCACCACCGACATCGCCATCTTCGTGGACGGCGCCATCAAGCACACCTCCGTGCTCTCCCTGGGCGGCAACCACCTGACCAACGACATCGCCGTCGGCCTCAGGACCCCCATGGCCGAAGCCGAGCGCATCAAACAGAAGTACGGCTGCTGCCTCTCCTCCCTTGTCGGCAAGGACGAGACCATCGAGGTGCCCAGCGTCGGCGGCCGCAAGCCGCGCGTCCTCTCCCGCCAGCTCCTCTGTGAAATCCTCGAGCCGCGCGTCGAAGAGATCTTCACCCTGGTGAACCGCGAGATCGTGAAGAGCGGCCTCGAGGACATGATCGCCTCCGGCGTGGTCATCACCGGCGGTTCCACCATCCTGGAAGGGATGCCGGAACTTGCCGAGCAGATCTTCAATCTCCCGGTGCGCCGCGGCCTGCCGCAGCGGATCGGCGGCCTCACCGACGTAGTCAATTCGCCGGTTTACGCGACCGGCGTCGGCCTGGTGGTGTACGGATCCAAGAACGTGGGGGTACACGAGTTCCCGACCCAGCAAAGTGACGAAACCGTCTTCCGTCGGGTAAGCCGCAGGATGAAGGATTGGTTCGGCGAGTTCTTCTAAAAAAACACTACATATAGTGTTTTAGGGCTTCCATTATAGGGGCAAACGTAGTATAAAACCGGCTAATATTTTTGCCGCCGCCGGGGGGCGCGATAATAAGGGGGGTAGTTCATGTTTCATTTCGATGAAAGCATCGACCAGACTGCGAAGATAAAGGTGATAGGCGTTGGTGGTTCCGGCGGGAACGCGGTCAACACCATGATGGCTGTGGGCATCGCAGGGGTCGATTTCATCGTTGCCAATACTGATGCACAGGCGCTCAGGATGTCCAAGGCGCCGGTCAAGATACAGATCGGAACCCAGCTTACCAAGGGTCTCGGCGCAGGCGCGAACCCCAACGTGGGCCGCGACGCCGCCCTCGAGGACAGGGACAAGGTGGTCGAGGCACTGAAGGGTGCCGACATGATCTTCGTAGCCGCCGGCATGGGCGGCGGCACCGGTACCGGCGCTGCCCCGATCATCGCCGAGATCGCCCGCGAGCAGGGCGCCCTCACCGTGGGCGTGGTCACCAAACCGTTCACCCGCGAAGGTCGTCAGCGTCTGGCCAAGGGTGAAGACGGCATCAAGGAACTGAAGAAACATGTCGACTCCCTGATCGTGATCCCCAACGACAGGCTCCTGGGCCTGGCCGGCAAGTCCATGTCCATCCTGGACGCCTTCAAGCCGTCCGACGACGTGCTGCGCCAGGCGGTGCAGGGCATCTCCGACCTGATCACCCAGTCCGGCCTGATCAACGTCGACTTCGCCGACGTCAAGTCGATCATGAGCGAGCGCGGCATGGCCATGATGGGTATCGGTCTGGGCAACGGTGAGAACCGTGCCGTCGACGCGGCCCTGAAAGCCATCTCCAGCCCGCTGCTGGAAGACATCGACATCTCTGGCGCCAAGGGCGTCCTGGTCAACATCTCCGGTTCCTCCTCCATGACCATGGACGAATTCGACGCCGCCAGCAAGGTGATCCACGAGAAGGTGCACGAGGACGCCAACATCATCGTCGGTCTCGTCATCGACGAGAACCTTGGTGAGACCATCAAGGTCACCGCCATCGCCACCGGCTTCGGCGACCGTTTCGATCTCGAGAAAGGGCGTCACGAGATCAAGAACGTGAGCACCCTGGTCAAGCCGCAGCCTGAAGTCAACCGCGAGATCCCGACCTACATCCGCGCCAAGCAGGAGCGTGAAGTCTCCCGGCAGCAGCGCAGCTTCCTCATGGACGATGAGGATCAGTACGACATCCCGACCTTCCTGAGGAAGTCGGTCGACTAGTTACCGACCGTAAAGACAGTCAAAAAGGCCCGGCCCTGTAAGAGAGCCGGGCCTTTTTCGTGGGGGGAGGGGACTGGCTCCGTCAGGTGCCAGTCCCCTTAGCTCTTGCGGAAGCTGGCTGAGCTGAAAGAGCGTTCCGCTACAGGGACAGGCACCTATCGGAGCCTGTCCCTTCTGCATGTCCCCTTTTTCTGCCCTACATGACCTCCCTTCCTAAAGCATCCGCCAATTTATCCGATACATGCACAATGGCCTTTTGAAAATCCAGGCCGAGCCTGTGCCGAGCAGCAGCCGGAGTTCCCGTGACGATGGACGAACAGCCCCTGTACAACAGCAAGATCATCAGTATCTTCGTGAGCCTGCTGCGCAAGAAGTACCCGCAGGTCGATATCGGTGAGTTGCTGCAGTACGCGGAGATCAGCCAGTACGAACTAAGCGACGAGGGGCACTGGCTCACCCAGCGCCAGGTCGACCGCTTCCACGCCCGGATGACCCAGATGGTCGGCACCGACATCGCAAGGGAAGGGGGGCGCTACGCCGCCTCCGAGGCAGCCCACGGCATGATGATGAAGTACACCTTCGGGCTGATCGGTCCGGCCAACACGCTGCTGGCGATAGGGAAGTGCTCCGGCCACTTCAGCCGGTCCGCGGCCTACACGGCGACCAAACTGGCCGACAACAAGGTGGAAATCACCGCCGTTCCGCACCCGGGGGTGGAAGAGCAACCCTACCAGTGCGAAAACCGCATCGGCCTCTTCGAGGCCGTGGTGATGCTGTTCTACTACCAGCCGCAGATCGAGCACACCGAGTGCATCTTCCAGGGGGGCGAGTGCTGCCGTTACGTCATCTCCTGGAAGAAGACGCTCTACGCCCAGATCCGCAGCGCCAGGAACCGGCTGGTTCCGGTCATCGTCATCGCGTACGCCGTGCTGCATCACTTCTGGCAGGTGGGGCACCTGGTGGAACTGCTCACCGCGCTCGCCTTCTTTGTGCTGGGGACTTCCTACCTCGCCCAGCGGCTGGAAACCAGGGAAGTCGACACCGCACTGGCCCAGGTGAAGGAATCGACCGAGCAGGTACTCGCGCAGATGGGCGTCAACTACAACAACGCCCGCATGGTCAACGAAGTCGGTCAGGCGCTCAGCAAACAGACCGGGATCGACGAGGTCCTGGACAGCGTCATCAAGGTGATCGAGAAGCGGCTCGGCTACGACCGTGCCGTGATCATGCTGGCCGATGCCAGGAAAACACGCCTCGCCTTCCGAGCCGGCTACGGTTATACCGATGCGCAACGCGACGCACTCGTAAACGCGTCATTCGATCTCACCTCCCCCGATGCCCAGGGCGTCTTCGTCACCTGTTTCCGCGACAACCAGATCAGGTTCGTGAGCGACTTCGCCGAGGTGGCGCACCTGCACACGCCGCACAGCGTCGCCTTTTCCCTGGAACTGGAGGCCCGCTCCTTCATCTGTTGTCCCATCGCCTGCGACGGCGAGGTGCTGGGGATCCTGGCCGTCGACAACAAGAAGTCGCACCGCCCGCTGATGCAGAGCGACCTGAGCCTTTTGACCGGCATCGCCCCCGTCATCGGCATGAGTCTGCGCAGCGCCATCCACCTGGAGCGGGAGCGGCGCATGTCCGAGCAGATCCGGCAGTCGCAGAAGATGGAATCGGTCGGCGTGCTGGCGGGAGGCATCGCCCACGACTTCAACAACCTGCTCACCGGCATGATGGGGTTCGTCGCGCTGGCCCAGATGAACATGAAGAAGGACGACCCCGCCCAGGGATACCTGGAGCAGGTGCTGAACGCCGCGGAGCGGGCGGCCTCGCTGACCCAGGGGCTGCTCGCCTTCAGCCGCAAACAGGTCAACCATCCCCAGCCGGTCAACCTGAACCAGGTGATCGCCAACCTGCGCAAGCTCGTGAGCCGGCTGGTCACCTCGAAGATCGCGCTGAACATCGAGCTTTGGCCGGAGAAACTGGCAGTCGTGGCGGACTCGGGCCAGATCGACCAGGTGATCACCAACCTCGTCAACAACGCTCGTGACGCGATGCCGGAGGGGGGGACCCTCACCATCTGTACCAGCTCGATGGAGATGAACGAGGAATGGATCGACCAGCGCGGGTATGGGAGGCCGGGCAACTACGCCGTGATCACCGTCACGGACACCGGTACCGGCATCGACGAAGCGACCAAGGCCCACGTGCTGGAACCGTTCTTCACCACCAAGGAAGTCGGCAAGGGGAGCGGCCTCGGGCTCGCCATCGTCTACGGCATCGTCAAGCAGCACGACGGCTACGTGGAGATCGACAGCACCCCCGGCGTGGGCACCACCCTCAACGTCTACCTTCCTCTGCTGACCGGGGCGGACGCCGCAGGTGTCGCCGAACTGCGGGATCCCGATGCGCCGATTCCGGCGGTCACCGTGTTCAGCCGTCCAGAAAGCCGACCCACTTCACCCTGAGGGTCGCCACGCCGAACTCCTCCTCGACCACGCCCTTCAACAGGTAGGGGCGGCGCTGCGAGAGCTTGCGGCAAACGCGTGCGTAGACGTCCGGGAAAAAGGTGGCGTCGAAGATCGCGGTCACGTCCTCGAAGGAGACGAATTCCATAGGGCGGCCGTGCTTGTCCTCCACCGTCTTCGTCGTGATCCACCACCCCACCATGGTCACCCACTGCCCCGAATGCTTGATCAGTTCCGATGCCTTGATCGGCCGGTGCCGCTGCCACTGCGCCTTGTACAGGGTGAGCGGGTGCCGCGAGGCGAGGAAACCCAGCGCCTCCACCTCCTGCCGCAAGACCGTTTCCGCATCGTACGGGGGCGGTTTGGGGAGCTCGGTCTTCTGTTCGAACAGCAGCGCCGTCGCCTGCTGCTGGAAGTGGAGCAGTTCCCACAACAGCGCCGGCCTCCGTGGTTCCCCCTCCAGTGCGTCGAAGCATCCCGCCTTCACCAACCGCTCCGCGTCAGCACGCTGCACGTTGGCCCGGCGCAGAAAGTCTTTGAACGACGCGAAGGGGCCGCGTTCGCGGCGCTCCTTCAGGAGCCGCTGCGCCCCTTCGCGGGTCAGCCCGTCGATCTGCATCAGCCCGATCCGCAGAGATTTGTCGAAGCCGGTGTAGTGGTAGTCGCTCCCGTTGATGTCCGGCGGCAGGATGGCGAGCCCGAGCCTGCGCCCTTCCGAGATGTAGGCGAAGGGGGAGTAGTATCCTCCCTGGTTGGAGATCACGGCAGCGATGAACTGCGCGGGGTGGTTCGCCTTCATGTAGGCCGCCTTGGCGCTCAAAAGCGCGTAGCTCGCCGAGTGCGGCTTGCAGAACGAGTAGCCGGCGAAGGAGAGGATCTGCTCCCAGATCGCATCCAGCACCGGTTCCGAGACGCCGCGCTCTTTTCCTCCCGCGAGGAACTTGGCCCGGAAGTCGGCGAGCCTCTTTTCCCGGTGCTTCTTGGTGATCACCTTCCTGAGCTGGTCCCCTTCGCTCGCCGAAAAGCCGGCCAGTTCCATGGCGATCTGGGTGATCTGCTCCTGGTAGATGGCGATTCCCAGCGTCTCCCCGAGGACCGGTTCCAGCAACGGGTGCAGGTGAGTCCATTTCTTCCCCTGCATGCGGGCGACGTATTCCTGGATGAAGCTGTTGGCGGCGGGGCGAATGATCGAGGACGCCTGCACCAGCACCTCAAAGATGTCGCAGTCGAAGGTCTCCGGCGGCGCCGTCGAACTCCAGATCTTTCTCAAGAGCAGGCGGACCGAGGGGGATTCCAGGTAGAAGCAGCCGATGGTGAGCCCGCGGCGCATCAGGCTTTGAGTCCGCTCGTCCTCCAGCGGGCGCCAGCTCGCGTAGTCGATCTCTATTCCGGTCTGCTCCTTCACCGCCGCCAGTGCGTCGCGGATCACCGCCAGCGAACGGTTCCCCAGGATGTCAATCTTGACCAGACCCGCGTCCTCGGCCTGGTCCTTCTCCCACTGGATCAGCGGCAGCCCCTTGTGTGATATCTCCACCGGAACGTAGCTGCGGATCTCGTCCGGGACGATGACCAGCCCGCCGCAATGCAGCGACAGGTGACGTAACTGGCCGTTCAGATGGCGCGCCGTCGCGACGATCTCCTGCCAATCCTGGGAGAGCGTTTCCCCCTGGAACAGTGGATGTCCTGCCATCGCCGCGGCGCTTTGCTCCGCGCGCCAGAAACCGGAGATGCGCTCCGTCATCTCCTTGATCTCGAAATCCGGCAGGCCGTACACCTTGGCCACCTCACGCAGCGCCGATCTCCCCTTGAAGCCCACCTGGTTCGCCACCATCGCCGCGCGCCTGGCGCCGTAGCGGGCGAAGGCGAAGTCGAGGATGGCGTCACGTTCGTCCCAGGGGAAGTCCACGTCGATGTCGGGCGGGTCGCTGCGTCCCTCGTTGAGGAAGCGTTCGAAAAAGAGGTTGTGGCGGATGGGGTCGACGTGGGTGATGCCGAGGCAGTAGGCGACCAGGGACGCCGCCGCGCTGCCACGGCCGCAGGTGCGCTGCGACTGTCTGGTGATCTCCTCCACCACGAGGAAGTAGTGAGCGAACCCCTTGTCGCGGATGATCGCCAGTTCCTTTTGCAGGCGTGCTTCGACGTCAGGTGAGATGCAGCCGTAGCGCCAGAGCGCCCCCTCGCGTGCGCGGCGGTTGAGCGTCGTGAAGGCGTCGTCGTTGCCCAGTCCGCGGAAGGCGGGGAAGATGGTTTGCGAGAAGTCCCACTCCCTGCGGCACATGGCAGCGATGCGCAGCGAATTTTGCAGTGCCTCAGGGCAGTGCGGGAAGAAGTCAGCCATCTGGGCGGGAGAGTAGAATGTATCCGACTCCGCCGCCGTCTGGTCCGGCGTCAATCGGGACAGTTTCGTGTTGAGGTGAATGGCGCGCAGCACCCGGTGCAAGTGGAAGTCGGCCACACCAGGGGACTGGCTCCGCCAGGTGCCTGTCCCCTTTCTCCCTTGGGCCATGGCGTTGGCGTCGGCAGCATTGCAATGAGGGGGACAGGCACCTGCGGAGCCAGTCCCCTTCGCAGCGTGCAGGACTGCCCGTGCCGTCGCCACCGCTGGCAGCTTGAGTTCCCGTGATAGAGCCAGTGCCCGGTGCATGTCGTGTCCCGGCGACAGTTCCACGAAAAGCCCCTCCGCCGAGACCCGCTTCAGCGCCGACAGCAGGCGCCGGTCGTCGCTCAGGACGATCACCCCATGCCGGTAGCGGGTGAGCGCGTGGCAGAGGTCGAACGACTTGTCGCAGTGCAGGTCCGAGAGCAGGCGCGAGATGTTGGCGTATCCCTCCTGGTCAGCCGCCAGCAGCACCGCGCGGTTTTGTTCCGTCACCGCCTCGGTGCCGATGATGGGGGAGATGCCGGCCTCGCGCGCCGCGTCGAGAAAACGTGGCACCCCGTAGAGCCCGTTGCGGTCAGTGAGGGCCAGCGTATCGAACCCGAGCCGCGCCGCCTCCGCGCACAGCGCCTCCGGCGAGTGAATGCCCCAGTTGGGGGAGAGGGAAGAATGTACGTGAAGATGAATAAACATGCAGAACCAGAAAAGCAGTTACGCAAAGTACGCGGAGTATCCGCGGAGAGCGCAAAGAGAATCAGGCAGAGGGGAGGCCCAGCCCGACGGTTTGTTCAAAGATTTTGTTTTAGCCTTTCCCCAAAAAAAGATTTTTCTCGGCGTTCTTCGCGGATACTCACCGTTCTTTGCGTAACTGCTTGGGTTTTACCGCCGTTATCCCTTTTATCCCCTTTATCCCTGTTAAATGCCCTAGTTTTTGGTCACCGTCATGTACTTGTTCTGCTCCGGGTCCCATTCTGCAGGCGTTTCGCTGGCGAGGGTGACCTCCCGGCGCGCCGCCAGTCCCTTCCCCCAGCGCACCGCGTTCTTGCCATGCTTTTCCCTCAAGAGATCCAGCGTTTCCTGCAGGTCACTCTCCCTCCGCGACGCTTCCGCCGGCGCGGCCGCGAAGAGATCCATCTGCCCCGCATCCTCCGCCACCTGATCGCAGCTAAGCCGTAACCCCTTGACCCGCTGGCGCCTCTTGCAGGTGGTGAAGAACAGCTCCTCCACCGCTGCCAGCAGCGGCAGATCCAGCGACGTCGGCACCGGCAACACCTTCTTTCCCTGCTGGCTGACCCCGTCCGCGTACATAACCGAGAGCGTGATCTTGCGCGCACCCTTGCGCAGACGCCGCAATCTCAGCCCGCATCCCTCAACCAGCCGCAGCAGCTCTGAAAGCAGGATCGCGTCATCGTTCTCCTCCTGCTCCAAAAGTCCCTCCTCGACGATCTCCGTCGACATGCGCGGTGGCTGTACAGGCGAGCGGTCGATGCCGCAGGCGCGGTCGTGCAGCAGCGGCGCGAAAGGACCGACCGCCAGCCGCAGTTGCGGCACCGACAGCGCCGCGACCTCTTCCACCAGTTTCAGGTTGAGGTCTTGGAACAGGAGCGTCTGTCTCGACTCCCCCACACCCGGCAGCACCGAAACCGGGAAGGGGGCCAGGAAAGGACGTTCGGCACCGTGAAAGACGTCGTAAACTCCCGGCTCCCGCATGGTATCCGCCGCGACCCGCGAAACCAGCTTGTTCCCACCCGCCCCGGCCATCGCCTCCAGTCCAAGACCTCCCGCGATCGACTTCTCCAGGCGTGCCGCCACGTCGCGTGCCGGGCCGAACAGCCTTCTCGACGCGGTCACATCAAGGAAAACCCGTCCCGCACCCGGTTCCACCATCGGTGTGAACTCCGCCGAGAGCTCCATGAGCGCCAGATTCCCCTTGGCTGCAAGGTGCGGATCGGGAGCGATGACGATGAGAGACGGACAGGACCTGCGGGCGTGGTAGATCGGCGTCCCGACGTGAACCCCCTCCGCCGCCGCCTCCGGGGAGATGCACTGCAACAGCGCGCGTTCCGAGTTGAGCGGCGCCACCGCCACCGGCCGTCCGCGCAGGTGCGAGTGGACCACCCGTGCCAGCGCGATCGGAAAAGCGGGCACCGTTATGTGGAGGATTTCCCGGTCCACTTGCGATAAAACCTCATGGAGCCCACCAGCACTCCCCGGATATGAAACTCGTCCTCTTCGGTAACCGTGATCGGGCTCATCGCCGAGTTGGCGGGAACGAGCTGGATCGTGTTTCCCTTACGTACGTACTTCTTGATGGTGATCGAGCCGTTCACCTCCGCGATCACCGTCTGGCCGTTTTCCGCGACCGCCTGCGGGTGTACCGCCACGAAGTCGCCGTCCATGATTCCCATTTCGACCATGGAATCCCCGCGCACCTCGTACACCACGTTGCCCGGTCCCGCCATAGCCGAAGGAACCTCGATGGCGTCCGCCAGTTCGAACGCATGCACCGGCTTTCCCGCCGCCACGATCCCCACTAATGGCAGTTCCAGGAAGGTTACGTTTGCCTCCAGTGGCGGGCGCGTAACTGTCCCTCCCTTTGCACTGGAGCCGGCCGTAAGCGTCCCCCCCTTTGCGAAGGGGGGCCAGGGGGGATTTGCCTTTCGTCTACCCCCTTCAGCAACAGTACGTGCCGCAACCGCCCCCCCCTTGTCAAAGGGGGGACAGGGGGGATTTGCCAGTTGCAGCCCCCTCTTGGCATTAGCCTGTCGCGCCAGATGTCCGTGTCGTTCCAGCGAACGGAGGTAATGCTGCACCGTCCCGAGCGACTCGAACCCGCACCCCTGTGCGATTTCCATCTGCGAAGGCTGGTACCCGTTGCGATTCACGAAATCCAGAATGAAATCAAGAACCCTCTTCTGTTTAGGTGTCATCCCGCCTCCATCCCATCATCTCTATCCCGTGCTTCAGCGATCAGGAGTCGGAGGATACTCGTAAGTTTCTCGTAAGTCAATAGCGTCCGAATGTGCCGCGCGATTGTTGTTGAACTACCTTCAAAGGGTGGTATAAATCCGTGGTCGATTAAAACATTCCAATTATGGAGGACGGCATGGACGGGAACACACTTATCATCATCGGTTTAGGCGTTGTCGTAATTGTCCTGGCAATCGCAGTCTTTGCCCTGTTTCAAAGACGCCAGACTGCCGGTCTGCGCGGTCGGTTCGGCTCGGAGTACGACCGCAGCCTCAGGGAAACCGGGAGCCGGGCTCGAGCGGAGGCTGATCTGAAGCAGCGCGAAAAGCGGGTAGAGCGGTTGAACATCCGGCAGCTCAGCTCGGAGGATGCGGCGCGTTTCAAGGAGTCTTGGGCACAGGTGCAGACCCGCTTCGTCGATGATCCCAAAGGGGCTGTCACGGAAGCGGATCAACTGCTGGGGGATGTTATGGTGAAGCGTGGCTATCCCGTCGGCGATTTCGAACAGCGCGCCGCGGACATCTCTGTCGAACATCCGCGGGTGGTGGAGCATTACCGGGCTGGTCACGAGATCGCACTGCGGCACGCGAAGGGCCAAGCCACCACGGAAGATCTACGTCAGGCCATGATCCATTACCGCACCCTGTTCACCGATCTGGTCGGCGAACAAGAGACGCCGAGTGTGGTGTTGCGCAAAGATGCATAGACAACGGAGGTTACAAAATGGATGACAGGATCATTAAAAAGGAAGAAAGAGCACGTGAGGGGCTTACTACCGCCGACTTGGCAGGACGCACGGACGTGGGCGGCGCGGTCAACGTTCAGGTGACAGGGGGGCAGGATGTTTCCGGCGAAGAGCAGGCGCAATTGTTGTCCCCCAACGAAACTAACAACCTGCGTCGTCGCTGGGACGAGATACAGGTGGGATTTGTGGACGAGCCCCGGCGTTGCGTGGAACAGGCGGACAACCTGGTAGCCGAGGCGATGAAGCGTCTGGCCGAGACGTTCGCCGATGAGCGTGCGAAACTCGAGGCCCAATGGGATCGTGGCGGCGACGTCTCGACCGAAGACCTGCGATTGGCGCTGCGTCGCTACCGTTCCTTCTTCAACCGGCTTCTTTCCATCTAAATTGTGGAGACACATCGTACTCGATGCCCACCCACCATCTTTCTCTGGCAACAAAAGCGGCTGCCGGTAATTCCTCCGGCGGCCGTTTCGCGAGTGCAACACCTGTTACGGCATCTGGGTTCTTTCTCCCGACTCCCATCCCAAACGCGGTCGTGATCGGTTTCCCTCCCCCACACATTGCTCGCCATCTGATTGATGGCAGCTTACACAAAATCTTTCACACCTCTACATAACGTCGTGCCTAGGCAGTTGGGTTCAAAATCAGCAAACGTCACGGTAAAATCACAAAACGCGCAGGCAAAACCGCAAAAGATTTTGCGAAATGCGAAAACGTCATAACGAAATCAGAAAACACGATGCCAAAATCGGAAAACGCCATCCTGAAAGCCGAAAACGCGATGGTGAAATCGGAAAATGTCACCCTAGAATCCGTAAACATCATGACAAACTCGTAAAACGTCTTCGTAAAATCGGTAAACGCGACCACAACCTCTCAAACCCCGACCATAAACCCGTGAAAAGCCCTCGCGAGTTGGCCACTTAAGAAGCATCGCTTTAGCTCCTTCCCCCATATTCGCTATTCAACCACTTCGCCTTTGACATGCATCCGGGATCTCTATATATTGCGGTTGATTTGTTGTGGCAAATGAGAGTTGCTATAGGTGGTGTGTCTTTCGCATTCAGGGGGAGGGGGCGGGAGGATAGCCAGTTTTCTGTCCATCCCCCCAATAGGCACCAAGTCCGACCATCGTCGTGTGCCATATCAGTCTGTTACGCCAGCAGCGCTGTTAGGTTAATCGATATATATGCGCAGATGTGGGAAGATGAAGAGAATTCCCAACTAGTTGGCAATGTAAAAACCACGAAGAGGGTGACAGTAGGTACAAAGGAGGGTAGCGAATGGGTGGTAGTGCATATCAGATCTTTGGTTCCCTAGACCAGCGCCATCTGGAACAGAGACCCATTAAAAAGACTGTCATCGACATGCTCCTGGGCAGGCAACGGTACATTGAGCCCAAGCAATTCAAGATGGGCAATACCACCATGTTCGAAATTCCTGCTGAGGAGCTTGCCCCATTGAAGACAGAGTTCTTCAGCTTCCTTCGAAAAGCAATGCCGATCCCATGGAACGCCACCACTGGCACCTTCGACTATCTCGACTTGGATATCATGACTATCTACATGCGTGGCGATGGGTTCCAAGGGGCAAAGGATATCAAGTGGTACTTGCAGCTAACCTTCTCGGGCTGCGCAGGGATGGCCCAAGTATCATCAGACGTAGCCGCACACTGGGCAGAGATTTGGTTTAAAGCCGAAAGGACGACCATACAAGAGCGTCTTGAGCGGTTCGGGTTCCGCCCGGAAGAAAATCCCGCCGATGAAGGGCCTGATCTCCTCTTTTTCCCTTTACCCGAAGGCGGGTATGCAGAGTATTCAAGCGACCAGCAGGAGATGTTTATAAAAGAACAGGAATATGGATTCCATTTTTCATTCGACTCAGCCATTGAAGAGGCCGAGCCTGATCAGGGCCTCGCTCTTTTGCAGCGATTGGAGTCGGACTATGCATCCATTATGACCGATGGCAAGTGCAGGTGCCAGCTGTGCTCACCGGACTTTGTACCTTAAGGACAAGGACGGGAGCAGCCTATGGCAGAGGGCATAGAGGCAGCGAGATCCCAGCAACGCAAGTTTTACCGGCCAAGCCTGTCAATTCCCGACGTTGCGCTCTAAATATAAGCCAAAAGGTCTCAAGGTAGACGGAGATTGTGATGGAATGGAGGTCAGGATTAGAGTGGCGGCGACATGACGGGCTGACTCCGAACTCAGAACAATTGGATGTGTGGTCTGCAGACCCGAATTTAAATGATCTCGATATCTTCATCGATCTGTTGGACCGCATAAAGAAGAAATGTTGCGCATCCGTCGTCAAGGAGGCAGGCAGCGCTATTTTTGAGGAGTGGCTTGTCTTCCTAGAATCCGACGGACGGAGAGTTTCCGCGAAATGGGACTGGACAGGCATCGATTTTTTTGCTGAGGACCAGGCCGGAAGGCGATTTTTGTCGGAAATAGAAGAGGTACTGAGGGCCGCAAAGTATTGGAAGCTTCCACTGTGGTTGCGGTTATTTTCCTAAAGCAAAACGCAAGCTGCCTCTGAATGGGAGAATTGGGTACCAACCAAGGGCAGGCGGTGCCAGGGCTTGAAATATAAGGTTCTTGACTGACGTGACGGAAGCACAACGATAACGGCTCAAGACCTGTAGATTTGCCGTCGATGTCCGATCGTAAGGGCCAGGACAACCAGTCGGTCATCGTGTATCTGACAGATAATGCGATAATCGCCAACCCGGTAGCGCCACAGCCCGGATAAATCGCCACGCAGCGCTTCGCCGAAATGACGCGGGTCCTTGCATCCTCAATGCGGTCGTCGAGCCAGTCGAGAAGGCGTTTCTGAACTGGGTGATCGAGCCGTCGCAACTGCCTCTGGGCCACGTCACTGATCTCAACCGTCCAGGCCAAGGTCTCGCCTCACTTCCCTCAACGATTTGCCACCTTTCGTCTCGGCCAGCGCCTGCCTGGCCAGTTCGAGGTCTTCATTGTCCTCCAGGTAGCGGAGCACTGCCTCACGCACCACTGCACTCCGGTTGCTTTGTTTTACCTTCGCCAGCAGATCTATCTGCTCTTCCAGCTCTTTTTCGAGGCGTATTGCAAACATGGAAGATCCTCCTGTATGCATTTTATAACGTGGCCAAAGGTGGATCAACTTGTGACCTATACCCCTCAAGCCTGGATGCTGCTCGTGTACCTTGGCACGATACCGACCGCCATCGCCTATCTCCTCTTCTTCAATGGGATGCGCTCCACTTCTGCAACGGCGGCCAGTATCAGCACCCTGGTGGAGCCTATGGTCGCGACACTACTGGCCTGGATTCTCTTTGGCGAGCGGTGCACCGCCGTAGGTTTTCTCGGGATTGCCCTGCTGGGAGGATCGTTGTTGCTGTTGTACCTTGGGGCGACGGCGCACCTGCGAGGAAAGGGGAACATCGGGACCGACCCGGACGTCCCGTAACGACAAAATGCGACGCCCCCGGTGCACTGGCAAGCACCGGGGGCGTCTGAAGTTCCCGAGGTCGATCCTGTTGTTGGGTAGCCTTTCGAGGTCCATCCGGCAACAGGTCCTCGCCACGGCCCCTTGGCCGCTATTTCCGCCATCCAGCCCAAACAGGGACGCCGTTGTCGTCGCGCAGCCTCAGCACGGCGCCTCCTTTCGTAACCTCCTGGGCTATGATGACAGGCTTTCCTGACATAGTGATCTTGGAACCCTTTATTTCCAGTTCGTCACCCTTTTCTATCCTGGTATCCTGCCGGTCCAGGTACCACAGGGGCGGTGCCAGGTCTTGAAATATGAGGTTTTTGACTGACGTGGACGGAAGCACAACGATAACGGCTCAAGACCTGTAGACTTGTCATCGATGTCCTAAGGTGGGTCAACCTGGCATAGGTGCCAGCCGTTCTTCGCAACGGTCGCACTGAGGGCTAAGGCTTTGAGGTGACTAAACTGTTTGACAACCTGCACCGGCTGCTGATATACACCTCCGCATGTACTATCCCTTCTCCAGCATACTTCCCCCTCCCGCCGCCATTCTCGCCTAGCAAGGCAGTCTGGCAGCATTCCCATCCTGTTCGCGTCCAGCGTTCCCACTAGAGTTGCGCCTTTCTGCCTTGACCTCTGAGTGTTTCTTTTCCCTCTGAGCTTCAAGGAGATTTCACATGCAGTCTTTACACTCTGCCCGCGCCGAGTCGCGCCACGGGCTCCTATTGATCATGCTCGCTGCGGTCCTATGGGGGACCGTCGGCATTTCCACCAAGACCATCTACCAACTGGCCACGACCAATGCGCTGTCGGTCGGGTTCTTTCGGCTGGCCACATCCCTCCCCGTTTTGTGCTTTATGTGCTGGGTCCGACTCGGCACACAGATGTTCCGGGTCTCCCGCGGGGACCTGGCTCTGATGGCGCTGATCGGGCTGCTGACCGCGCTGTACCAGGTCTGCTACTTCGGCGCCATTGCGCGCACCGGAGTCGCGGTGGCGACCGTCGTCACCCTTTGTACGGCACCGGTTATGGTGGCGGTCGTTTCGGCCACCTTTACCAGAAAAAGACTCTCCACAATCACACTGACCGCCCTCGCTGGTTCCCTCTCCGGTACCAGTCTGTTGGTCCTGTTCCAGGAGCAGGCTAAAAGCTGTGGGGCGAATGCCGGTGGCATCGGCCTCGCCTTGGTGTCTGCCTTTTGCTACGGCATGGTGACTATTCTCTCCCAGAAGATGGCAGCGCGCCGTGATCCTTTCCAGTCCCTTGCCATCAGCTTCAGCTTGGGGGCTTCCATGCTGTTCGCCTTTGCCTGGTCCCAAGGTATCGTGACGACCTATACCCCTCAAGCGTGGATGCTGCTCGTGTACCTTGGCACGATACCGACCGCCATCGCCTATCTCCTCTTCTTCAATGGGATGCGCTCCACTTCTGCAACGGCGGCCAGTATCAGCACCCTGGTGGAGCCTATGGTCGCGACACTACTGGCCTGGATTCTCTTTGGCGAGCGGTGCACCGCCGTAGGTTTTCTCGGGATTGCCCTGCTGGGAGGATCGTTGTTGCTGTTGTACCTTGGGGCGACGGCGCACCTGCGAGGAAAGGGGAACATCGGGACCGACCCGGACGTCCCGTAACGACAAAATGCGACGCCCCCGGTGCACTGGCAAGCACCGGGGGCGTCTGAAGTTCCCGAGGTCGATCCTGTTGTTGGGTAGCCTTTCGAGGTCCATCCAGCAACAGGTCCTCGCCACGGCCCCTTGGCCGCTATTTCCGCCATCCAGCCCAAACAGGGACGCCGTTGTCGTCGCGCAGCCTCAGCACGGCGCCTCCTTTCGTAACCTCCTGGGCTATGATGACAGGCTTTCCTGACATAGTGATCTTGGAACCCTTTATTTCCAGTTCGTCACCCTTTTCTATCCTGGTATCCTGCCGGTCCAGGTACCATGCCGGCCCCAGATGGACAGACACTGTCTCTTGCCCTGTCTTTAGTTGCAGATGTATTCCCGCTCCCATTCCTTTGCGCGGTGTCATGCGGCCGATCGACTGGACCTCACCGCGTACAGACTCGACGGTCGCAGGATCATACATCCTCTGGTACTCGCCTTTCATCCCCCAGCCCGCACTACCGCAGGCGGCACCGCCGCACCCACGCGGTGCAGCCAGAGCCGCTGTCGAACCAACTGCCAGGACCAGTGCAACCAGAACTGCTGCCCTTTGTACGCTCTTCATGCCTTACCTCCATTGTTTAGAGTTTAGGATGCCCCGGAGCCGGCAACGGCTGCGAGGTGAGGAACTACCATCGTGATATATACCTGCTGGACTACGTGTCAACCACGCAAACTCAGGTTGGAGACTACTATTTGCCAGGTCACTGCGCCGGTGAAGATAACCAGGGCCGTCAGCGCAATTACCGCAAGTTTGCGCTGCAGGGGGGGCAGGATTTCACTAAGGGTGGTCCGCCCGCGGAAAGGATGCAAAGCGCCGACGCCAACCCCGGAGACCGCTGCTGCCAAGAGTAAGATATAAACCGGGTAACCGGCAAATCCGTACTCCTTCTGAAGCAGGCAAAACGGACAGTGGTGCGATGGCAGCTCGTAAAAGTAGAGAGAGATGACGGAGACGACAGCGACGAGGGTGACTACCAGGTTGGTCGCGCTCATGCCGGCAAAGAGGTATCCGCCCGTGTTCCTCAGGCAAAACCGTATCCCTGTCCCAAGGGTCATCGCGGTGCTGGTGTAGAACAGCGCCAGCATCGGGAGCGGAGGGGGCGAGGCAAGCCCGGCGGCAATGCCGGATGCATTGCTGTTGAAGAGGCTGCCGCAGCATGAGGTGATGATGTCGGGCTGAAGCCCTGCGAAAAAACCGGCCTGGGCAACTGTTTCAACAGTGACCATCGGCGCCAGCAGCAACAAAAGGAGGTACTTGGGCCTGATCAACGGGTAGTCGTACCCCTGCTCGTCGGCATGATTCAGTATCAGCCAGATTCCCGCCAGGAAAAATGACGCCAGTTTCAACAGGAGGGTCGGGTAGCCCAACCAATGGGCGGACAGGGTGCCGGCTGCACACATGGCCCCTGTGAAGAGGTGATACATGCTGTCGGCCGTGTGCAAATAGAGAAACAGGGACGCCAACTGGAAGGCCAGGAGGCAGCGGACCACGGTCGATATCAGGTAGGTACGGCGCTCCAAGACAAGCTGCAGTTCGCTGCCGCTGGTGATGTCCCAACGACGCAGGATGACGATGCCGTGCCCGCACGCATAGAGAGTCATGATGCTGATCAGCAGCGAGGAAACGAGCAGCGCCAGGATGAACGGGTCGAGGATCATGGCCTCCTTCCCCCGGCAACGATACGGCCGTCGCGCAGTTCCACCACCTGCTCCGCAAGGTCGGAGTCGTAAACGATGGGATCGTGGCTGGCAATGATGATTGTGGTCCCCTTGGACTTGAGCTCCCTCATGATAGCCATGAACTCAAGCGACATCTTGGTGTCCAGGTGCGCCGTCGGTTCGTCGGCGATGACAACCGCCGGGTTGTTGATGAGGGCGCGGGCGATCGCCACCCGCTGGGCTTCCCCCCCTGATAACCATTCGATCTTCGCCTCCGCCCGTTTTTCAATACCGAGCATGGCCAGTTTTTCCAGCGCTCTGCCGCGGAGCCTGGAGAACTTCTCTCCGGTCGGGTAGGCCGGGAGCATGACGTTTTCCAGGGCGGAGATTCCCTTGATCAGGTGGAACTGTTGGAAGATGAAGCCGAAGGTGGCGCGGCGGATGTCAGTCAGGAAACGCTCCGGCAGGCTGGTCATCTCCCGCTCGTTCAGGAATATTCGGCCGGAGCTTGGCCGGGCCATGCAGCCGATCAACCCCAGCAGGGTCGTTTTGCCGGAACCGCTTGGCCCCTTGAGAACGGTCGTTTCCTCCAGGCGCACATCCAGGGAGACGCCGTCTACCGCGGTGACCTCGTTGGGGCGACCGGCGTTGAACACCTTGCTGACGTTGCGTACCGAAATCACACGGGCCTCCTTCAGCGCATGACCCTGTCGGGGTCGATGGTTGCCGCCCTCCAGGATGGGACGATGGTGGTGACGGTGTAGGGAACCACGGTGAGGAAGAAAAGGGCGGCACCCTGCCGCAGATCGAGCACGGGCATTAGGCGGAAGGAAGGGTAGAGGGTGGACCACCCTTTGAGTACCGGTGCAAACAGGGCCGAGGACGTGAAGAATACGTGAATGTAGGCGAAGATGGTCCCTGCCAGGAAGGCCGTAAGAGATATGACGGCTCCCTCCCAAAATTTCATCAAGAGAATGTCGGACGTGTCCCAGCCGACTGCTTTGAGGATACCGATCTCCGTGCGCTCTTCGGCGGAAAGTCCGGTCGCCTTGTCCCAGGAAAGGATGAGAAAGGCCAGTGCCGCGCCGCTGTAGATGACGATCATCAGCCCCGAGCGCCAGCCAAAGACCGCGTCGTAGGTCCGTTGGATCTCGCTGCGCAGGATCGGACGGGCGTCGTGATGCATCCCGGTTATCTTTTCGACTACGGTCGCGTACTCCCGCGGATTGCGCACCTGCAGGACAAGATCGGTGGCCTGTCCTGCAGGGATGCCCGAGAAGTCACGGTAATCCCGCTCCGAAATAAGGACCACATCCGCAGTCAGCAGTTGCGACTCGCTCTCCAGAAGGGTACCGACCGTGTAGGCGCGCGGCACTCCATCGTGTCCCGCAAACGCTATGGTGTCCCCAATGTCGGCGCCCAGAACGCGTGCGACCCCGCTGCCGAGATCCACGTGGCCCGGCTGCGGAGGGGCCTGGGCAGGCACCATGAAGGTGTAGTTGGCACGCCGTGTCCGGTCATAGTGGTAGCCCCACAAGCGTGGTTGTACCGATGTGACTCCGTTGATCCTGCCTATCTCCTCGCACCAGGAAGCGGGGATGGTCTGGTAGCGCCCGGCCTGGGTGCGCTGGACGATTATCTCGGGAGACTCGTGAAGGACCAGCGTCGCTTCGCGCTTGATCGCCTCGGTGAAGAAGAGTACCGATGCGAGGACGAAAATGATCAGGGTGTAAACCAGCACGAGCCCGCCATTTTTCCCTTTGCGACGCAGGAGTGCGGCCAGGGTGAAATCGAGAATATGCCGGTGCCGTTCAATCATGTTTGCCATGTCGTGCCACCACGTGTGGAGGAGGTTGGATCACCGCGCCGGTGGGGAAGTGCTCCAGCGACATCGGCGCGTCCTGGAAGGGGGTCGCAAAATCCGTCATGCTCGGATGACGGGTGTAGCCGGCTTCGGTGCAAAGGCAAAGATCGGTCACTTGCAGCCGCTTTACCAGGGCAGCATTACGCGCCAGCGCTTGCTGCGACGCCCGCTCCTGGGCCCGGGTGTGTAAAATCATCCCGCCCAGGCCCAGCACCAGCCCGGCAGCAGTCCCCAGGAAAATTGTCGAGCGACGCGGCGCCATCAGTCGAGCCGGTCCAGCAGGACGGGTGTGACGCCGCGGAAGCGCAGTACCGAATTTCCCCGGTGATCCTTCCGGAAGTCACGCGCCTTGGACTCGCTGCGGAAGGGAATGAGTTCCCGCCCCATCGGGCCATAGACATCGCTGCCCGTTACGTAACAGGCAGAAAGACCGTCGACCTTGGTAAGGTCGTAGTAGTCGGTGACGAAGACGGCTGCGATGTCGGCCGTTTTCCGGCCGGGTGCGTAGCGGGACAGGTTGAGATAGTACTTGAACATGTCCTTGGCTCCATCGAAATGGACTGCTGCTCCATCCTTGAATTGGATTTCTGCGGCGAAGTCAGGGAATTTGGCAACGAACATGCCGCAGACGGGGCATTTGTCTTTTGGGCCGACCTTGCGGGGCATCCGGTCCCCGGCCCAGGCAAGCGCACCTCCCGCAATGATGACGGCGAGAAGCAAGGCCAGCTTTGACGTCAGAGTGCCAGCCATCACTGCCCGCCTTTGGGCATCTGCGACCTTCTCATCTTGCGCCTTTCACGGATCTGCTTCGTGTCGCGGTACATGTCCTCGTATGCCACCTTCATCGCCTCATCGAAAGTCACCGCTGTCCCGCCGTTTTCCTTGATGAACGCCGCTGCAGCGCCTTTCTCAGCAAAAGCCCACTTCGCGTTACCGGTCATGACGCCCGCCCTCTTGCCGCCGAGCACCCACACGGCCTTTTCCGCATCGATCAGGGTACGGGTCTGATAGTCGCCGACCGCTATCGTCTTTGGTGTCTTGTCGATCTTGGTGGCAAGCTCCAGCGCTGCACAGTGGAGACTGCAAGCGCCGAACGAGGTACCGTCGTCGTACTCGATCAGTACCCTGCTGTGGGCGAACTTTCCCCTATCCATGCCGCAATAGGTACATGCCGGATGATTCTCTATGTCGCCTCCCGCCGCAAAAACAGCAGCGACGAAATTCAGCAGCAGGATTGAAACGAAACACAGCTTTTTCATGACTGCCCTCCATGGGGTTATGTAGGTTGATGGAAGATGCCTGCGGCACGGACCGCCGGCAGTATCCGCATCAGCGCCGATTCACCTCGGCAGGACCGGCGTCGCCACTTTTCTTGCCGAACTGCCGGTCGACGAGTTTTCGCAGCGTATCAGCCTGGATCGCTCCCAAAATCTTTTCCCGGATGATCCCGTTCCGGTCCAGGATGAAGACTGTCGGGAAGCCCAATACCCGGTACTGCTTCAACAGGTTTGCCCCTTCGTCCGCCAGCATTGTAAAGGTTATGCCGTTTTTCCTGGCGTAAGCGGCTACGTCTTTTTGTGAACACAACTCGGCGATAGCCACCATCGCGAACTGGTCGTGGGAGTACCGTTGGTAAAGAGGCTCGAGTTGCTTGACGTTCTCGCCGCAGCAGGAATCCGTCCAGAAATAAACGACAACGACCTTGCCCTTGAGCCGGTGCAGATTCACCGGCTCGGCATTGATGTCAACGCCTGCAATTGCCGGCGCAAGTGCTCCGACTTTTGTGTCGACGTTACTCTCGCATCCGGTCAAAAATGCGAGGCACGCCGCCACTAAAATCATGATCCTCATCAGGGAGCCTCCTGTGGAATTATGACGTTGCCGCCGACAGCTGAATGAACTCCCGGCAGCACTCATGGGACGAACCGGCATACGCAGGTTGATCTTCGGCGCGTGCAGAGAATAGCGCACAGCGGCCCCGTGGCGCAGTTCTGCGCATTTTCGGCAGAGCAGCCGGGGGGACTGATGGCATCATCGAAATATCTAGCTTGGTCGGGATTATGCCTGTCGCGGAGGGGGCTCGGGTGGGTCCGTAAAACGCGAGTAGAGATGTGCGGGGTGGTTCCGATGGCGGGGCTCTGCCTGGAAAATGGCCCAAGGGCCGGTGAAGTAATAGGGGAGGAGATCGTTGCTAGAAAGGTCCGACAGGGTGACTGCATTGTCACCCCCGCAGGGACAGCCACAGGAAGCTATGAATGTTCTTTTGACGCTGGGTTTATTTTTGCAGCAGTCCGGGGTGGCGTCTTCTTGCGCCTGTTGCTGACGTTTCTGACTACAGCAGCAGGTCTGTGACGCCCTGCTCTCCGGCGAGCATCCGCAGATGGAACAGTCGCCTGAGCACTCATTGGTAATGGCATGCACCACTTTGTTTGAAGCCATGGCGACATTCGCAAGCGGGCCGCAGGCTATTACCAGATAGATCACTGACAGGACGGCAGCTATCAGGCGGCGCACAGGACGCTTTTTGCTATGTCTCATGACCTTCGCCATGTAGTCACGTTCTCTCATTTCGGCACATCAAGGCTACCGAGTACGGCACAGGAAATGGTCCCGCAGGCAGATTCTTCAGGCGACCTACTATACATTCAAAACATTGAACGTCAAATATTTTTACTAAGATGTTCTCATCGTGGTTGAGTGTTATGCTGTGTCGGCAGGTCACGACCCGTTCGTGCAGATGATGTCGGTGAATCGTTCCACCAGGGCGGGGTTGCCGTGCAGGGGACGTCTGTTCCTGCACTTTTGTACGGCAATGTTTGGGAAGTCGTGCGGCGAACGGATCTGCTTGAGCTGCCCGGACTCGATGAGGACCTTGTCGACGCCTGCCATCCGTCCCTTGAAAGTCGTATATGCCGGAATTCCCAGGGCCACAGCCTCCCTGTTCATGGAACCACCGGCGCTTATGACGAGGTCGGAATGGTAGACCAGTTGATGGCCGTCCATGAAGAAGGGGAGGGGCACCAGGTTCTCCAGGCGCAGCGCCTTCGCTTTCTCCAGTTGCGTACCGTTTCTGGGGAGGTAAAGGATTTTCACCTTCGGCCGGCCCGCAACGAAAGATAGCACCTGGTAAAAAAGCTCGTTGTCGAACCGGTGGTAGCAACTGTTGTCAGGGGGGGGGCGCACGGTAACCAGGACCTGGGAACTGTTGATGCCGAGTAACGCGAGCTGTTTTTCGGTTCCAGCGTCGGGGATGAACGAACTGACCGCTATGTCCTCTTTCAGACCTTCGAAACGGTGCAGTATTTCCCCCTGACCGGACTGTTTCGACAACATGGCGGCATCGTAACCGGCAGGGAGGACGACGTCATCTGCCAGGCAGAAGGCGAGGTCAGTCAAAGGGTGATACTCGTAGTCCATGAAGGTGACAAAACGAATTCCGAGAAACTTTGCGGCCAGCCCCTGGGAGTACGAGTTGAAGCTTACGGCAACGTCCGGGCGGTGTTTCCGGGCAAGGCGGGCGAGTTGGAACGTCCTGAGCCAGGTACACTTGAACTTGTCCAGCAGCCGTCCATCCCCGTTTCGCCCCACTACCTCGAATTGAAACCTACAGTGCCGCGCGATTGCGACCGTTTCACTGAAGTCCCGTGAGGTGATGAGGACTTTCTGCCCACGTCTTTTCAGGCTCTCGATGATGGGACGGAAAAAGTACGGGTCGGGCGCAGCGCTCAGATCTATCCAGATCTTCAAGGTGCGGCTCCTTTGACAACAGAATTACCTCCCGCTATCTCAAAAAAAACGGTGCCTCATTCGTGGAGGGACACCGCATGCATATGGAGGTGTCGAAGGAACCATCGGTCCCCTTGAAATAGGCACGTATCGCCGTCATGCGCGGCTTGTTCCACAGTGTTGCGAAATCCTCGCGGAAAAGGTTCCCAACCGCGGGCATGCCGCTGTCCTCACCGAAGTCGCAGGGGAACAACCTGCCGTCGCTGCTGATATGGGCGATGCTCCAGACGTCCAGGCATCCGCGTCTCAGGTGGTCCCGCTCGCTCAGGGTCTTGCTCCGGTCCGCGAGGTATTCTTCCAACCCGTAAATGGACGACGGCAATGCCCTGAAGTCGTCGGCTCCCACCCGGGCGGCGTACTCTTTCACATCGGACTTTTCATGGGCATTGAACCCGAAGTCGAGGAACTGGACCTCGACCCTGGTCTTGCTGCCGGTCTGTTTTCTAAGCCGCAGGAGCCGCTCGAGGTTCGCCTTGAGCATGGCGATGTCCCCGCCGATCCGGTAACGTGCGTAGGTCTCCTGCGTCATGCCGTCCATGGATACCGTCATGCGGTCGAGTCCCGAGGTCATCAGGTCCAGCAGGTACTTATCGGAGAGGGGCATGCTGAGATTGGTGCTGATGCTGGTCGAGATGTTGCGGCTTGCCGTGTATCGGATGATCTGAGGCAGTTCGGGATGCAGCAGCGGCTCCCCTTCGTCGTACAGCACGACAAGCAACAGATGCGCGGCGATCTTGTCCAGTATCTCCCGGTACTGAGTAAGCGTCATCATCCCGGTGGCGGACGCGGTGGTACTCTTGGCAATCCTTTGACAGGCCGGGCACTTCAGGTTGCAAAGAGGGTAGGTGTTGATGCGTGCGATGATCGGAGAGGATTTGAGGTGTGTCTTGCGTGCCTTCAGTTCGGTACATAGCAGGATGCAGTTCAAAAGCCTGCGGCCGGTCATTCTCTTGATGATGGATTTGTGCCGCATGTATTTGAAAAGGTAGCTCACGTGGCTCCGTCCTCTTCAACTGTGCCTTCAGGCGAAATACGTAGAAGGTGTATTGGTCTTCTTTAACGCTGCACATGCTAGCAGCTGAGACCCGGGTGTCAATGACGCGCCTGCGTTGACTGCCGAAGCGGCCTTGGTAAGATCTCGATGGCCGGCAGCAAGGTTTTGAATTTTCGGCCTTTCGGCGGCGGGAGGTTCACATGGAAAAGCGACCGGGCAGGGAACCTTTTTTTGCCGGGTGTGCGCGAGCGCTGCCGCGACCATGGCTGCCTGCGCTGCTGGTGGTTTTGCTCTGGGCGGTGCTCGGCTGTACCGCGGGGACAAAGTGGCATTACCTGCCGGCGACGAGGGGGGAAGAGCGATCCATCTACGTCATAGCGCACGGCTGGCACGCGGGGATCGCCTTGCCTGCCGAAGAGCTGGGGGAGGAACTGGGCTTCGTCAAGGAGTACCTGCGCCCGGGGCGCTACTACGAGTTCGGCTGGGGGGAGGCCGAGTTCTATCAGGCGGACAAGGTGACGGCGTCCATCTTCCTGAAGGCGGTCTTCGGGAGAAACCCGAGTGTGATGCACGTCTTCTCCATGCCCGTTGCCCCGACTGAACAGTTTCCCGGTGCCGACCTGGTCGAGCTCACCTTGTCGAAAACCGGCTTGAAGCATTTAAAGGATAACCTGCGCGCCAGCTTCAAGCTCGACCCGGCGCAGCGCCCTTATCCGTTGAAGGGGGGACCGCGCGCCGAATACCGGTTCTTCAAGGCCGAGGGGGACTACCTCATCACCCATACCTGCAACACCTGGACTGCCAAGATGCTGGCAAGCGGCGGCGTGCCTATGGACACCGTTTTCACCCTGCGTTCGGCGGGGGTGATGCGGCAGGTAAAAGACGCCCGCACGGAGTACCTGAGGCTGCGCCCGCCAGGCGCGGAAACGGACAAGCAACGGCGGTCTCTTCCAGACTCGTTGCAGCGTTCCCCTTTCGCAAGGGTAAGGAGGGGGCCGGCTCCGCCAGTATACACCCGGACGCCCATGCGCCGATGCACGACCGGGCCTTTGTCATCGGGCAGAACCTGAAGAGCCTCGCCGAGGTTACGACGGCACCATCACCCTCGAAGTCTTGACGCCGGACCCCGCTTTCCTGAAGTACAGCGCCGACAGACTGCGCGTCATGTGGGACGAGGCGCAGCCGTGAACTCACCCCTTTTCCGCGCAGCCTCGATAGGTGTATCCCGCCACCTTGGGCACCCCCGCCGCGTACCCGGCAGCGAGCTCGGTAACCCTGAACCCTGACGACCCGATCAGCCGCGGGATGGGACGGTCGAGGTGACACCCTCCAGCCAGATGCTTCCACCACGGCGTGATCCGCTCCTGCCATCGCAGCACCCCCTCATCGGGGGCCGACCCGTGCTCGCAAAAAAGCAGCCTTCCTTGCGGTGCAAGCACGCGCCGCATCTCCTCCAAGGCACCCTGCCAGTCGGCTATGCTGCACAGGGTGAAGGTCAGCAGCACGGTGTCGACGCACCCGTCTTCCAGGGGGATGGTCGCGGCGGGGAGATCGAGCCACTGCACCTGCATCCCGCTGCGCCGCACGTTTTTTTCCGCCGCCTTGCGCATCCCCGGTGACGGTTCCAATCCCCAGATGCAGCTCACCTTGTCCCGGTCGTAAAAGGGAAGGTTCAATGCCGTCCCCATCCCCACCTCGAGCACGCGCCCGCGAGCCAGCGGCACGATCAACTCCCGTTGCCGGGCGAGAGCCTTCAGCCCGCAGACGCAGTTGGTGAGATGGGGGAGACAAAGCTCGTGGTAGAGGTTCATGATACTACCTCGCTCCGGAACGCATGGCCGCAGTCTGCGGCGTGGACAGAAGAAGGACTGCATCGCACTGGGTTAAGCGGGGACGGACATGACATCTGGCACTCTCTCCTTCGGATTGTCACATTCTTGGCAGCTTTAATTTCTGCTAAGATACATAAAGCCTTCGCCCGTCGTTTGTCAATGTCCTGTTGCCGTAGCCAAGAGAGGTAAGATGTTTCGGCCGTCCTCGCTGTCCATCCGTTTTTTGCTGCTGCTCATCGTCTTCGTCGTCGCCCTGCCGGCCGCCGGCGTCATCCTGTACACGGGCATCGAGTTCCGAAACGCGATGCTGGCGGAGGCGAGGCGCGAGACCGAGCAGTTGAGCGAGCGGATCGCCACCGAGCAGCACAACCTGGTGGTGGCCGCCGAGCAGCTGGTGACCTCGCTGGCACAGCTCCCAGAGGTGAGGGCGCGGGACAAGGCGAGGGTCGAGCCGATCCTCAAAGACCTGCTCAAGCTCAACCCGATGTACGGCAACATCACCATCTCCGACGCGCGGGGGAAGATGTGGGCGTCGGCGATGCCCATGAGCCAGTCACTCGACGTCAGCAAGCGGCGCTTCTTCGAAAACGCCGTTCGCAGCGGCAGGCTGTCCTCGGGAGAGTACATCCTGAGCCGCATCATCACCAAGCCCGTCTTCAACCTGGGGTACCCCCTAAAAGACGACAAGGGGAACATCGCGGGGGTCATCGGCGTCAGCATCAACGTCGGCAACTACCGGCAACTGCTGCAGCAGATGAAGCTCCCCGCCGGCGCAAGTTTCGTGATCATGGACCACCGCGGGATCATCCTGGCCCGGGGGATCGAACAGGAGCGCTACGTCGGCAAGCCCTATCCCGACGACGCTTTCCGCAAGATCCGGCAAGGAGCCGAGACCGGCACCGAGGTCCGCAACGGGCTCCAGGGGGACCAAAGGATCATCTCCTACCGCAAACTGTGGCTCCCCGGGGAAGCCACTCCCTACCTGTACGTCACCGCCGGCATTCCCATCGACGTCGCCACCCGTCAACCCAACCGCGCGCTCGCCCACAGCATCCTGTTGCTGTCGTCGGTTCTGTTTCTGGCCTGCGGCTGCGCGATCCTGATCGGGAAACGCTGCATCGGAGACCGCATCAGGCTTCTGGAGGATGCGTCGGAGAGGGTGGCCGGCGGAGATTCGGCGGTGAAGATATCGTCTCTGGTGGTGGGGGGGGAGCTGGGAAGCCTGGCGTGCACCTTCGACGCGATGGCGGAGCAGCTGCGCGCCAGGGGGGACGCCCTTGCCCGCAGCGAGGCGTTCCTGAACACCATCATCCAGACCGAACCCGAATGCGTCAAGCTCCTCGACTGCGAGGGGCGCCTGCAGATGATGAACCGGGCCGGGCTCAACATGATCGACGCCGATAGCCTGGACCAGGTGCTGGGGGAGAGCGTCTATCCCCTGGTGACACCGGAGTACCGCGGCGCCTTCATCGAACTGGCCCGGAACGTCTTCCGCGGCATTACCGGCAACCTGGTCTTCGAGGCGATCGGCCTGAAGGGGCGGCGGGTCTGGCTCGACACCCACGCCGTTCCCTTTCGCAACGACCACGGGGAAATCGTCTCCCTGCTGGGGATCACCAGGGACATCACCGGGCACAGAAAGAGCGAAGAGGAGCGGCGCGAGAACCTGCTGCTGTTCGAGTCGCTGATGCGCTACTCCCCGATGGGGATCCGCATCTTCGACGGCGAGTCGGGGCAGTGCATCCTTTTGAACCAGGCGACGGCTGATATCGCAGGCGGGCAGGTGGAGACGATGCAGGGACAGAATTTCCGCACCCTGCGCTCGTGGCGGGAAAGCGGCCTTCTGGAGGTGGCCGAGCAGGTGCTCGACGACGGCGTGGCCCGGGTGCGCGACGTGGACCTGCGCACCAGTTTCGGCAAAGAGGTCGCCATGTCCTACAGCCTTTCCCGACTGCTGATGAAGGACAAGAAGCACCTGTTGGTGGTCGGCCGCGACGTCACCGATGAGAGGCGCCTGGCGCAGGAGAAAAAGGAGATGGAAGCCCAGATCCTGCACGTCCAGAAGCTGGAGAGCCTGGGAGTGCTGGCGGGGGGGATCGCGCACGACTTCAACAACATCCTGATGGCGATCATGGGCAACGCCGAGCTGGCGCTGCTTAGGCTGCCGCAGGAGTCGCCGGTCCGCACCAACCTGCAGAACATAGAGAAGTCCTCGCAGCGCGCCGCGGACCTTGCCCAGCAGATGCTTGCCTACTCCGGCAAGGGGAGCTTCGTCATCGAGGTGATGGACGTCAACGCCATCATCAAGGAAATGAGCCACATGCTGGAGGTCTCCATCTCCAAGAAGGCCGAGATGCGCCTGGAGCTCGCCGGCGGTCTTCCCCTGCTGAAGGTGGACGCGACGCAGATCCGCCAGGTCATCATGAATCTCGTCATCAACGCCTCGGAGGCGATCGGCGACCGCAACGGCGTGATCGTGGTGCGGACCGGGACCACGGAGCTGGACGGGAGGGCGCTGGCCCGGCTGTGGCTCACCGACCGGCTCCAGGAGGGACTCTACGTCTACTTCGAGGTGGCCGACGACGGCTGCGGCATGGACCAGGATACCCTGGGCAAGATATTCGATCCCTTCTTCACCACCAAGTTCACCGGGCGGGGGCTGGGCATGGCCGCCGTTTTGGGGATCGTGCGCGGTCACAGGGGGACCATCGAGGTGCACAGTGAACCGGGGTTGGGTTCCTTGTTCAGGGTGTACCTCCCCGCGTGCGAAGGGGAACATCGGCAGCCTGCGCGGCAGCCGCAGAGCGTGGTCGCGGCATGCGGCTCCGGGACGGTGCTGCTGGTCGACGACGAGGAAGCGATCCGCAGCCTGGCGAGCGAGATGCTTCAGAGCCTCGGCTACAGCGTGTTGACCGCCGAGGACGGTTCTGCCGCCGTGGAAACATTCCGACTGCACCGGGACGAGGTGGACTGCGTGATCCTGGACCTCACCATGCCGCACATGGACGGCGAGCAGGCCCTGCAGCAGTTGCGGTCCTTGGACCCCCAGGTGCAGGTGATCCTCTCCAGCGGCTACAGCGAGCAGGAGATCACCGAGAGGTTCGTCGGCAGGGGGCTGGCCGGTTTCATCCAGAAGCCCTATCGTCTCGCTGATCTGGGGCAGAAACTGCAGCGGATCAGCACCAGGGAGCGGCGGTAACGCGCCCGGCTCCGCCCCCTAGGGGACGGACAACGGTATCCGGTCAGGGGCGGCCGCACGGCGGCTAGCGGATCATCTCGGTGATGCCGGCGTTGGGGAGGGTGTCGGTGTGGATGCCCTGTTGGAGGGTGTGGAACTCGTCGACATGCCTGAAGAACAGTTCGAGTAGTTGCGGGTCGAAGGCCTTGCCGCTTTCGTCCATCATGATGCTGCTGGTCTCCTCAGGGGTGAAGGCCCGCTTGTAGACCCTCTCGGTCAGCAGCGCATCGAAGACGTCCACTATGGACACCACCCTCGCGAAGATGTGTATCTCGTCACCTTTGAGACCGTAAGGGTAGCCGGTCCCGTCCCATTTTTCGTGGTGCTGCAGTGCGATGATCCTTCCCGCCTCGATGACCGGGTAGTCCCTGGCACCGGACATGATCTTGCCGCCGATGACCGTGTGCTCCTTCATGGTCCCGAACTCTTCGGGCGTGAGCTTGCCGGGCTTGAGCAGTATCGAGTCCGGGATGCCGATCTTCCCCACGTCGTGCAGCAGCGAGGCGAAATACAGGATCTCGCACTGCTCCTCGGGGATGCGGGCCAACTGGCCCAGGCGCTTGGAAAGCTGGCTGATGCACTTGAGGTGCGATCCGGTCTCCTGGTCCCTGAACTCCGCCGCCCGACCCAGGCGCAGCGAGATCTCGTATTCGGTCTGCAGGGATTTCGCCAGAGCCTGCTGCAGGGCGGCCGTTCGTTTGGCCACTTCCATTTCCAGGATGGCGTTGGTGTTGCGGGCAAAGTCGGCGAGCCTTTTGTTGCGGATCTGGTTCATGACCCGGTGGCGCAGTTCGCATAGGTTGAACGGCTTGGCCAAAAAATCGTTGGCGCCCAGTTCCAAAACGGTTGCCACGTCCTTGCCGTCCGACGTGACCACGACCACCGGTATATCATGCCAGTGCACATTCTGTTTGATCCGGCGCAGCACCTCGTAACCGTCCAGCACCGGCATGTTCAGGTCCATGACGACCAGGTCCACCCGGGGGTGGGCCGAGATGGCATCGATGACCTCCTGCCCGTTGCCGGCCTTGATCAGCGTGCACTCGAAGTTCTGCAGCATCTTCTCGAGCATGTCGAGGTTGAGGGGATCGTCATCCGCCAGGACCACCTGCACGTTTTCGAACATCTCCGCTCCTAACTTCTCAGAATGCTGTCGTCGACAGAGTCGGCCAGGGCAGCCAGCAGGTCGAGATCGACACGTTGCAGCGCAGCTATTTCCGCCTGGGACATGGTGAGCCCCGCCTGCAGGGCCGCGTGCTCGAACGAGGCCGCCGCCACCCGGCGGAAGTTGCCGTCGGTGACAAGGCGCCCCAGAAATTTTTCCACCGATTCTTGTGACATCCTCTCCTCCATTGACTCTCTGCAGCGATGTTCCCAGCCGCGATGGTTCGATCGTCGGCTAAAACATCTACACATAGAGTGCCAAAGGCGCAGAAGCGGATTTTCCGGTGGCTTGCCGGGCTTTGGCCGGGACGCAGTGGCCGTTTAGGGGACACAGTGGGTGCAATCGGGACATTCGGGCGGACCTGCTGTCAGGCGGAACTGCGGGGGGGCTATGGCGGCGAACGCCACAGCGCGGCCGGGCGAGCGGCCGCCCCCCGCGGGATACCGGCACGGTGCGACCTTAGCTGTAGAACATCTTGCGATTCACCTTGAGTAGCTCCGCCGCCCGCGACTTGTTGCCTGCGCAACGCTCCAGGGTCAGCGCCAGCACCCGGTCCGTCACGGCGCGCAGAGACAGCTCCTCCGGGGGGAACTGCAGGTGGTATTCCACCGTCCCCTCCTGTTCGGGGCGGCCCGGGGCATCGCTGCAGGCAAGCCGCAGGTGCTCCGGCCGTATCAGTTCGTTGGAGACCAGGATGGTAGCGTACTCCAGCACGTTTCTGAGCTCCCGGATGTTGCCCGGCCACGAGTACTCCATCATCACCCCCAAGGCCTTCCTGGACACGCCGGGGAGCGCCTTGCCCTGGTGCTGCCTGAAGAGATTGATGAAAAAGTCGACCAGCAGCGGGATGTCTTCCCTGCGCTCGCGCAGGGGGGGGATCTTGAGCGGCACCACGTTGATCCTGTGGTAGAGATCCTCGCGGAACTCCCCCTTGCGCACCATTTCGGCCAGGTCGCGGTGCGTGGCTGCGATGATCCGGAAGTCGGCAGGGAGGACCTTGTTGGAGCCGATCTTCTCGAAGCTGCGCTCCTCGAGGACGCGCAGCAGCTTGGCCTGCAGACTGGGCGGCATGTCCCCGATCTCGTCGAGGAGCACCGTCCCACCCTGCGCCAGGGAGAACTTTCCCTCCCGGTCCCGGTCCGCGCCGGTGAAGGCGCCCCGGACATGGCCGAACAGCTCGCTCTCCAGCAGCGCCTCGGGGATGGCCGCGCAGTTCACCGCCACGAAGGTCACCGGCAACCCGCCCGAGGTGCTGTGGATCGCCTTGGCGAGCACCTCCTTGCCGGTGCCGCTCTCTCCGGTCAGGCAGATGGTGGTGCGCGGGGAGGCGGCCGCCTTCGCCGCCACTTCCAGCACCCTCCTGAAGGCGGGCGATTGGGTCACGATGTTGTGGAAACTGAACTTCTCCTGGAAATGCTCAAGCAGCTGGGCGTTCTGCCCCGACACGCGTCCGAATTCCAGCGCCCGTCGCACCGCGAGCTGGAACGTCTCCCGGTTGCACGGCTTTTCCAGGTAGTCGAAGGCTCCCTCCTTCATCGCCGCCACTGCGGATTCGATGCTGCCGGCGGCGGTGAGCATGATGAAGGGGAGGGAGGGAAAGCGCTCCCTGGCGGCGTGCATGAAGGCGATGCCGTCCATCTCCGGCATGACCAGGTCGGTAATGACCAGCCCCACTCTTTCCCTTTCCAGCAGGGTCAGTCCGTTTGCTGCGCTCTCGGCTGTGAAGCAGCCGATGTCCTGGTTCTCTAGCTGCTTCTTGATGATGCCGAGTGAGATCGGATCATCGTCGACTAGTAACACCTGTGGTTCTGTCATAGTAACCGCCGAAGTAGCTGTCTCGTTCACACCGGATCAGTCACGGCACGACCCGCTGCAGTCTAGGATGTATTTTCATCCATGTACCGTATCGGATGATTCATGGTTCATCTTGAGTGGTGTTTGGTAGCGGATAAAAGCGGGGCTGAGCAGATGCTGTCGTTGCTGCGTTCATTGCTGCGGTGATGGATCGGTCGGAACGGGTGATGGGGGAGGGCGCCTGCTTTGAGTCCAGGAAGGATAGTGCAGTTTTTAATTATATGTTTGCTTTAAAAAATCTTTTTGTATATAAAACGAAACTCACACAGTTGGAAACTCATCTGAAGCGATTGCGGGATTCATTGAACGGAGCCATGCAGCCGGCGGCTGATCTTTGTAAGCGTTTCAGATCTGTTATTACATGAAATGTTGATGAGGAGGGAGTGTAGCATGTTTAAAAACGTAAGCAAAATGTCGGTGGTACTGTCGTGCCTGCTTTCCCTGGGATGTGCGAACCATGTCAGGACGAGCACGCTGACAGAGAGCCAGGTCGTCCGGGACCTGAAAAATCACACGGTGGACATCGACTCCAGCGCGGGAGCCTTGGTCAGCTCGCCGCAGATAAGCGTGGCGGTCCAGGACTCCAAGGCGTTCAGGGTGAAGTCGTACGAACTGAAGACGGACTACGATTTCTCCACGCCGTACCAGGGGTTGCGCGAGCTCTACGAGGTGCCGATGGGGATTGCGCTGCTGCCTGTCGGTGTAACGGTGAACGTGCTGGATTTCGCCCTGCTCGGCCTGATCCCGAACAGCATCACCGACTCCATCCTCGACACGAGCTTTGCCGGGCTGAACCCCTTCATGAACATCGAGTCCGACAGCCGCGTCGAGCGTACCGAGCTCAAGTCGGAGAAAAAGCTGCTTGATGAGAAAGACGAGTTCATCAGGATGCCGCTGGCCAACAAGGAGATCACCGTCAGCTCCGGAGACGGTGCCAACATCGCCGTGAAGCTCGATGACAACGGCAAGGCGGAAATCAGCCTGGTGCGCCTGAGTGCCGTAAGCGAAGACATCGAGAAGATCATCATCACGGCGAAGTCCGACGACGTCGTCGCGAAGAAAGACATCGACGTCTCCCGGATGCTGAGAAGCCAGCTGCAGCAGGCAAGCGCCATCACCAAGAAGTATGCGAACCTGGTCAAGAAGGATCTCAAGGGTGACGACCTGAAGCAGATCGACATCACCGTGTTCGCCACCGATCTGATGAAGCTCAACAAGCTCGGTTTCGAGGGGGAGTCGCTGCGCATCGAGAGGAGCGCCATGTCGGTGATGTCCGACGACCAGAAGAACCTGCTCAAGAAGGAGATCGACAAACTCCTGAAATCGGACCTGGCCAAGGCACCGACGGCCGGCTAACGGCGAAGCCCCCCTTCCGGGGGACCAGTGATGAGAACGGGCGCTTCCGATACGGGGCGCCCGTTTTCTTTTGGGCGGGATCACAGCAACATCCAGACCGTGACCGGGAGCGTGACGAAGGAGAGGCAGGTCTGGGCGGTGATGATGGAGGCCATGCTGTCATGGTCGCCCCCCATCTGCCGGGAGAGGATGTAGGCTGTCGGCGCGGTGGGGACGCTGAAAAGAAGCAGCACCACCCCCGCCGCCGCGCCGGTAAGCCCGGTTGCCGCGGCGAGGGACCAGGCGAGCACCGGTTTGCACAGAAACTGGATGCAGCAACTCACCACGGTAGGTTGCCAGTGCAGGGCCAGGTTGCCGGCCCGGTAGGCCGCCCCCACCGCCATGAGCCCCACCGGGAAGGCCGCTTTCCCTGCCAGCGCGAGGGTGCCGTCTATGGCGGCGGGAAGTTGCCACCCCGATGCGTTGATGGCGATTCCCAGGACGCAGCCGATGATGAGCGGGTTGCGCACGAGGTCGGCCGCCAGGCGCCTGAGATCGAGCCCGCCGCCGCTGCCGACGGTCAGCGAGAAGGCGGAGACGCAGAGCACGTTGATGAGGACGATCATGAACCCGGCGCCGAGGGCCGCCAGGAACAGTCCGTCCTTGCCGAACAGGCTCTCGGCGAGGGCGAGCGCCACGAAGGTGTTGAAGCGGACGCCACCCTGGAACAGCGAGGTGAAGACGCCGCCTCCCATGCGCCGGTTGGCGGCGCCCCACAGGATGACCAGGAGTGCACTGGCGGCGACCACCCCTTCGACGGTAAGGAGGATGCCGAACCAGGGGAGCGAACCGATCTTCTTGCCGGCCAGACTGTGGATGAGGGCTGCCGGCATCAGCAGGAAGTAGGTGAGCCGCTCGGCAGAGGGCCAGAAGGTTGGGGAAAGGAATTCGCTGCGCCTGATCAGGAAGCCGACCAGGATCAGGGACAGCACGGGGGTGAGGGCGTTTACTATGGTGATCAAGCTACTCTCCTTCCTGTCTCGCAGTGGAATCAGAGTAGCACGGCCATCACTTTGCGAAAAAGTTCATAATTCTTGCCTGACGTTCAAGTTTTTCTCAAGTATCCGCACTCGCGACTGAGCTCGTCCAGCACCAGTTGGGTCAGCGCGAGCCGCGGATGGTGGCGTTTCTGGTACATCCCTATCTTCCGGACCAACTGGGGCGTGCCGAACGGGGTAAGTGCGAAATGCCTTTGTGCATCCTTGAGCCGGCGCCGGTTCAGCGGCATGACGGCGATCCCGAGCCCCTCTTCCACCAGGCTCAGCGCCGCCTCCAGCGAATCGAACTCCATCACCTCGCGCGGGCGGATCCCCTGCGTCAGCAACTGTCCGTCCACCAACGCACCCGCCCATGCCGTCTTGTCGAAGCGCACGAAGGGATAGGCCGCGAAGAGTTCGGCCACCGTGGCAGGCCCGGTCCCTTTGGGGGCGACCACGAAGAAGGGCTCCTCGTCGTAGACCCGCCACTGGTACCGGGCAGGGATGGAAAACGGGGGCTCGGTGGTGAGGGCCGCGTCGAGGTCTCCCTGCTCGACCTGCCGCACCAGTTCCGCCGAAAGGCTCGAGACGAGCCTCACCTGCATCTGCTGGTGCTCCTGGCGCAGCCGACCCAGCACGGGGGGAAGCGGCCCGGTGATCACCGTCGGGACTGCGCCGAGGGTAAGCACGCCCCTGATGGCGCCCGATGGGGAGAGTTCGGTCCTGATGCCGTCGTAGAGGTCGATGATCTCCCGGGCCCGTTCCACGACCAGCTTCCCGTTCAGGTTCAGCCTGGTGCCCCGGCCGGTGCGCTCGAAGAGGGGAACGCCCAGTTCTTCTTCCAGGTTTTTCATCTGCAGGCTGATGGCGGATTGGGTCAGACAGAGTTGTTCCGCCGCCGCGGCGAAACTTCCTTTGCTGGCGATGGCGGTGAGGATGCGTAGGCTGCGCAGGGACATCTGGGACTCCGAAGCTATGCAGCGATTGAATTTGACACAGAAAGCTCCGACTACGGAGCTGTGGCCATTTCCGTAGTTATGGCGCGGTGTCATGGCGAGGCGCTAGGACCAGTTCGGTATTCTATATGGTGTATTGTTGATGCGCAATATGTTGGTACGCTCGAGTGCACCCCTTCCTCTATAGGGTGTGATAAAAAAGGCCGAACTGAGCGACAGGTGGAGGCTTGATACATTTACATTGATAGTCGTTAACCACGCATGCTATGCTGCGTGCTGCCGGCGCCGGCGAACCGATTCCGTCATAACCCGTGAATGAACCGGAGGGAGTCATGAAACTGCACGAGGTGTCCCGTTTCAGCCGCTTCGCCACCTGGGTTTCCCACACCTCGGGTCACCCATCCTCCTTCATATTCGCTCTTGCGATAATCGTGGTCTGGGCGGTCACCGGGCCGATTTTCAAGTTCAGCGACACCTGGCAACTGGTCATCAATACCGGCACCACGATCATCACCTTCTTGATGGTCTTCGTGATCCAGAATACCCAGAACCGGGATTCGGTGGCGATTCAGCTCAAGCTGGACGAGATCATCCGGTCGCTGGACGGGGCGAACAACGCACTCCTCAACATGGAGGAACTGGACGAGAAGGATCTCGAGGCGATCAGGCAGAGCTACTTGAAACTGGCGGAAGATGCGCGCAACGCCCTGCGTAAGGGGCGGAAACAGCGGGCGACGAACCCGCCTTCCGTTTAAAAACGATGATTAGTGGCAGCGGACCGGCTGCCCGTGTAAATGACAAGCAGTGGGGAGGGAATCATGTCGACACCGTTAATCGCTTTGGCGGCGATCCTGGCGTTTTTCGCCATCGTCATCATACCGTTCATGTTCATGAAGAGCGACCAGCAGCAAACCGTCGAGCCGCAACATGATCACGGGGACCACGCAAAGAGGGCGCGGAAGAAGAAAAAGAAACGGTAGTCTCTTTCAACGTGGACCTGGCCGGGGGCAGGTTGTCTCGGCTCCCCATTCTTTTTCTCGTCTTGCTTCGCCGCCTTATCTCGCGATGGCGTTGAACTCGACGCGGCTGCGGTTGGCGGATTCCTTTTCCGGCGCCTTGTAGATGTTGTCGCTCGCCTGGAAGAGTTTTTCCGGCGGCAGCCCCCCCTTGGCAACCAGGTACTTGATCACGGTGGCGCTGCGCTCCCGCGCCAGCGACTGCAACTCGCTCTCCCCGACCACCGTGTTGGCTATGATCAGCTTCTTCATCTCGTTGTCGGGCAGGTCCTTCACCATCCCCAGGGCGTTACGCGGCTTGGGGAACTTCTCCTTCTTGTAGACCGCCTTCAGGTACTTCGAATACTCCTCCGGCGAGAGCTGCACGTTGTCGCTGCTGTCCCCTTCCCTGGTCTGCTGCTCCTTGACCAGGTGGAGGAACTTCTCGTTTTTCACCTTGCGGCTCAAAAGCTCCTGCCGATACCCCTCCGGATCCTTTCCTTTGTCGACGAACCCCTTGATCTCCAGTTTGAGCCCGGGACGGTCGGCGACGACCTTGGCCAACTGGGTCAGTTTCTTTTCCTCGTCTCCCGGCAACTCGCTGGAGCCTGGCTGGAAATTGATGACGCTGAAATCCTGGCCGCTGCCGCCAAGCGAGGAGAGCAGGGCGAAGGGGGAGGTGGCTGCCTTGACCAGCAGGTTCTTCAGTACCTGGCCGATCAGCCCCCAGATGCTGAACTGGGGATCGTCGGTGCGGCCGGTCACCGGGAGGTCGAGATGGATCTCGCCGTTGCGATCCTTGAGCAGGGCGACGGCGAGCCGGACGGGAAGGCTGGTTGCCTGGCTGCTTTCCACTTTCTTGCCGAAGGTGAACTGGTCGATGAAGACCTTGTTTTCGGAGGTGAGCTGCTTTCTCTCGATGAGGTACTTGAGATCCAGGTAGAGTTTGCCCTTGTCGATGGCGTAGCCGAGATAGGTGCCGGAATACGGTGTCACCGGGGAGAGCTCGATGTCGCGGAAGGAGACCTTGAGGTCGACGAAGAGGTCGTCCCGCAGCGGGTTCAGCCTCCCGGTGATCTGCATCGGCGAATGGTTTTCCAGGTTGCCGCGCAGGTCGACGTCCGCGAACTTCGATTCCTCGGAGGTGAGCCCGCTGACCCGCCCGCCCAGGTTGTAGAAGGTGCTGTTGAAGGTCTGGGGCAGGTGGTTATCGGTGAAGGCCAGGGTTCCGTTCTGGATGGTAACGCTGCCGACGGAGACCTGCCGCTGCGCTGCGGGCGCCTGCGCCGGGGCAGCCGCGGCGGCCGCCGGCGCAGGTTTCATCTCGGCTGGTGCGGCAGCCGGGACCGTTGCCGGGACCGTTGCCGGGACCGTTGCCGGCACGGCCGGCTCCTTCTTCACCAGGTCCTGTAGGTTGAGCGTCCCGTCTCGCCTGATGATGATGCGCGAGTAGACGTCGTTCAACGCCACCTCGCGGATTTCCAGCGCGAAGGGGGCGAAGTTGCCCTGGAACTCGTCGAACTGCAGGCTTTCCCATTTCAGGAGGTCCTGGTCGCCCACGGCGTCGATGCTGTGGAAGTCACGCACCCCCGCGTTGCCCCGGAAGCTCCCCTTGGCCGTGCCGTCTTTCAGGGCGAGGTCGAGGTTCATGGTCGTGTCCAGCGAGCCGCCGATCACCGAGAAGTTGAAGGTGTCGGGGAAATAGGGCTCGAAATCGGCGATGGGGAGCCGGGCGATGGCGACACTGCCCCGGTAGCGGAAGGGCGCCGGGGTGAGCGTGCCGTTCAACTTGAGGGCCGCGCCCTTGCCGTAGGTGGCGGCGAAGCGTAAGGGGGCCGGGGCGGATTTCGGGCCCTGCAGGTTGGAGAGGGTCAGGTTGGTGTTGCGCAGGGTGAAGCGTGGCGGCTCCTCGAAGGTCTTGTCGGTGAACGCGAAGTTCAGCTTCTCCAGCTGGATCTGCTTCACGAGGTACGAAATCTCCTTGCGTGGGGACGCCGCTGCGCGGGGCGATGTGCCCCTGCGCGGTGAACCTGCTGCCGCAGTGGAAGGCTTGCCGGGGAGAGGGCGGGCTTGTGCGGACGCCGGTGCTCCCTTCTGAGCGGCGAACAGCGAAAGGAGCGACAACGTGCCGTCGGCCTCCTTGGACAACGACATGCTCCCCTGGGACAGACGGATGCCGCCGATCTCCAGGCGGTTATCGCTTGAGCGGAAGGCGGCGTCCTTTACCTGGAAGGAGGCGAGGTCGAATCCCTCCTTCTTGCCGTAGCGGGCGGCAAGGCCTGCGACGGAGAGGTTCCCCTTCCGGACGGTCAGGCCGACGGGGTCACTGTAGCCGATCTCGGTGCTAAGCCCCAGGGTCCCCTGCACCGGCGCCGTCAGGTAGCGGTCCAGGTAAGGCCAGGCGCGCTGGAGCTTCACCCCGGCAAGTTCGATGGTCGAGGTGACGCTAAGCGGTGCGGTGGCGAACTTTCCTTCCGTTTTCAGCGTTGCCCCGTCGTCCGGTTTCAGCGCAAGCCGGTAGCTCGCCGCAGTTCCCGGCGCGGTGCTGATGTTCCTCGCCGAGAGCTCTATGTCGGAAACGGTGGTCTTGAAGCCCCCCTTGGGCATGTCGTCGCGGAAGTGGATGGTCGCCCTGCTTAAGGAGAAGGAGGGGATGAGGACCGCCGTCTTCTGCCCGGTCTCGGTCGTCTGCTGCGGTTCCTCCTCTTTCTTTTTGGGGGGGATGAGCCGCGAGTACATCCAGTCCCCGCGTTGGCTGCGCTCGACGAAAAGCTCCAGGCCGCTGGCGCTGATGGACTCGAACTGGAAATTTCTTGCCAGCGCCTCCAGGTTGGCCGCCTTCACTTCCAGCGAGGGGAGGCGGAGCAACGGTTTCCCGCCGGGGAGATCCACGGCGACTCCATCGACCCTGGTCAGACCCTTCAGGGCCAGTTCCGGCTTGCGGTCGGCGGAGATGCGGTAGGTGATGTCGAGGTTCACGGTGAGCGTCCCCGCAGTGAGGTCGGCGGGTGGCTTGACCGGGTAATATGCCAGGTATTGCGGCAGACTCAGTTGCTTCAGCCCGACGTGGACCGAGGTTTCCAGCGATTTGCTGAGCGGTTTCAGCTTGCCGGCGAAGCTGAAGGGGGCGCCGTTGACCACCGCTGAAATACGCGGGTCGATGTACTTGTCCGCCAGGTACGGGCTGTTGCTTATGAAGGGGATAGCGATGTCGAGGCTGCGGACGCTGTGTTTCCTCCCCCCGCCGACGATGCGGTCGTCGAAATCCAGGGAGCCGTTTTTGATGCGGACGTTGTTGAGGGAAAAGCGCAGCGGGGAGCCCTTTTTCGTCTCCTTCTCCTTGGGTTGGCGCTCGATGATGTCGCTGAAGTTGAAGCGGTTGGGGGCGGTGCGCACCAGGTTTACGGTCGGCGTGTCGAGGGTGAGCTCCGAGAGGATCAACGTCCTTCTGAAGATCGACGCCGGTGCGAGGCTAGCCTCCAGCGCGCGGAAGGCGATCAGCGGCGGGCCTCCTTTGTCGGCGACGGCAAGATCGCGTACCGCGACGTGCAGTGTGAGCGGGTTCAGACTGACCGAACCGATCCGTGCCGGGCGCCCAGTGGCATCTTCGATCGCCGCTACCGCCTTGTTTTTTAAAATGATAGGCAGTACCGCCGCAATAAAGACAATGAGGGCGGCAAGTACTGCTACTGAAATCACGACGCAGCGTCTGAGCTTTGGCAAGGGAAACCTCGGTGATATGGTTGTCGTTCCTCTTACTATAACTTAACACTTTTATGATAAACCGCACGCTCTATCTGCCCGCGGCTACTGCTGCGCAGGTGACGTCGAGGATACGACAACTTGATGCTGACGCTGATCACCTGTCACAAAATATTATTCAAAAGTTTCTTCCTGCTGTAACAAAACAGCTGGTAATCTTCATCTAGTAAGATAGTATCTTCTTCGACTGTTTGAGAGCTGCACGAGCGTGTACATCTGACCGATTCGAACTGCTTCACAGAGGTAGTAGATGCCTTGGATAATCATTGCCGCAATAGCGACTGCCAGTTCGGTGACGATACTGGCGCTGGTTAATGTCTACCTCTACTCCCGCTACAAAAGACCCTTCCTGAAATTGTGGGCCCTCGCCTGGGGGGTGCACGTCTGCAGGTACCTCTTCCTCGTCCTCTCCATTTTGTGGCCTGCCAGCCTGATCTTCAAGGAAATCAACTACCTTGCCATCATAGCCAGCGCCGTCATCCTGCTGGCCGGTACCAGGAACTTCATCGGCAGCGCCCTCGGGCATGGCTTCACCGGCACGGGCACCGTTTTGGCACTGTGGACCGCCGGCACCGTCGCGGCGGGATTGCCGGCCCTGTACACCATCATCCCCATCTTCGCCTTTCTTGCCTTTACCTACATCCACATCGGAATCCAGGTCCTGAAGCAGGCCGAGCAGGGAGAAACCGCCAGCCGGGTGGTGGGCTGGCTCTTTATCGTGTGGGGGATACACCAGGCGGACTACCCGCTGCTGCGCCCGATCGAGTGGTTCGCCCCCTGGGGCTTTCTCATCGGCAGCGTCCTGGCCACCAGCATCGCGATCGGCATGATCCTCGTCTATTTCGAGAGAATGCATCGGGGGCTGCAGGAAAAGGAGATGCGCCACTTAAACCTGATCGAATCGTCGCAGAACTGGATCTGGGAGGTCGACGCCAACGCCGGCTACACCTTCGCCAGCCCGCAGGTAAAGGATCTGCTTGGCTATGCCCCGGAGGAGGTGGTCGGCAAGACCCCCTTCGACCTCATGCCGGAGGAAGAAGCCACCCGCGTGGCGGCCATCTTCGCCGGGATCAGCTCCAGGCGCGAGTCCTTTCACAGGCTGGAAAACACCAACCGGCACAAGGACGGTCGTCTGGTGGTGCTGGAAACCAGCGGTGTCCCGTACTTCGACGGGTGCGGCAACTTCCTGGGGTACCGGGGCATGGACCAGGACATAACCCAACGCAAACAGGCGGAGATACGCAGAGAGGTGAGCCGGGAGGTGCTGCAGGTCCTGAACGAGCCGGGAGACCTTAAGGCGTCGGTGCAGCGGGTCATCGACCTGCTCAGGGTGAAGCTCGATTTTGCCGCGGTGGGGATCCGCCTGCAGGAGGGGGAGGACTACCCGTACTGGGCTCACAACGGATTTCCGCAGGCGATGCTGGAACAGGAAAACGCGCTGGCGGAGCGTTCGGCGGATGGGGGGCTGTGCCGGGACCAGGACGGCCGGGTGCGCCTGGAATGCACCTGCGGGCTGGTCATCTCCGGGCAGGTTCCCCAGGGGCATCCCAACTTCACTCCGGGGGGGAGCTTCTGGACCAACGACGCGTTCCAGTTCCTCGAGTTGCCCCCCGACCAGGACCCGCGCCACCACCCCCGCAACGTCTGCATGCACCGCAAGTACGCCTCGATGGCGCTGGTCCCCATCCGCTACAAGGACAAGATCGTCGGCCTGATCCAGTGCAACGATCACAGGAAGGACCGCTACACCCCCGAGTCGTTGCAGCACCTTGAAGGGATCGCGGCGTACGTCGGAGCCGCCCTGATGCGCAAGTGGTCCGAGGAGGAGCGGGTCACCCTCGAGACCCAGCTGCAACAGGCCCAGCGGATGGAATCGATCGGGCGACTGGCGGGGGGCGTGGCGCACGATTTCAACAACATGCTCGGGGTGATCATCGGCCATGCCGGCCTGGGGCTGATGGACGCCTCCCCCGGGCAGCCGATCCACGTTCACCTGCAGGAGATCTACAAGGCCGCGGAACGCTCCGCCGATCTCACCCGCCAGTTGCTGGCCTTTGCCCGCAGGCAGGCCATCGAGCCCCAGGTGCTGGACCTGAACGAAACCATAGCCGGGATGTTGAAGATGCTGCAGCGGTTGATCGGCGAGGAGATCCACCTTTGCTGGCAACCCGGGGGGGAGATGTGGCCGGTAAAGATGGATCGCTCCCAGATCGACCAGATCATGGCCAACCTCTGCGTCAACGCCCGCGACGCCATCGTCAATGTCGGAAACCTCACCATCAAGACCGGCATCGTCAGCGTCGACGACGCCTATCGGCTGCATCACCCCGAAGCCGCCCATGGGGAATACGCGTGGATCTCGGTAAGCGATGACGGGGAGGGGATGGACAGGGAGACGTTGAGCCACATCTTCGAACCCTTCTTCACCACCAAGGGGGTGGGTGCCGGAACCGGGCTCGGCCTGGCCACCATCTACGGCATCGTCACCCAGAACAAGGGCTTCATCACCGTCGCCAGCGAGCCGGGGCGGGGCGCGACCTTCACCATCCATATCCCGAGGCACCTGGGCGCCGATGAAAAGGGGGGGCGGCAGGAGGATGTGCGGGAACTGCCGCGCGGCCGGGAAACGATCCTGCTGGTGGAGGACGAACCGGCCATACTGCAGATGACGACGATGCTGTTGGAGAGCCTGGGGTATGTGGTTGTGACGGCGGGTTCGCCCAGCGAGGCGATCCGCATGGCGGAGAAAAGGACCGGCTCCATCGACCTGCTCATGACGGACGTGGTGATGCCCGAGATGAACGGCCGGGACCTGGCCGGCGTGCTGAGCGCCGGGCATCCGCGCTTGAAATGCCTGTTCATGTCCGGCTATACCGCCGACATCATCGCCCACCGCGGGGTGATCTACGAGGGGGTGTACTTCATCCAGAAGCCGTTTTCGCTGCCGGTGCTGGCAGCCAAGCTGCGCGAGGTGCTGGAACAGGTTTGACGGGGCACGCGGGGTGCCCCGTCGTCGTGATGCTAGCCGGTGATCTTCTTGTAGAGGTCGTTCCCCTTGTCGTCGACCAGGATGAAGGCGGGGAAGTCCGCCACCTCGATCTTCCAGACCGATTCCATCCCCAGTTCCGGGTAATCCAGGCATTCCACCTTCTTGATGTTCTCGTGTGCGAGCAGTGCCGCCGGGCCGCCGATGGAGCCCAGGTAGAAGCCGCCGTGCTTCTTGCACGCGTCGGTCACCTGTTTGCTGCGGTTCCCCTTGGCGATCATGATCATGGATCCGCCGTTGGACTGGAGCAGGTCGACGTAGGAGTCCATGCGGCCGGCGGTGGTGGGGCCGAAGGAGCCGGAGGCGCCCCCCTGCGGTTTCTTGGCGGGGCCGGCGTAGTAGACCGGGTACTTCTTCAGGTAGTCCGGGAGACCTTTGCCCTGGTCCAGCCGCTCCTTGAACTTGGCGTGGGCGATGTCGCGGGCCACGATGACGGTGCCGTAGAGGGAGAGCCGGGTCCCGACCGGGTGCTTGCTTATCTGGGCGAGCACGTCCTTCATGGGCTGGTTCAGGTCGATCTTCACGCCGCCGGCATTCTTCAGGCGGGCGGTCACCGGGAGATATTTCCCCGGGTCGCGCTCCAGTTCCTCGAGCCAGATCCCGTTTTTGTCGATCTTCGCCTTCACGTTGCGGTCGGCGGAGCAGGAGACCCCCATGCCGATCGGGCAGGAGGCGCCGTGGCGCGGCAGGCGGATCACGCGCACGTCGAGGGCGAAGTACTTGCCGCCGAACTGCGCGCCGTACCCGCACTTGTAGGCTGCCGCCATGACGCGCTGCTCCAGGTCGAGGTCGCGGAAGGCCTGGCCACCCTTGTTGCCGGTCGTGGGGAGGGTGTCGAGGTACTTGGTGGTGGCGAGCTTGACGGTCTTCAGGCAGGCCTCGGGCGAGGTGCCCCCGATGACGAAGGCGATGTGGTAGGGGGGGCAGGCGGCGGTGCCGAGGGTCTTCATCTTCTCGACCAGGAACTTCTCCAGGCTCTCGGGATTCAGGACCGCCTTGGTTTCCTGGTAGAGCATGGTCTTGTTGGCCGAGCCTCCCCCCTTGGCGACGAACAGGAACTTGTAATCCATGCCGCGGGTGGCGTTGATGTCGATCTGCGCGGGCAGGTTGTTGCCCGAGTTGGTCTCCTGGTACATGTCCAGCGGGATGGTCTGCGAGTAGCGGAGGTTCTCCTCGGTGTAGATCTGGAAGACGCCCGCGGAGAGGTACTGCTCGTCGTTGCCGGTCACCAGGACCTGTTGCCCCTTCTTGGCGAAGATGGTGGCGGTGCCGGTGTCCTGGCAGAGCGGGAGCTCGAACTGCGCGGCCACTTCGGCGTTGCGCAGAAGCGCAGTCGCGACGTAGCGGTCGTTGTCGGTGGCCTCGGGGTCGGACAGGATGGCCGCCACCTGCTTCAGGTGGGCCGGGCGCAGCATGAAGCTCACGTCCTTCATCGCGGCGTTGGCCAGCAAGGTGAGCGCCTTGGGGTCGACCTGGAGCATCTGCTTGCCGTCGACCTTGATGGTTTTGACGTACTTGTCGCTGATCAGCCTGTATGTGGTCTGGTCGGGGCCGAGCGGGTACGGGTCCTGGACCTTGAAGGCGGGGGCCTTGCGATCACCCCCCCTCGGGGCGACCTGCGGTTCCGGGGACTCCTCGGTGATCGTTTCCGCCTGGACCTGGCTGTGCAGCCCCATCAGGGTGACTGCGGATACGGCCGACGCGGTTGCACTCTTTTTCAGAAAATCCCTTCTGCTGAGCGACATCAACTACCTCCTGAAAATTTTGATTCACCCTCCCCCGCAGGAGACGGCAATGCGGGACTTATGAGCACAGGTGATGCCACCTTTTAATGATGGTGATGAAGTTGCCGGTATCACGACGGTTTGTGCGGCCGCTACACCGAAACTGCTCCGCCGTCAGGCATAACCGCAGGTTATGGCGTCGGGGTGGGTGCGGCGGCGGATCGCCGGGGGAAACGGAGCTGAAACGGCAGGATGGAGCTTCTATAACCGGAGGTTATGGGGGCGGTGGTGGTTATGGGGGTTGCCGCCGCGGAGTCGCTCTTGAATCGCGGGGGGATTTGGAGTACAAGGAAGCGGCTTGGGGGGGAGATGGACTTCTTGATCGTGTTGCCGGTTGCTTTTCTCGCCTCGCTGCTCAGCGCCATGAGCGGCGCGGGCTCCGCCATGCTCACCACACCGGTGTGGCTGGCGCTCGGGTTCCCGCTGCCGGTGGCCATCGCGTCGAACCAGTTGAACGGGGCCGCGTGGACCCTCCTTGCCGCCCGCAACTACCTCAAGGGGCGCCGGGTCGACTGGACGCTCATCCGGGGCATGATCCTGTGCGGTCTGGCCGGCGCCTATGCCGGAACCCTCATCGTGCGCGGCGTCGATCCCCGCCTGCTGCAGCGCGTCATCGGCGGGATCATCCTGTCCCTGGTGGTCGTGGTGGCGCTGAATCCTGCCCTGGGACGCGAGGAGAGCGAGCCTGCGCTGTCGCGACCGGTGACGGCTTTGCTCGCCTTTCCCCTGGGCGTCTACGAATCCTTCTTCGGCTCCGGCAACGGGCTGTTCACCTCGCTGCTCCTCGCCAAGGGGCGCGGCCAGACCCTGGTGGTCTCGCTGGGGTGCTACTACCTGGTCGCCTTCTTCTGGAACTGTTTTGCCGTCGCCGTCTACAGCTCGGCCGGATTGGCCGACGCCCGGCTGATGCTCCCGTCGACGGTCGGGTCGGTGGCGGGTGCTTACCTGGGGTCCAGGATCGGGCGGCATAAGGGGCACGACTGGGTGCGCGGGCTGTTCGTGCTGCTCGGAGGTGTCCTGGGGCTCAAGCTGGTGCTCGGGCTGTAACCGGGCGGTTGGTGGGGGGCGGTCGGTGGGGCTATCCCACCTGTACCGCCAGCATCGAAATGGAGCCGCCGTCGACGCCCTGCACCGGAAAGGCGACGCGCTCTCCCTCCTGGCTGCTGCCCAGCACGTAGAGTAGCGGCAGGTAATGGTCCGGGGTGGGGATCGAGAGCCGGGCATCCTCGCCGAGGGTTTCATAAGCAACCAGGGGGGCGTGATCCCCGGTCAGTATCAGTTCTCTCGCCTTCGCTTCGAAACGCACCGCCCAGTCGTACGGATCGGGCAGGTGTCTTCCCCAGGCATAGGTGTGCAGGTTGTGCACCAGGTTGCCGCTCCCCACGATCAGTATCCCCTCCTCGCGCAGCGGTGCGAGCCTCTTGCCCAGGTCATAATGGAACTGCGCCGGCTGGGTCTCGTCGATCTTCAGTTGCAGCACCGGTACGTCGGCCTCCGGATAGAGGTGGCACAAGACGGCCCAGGTGCCGTGGTCGAGCCCCCAGCTGTCGTCGCCCTGCACCGCCAGGGGCGACAGCAGACGCTGCATTCGGCGGGCGAGTTCCGGGGCGCCGGGGGCGGGATAGTTCATCCTGTAGAGCTCCGGCGGGAACCCTCCGAAGTCATGGATGGTGCGGGGCCTTTCATTGACGGTGACCGCGGTGCCGGGGCGATACCAGTGGGCGGAAACGCAGACGATCGCCTCCGGGCGTGGCATGGTGCGACTGAGACTGCGCCACCCTTGGGTGTAATCGTTGTCGGCCAGCGCGTTCATCGGGTTGCCATGTCCCAAAAAGAGGGCGGGCATTCGTGACGGCATTCGTGACTCCTTTCCTACTGGGATATCCGGAAGTTATACCGGTGTGCGCGTCCAGGCGCAACCGCCGCATAAAAAATGGGGTGAGGGATACCTTCTGCGCTCCGCTTGATACGACGCTCGCCCTGTCTCCTCGTAATGCTTTTCGAAATCATTCCTTCCAAACTACTCGCCATGCTGGCTAAATCCCTGTCACAACAAGGGGTATAGCCGCAGGTTATAACGATAACCTGGGGTTATGGTCGGCGCTAACTGGCCGAAAAGACAGCCGCTTTCCTCATGAGCCGTGCTGGCCGCATAACCTGCGGTTATCGTTCGCGGTCGTTGTCAATTAGAGCCACGCGGCTAAAGTTATCATTAATTCGGCACCTTGGCCTGTTGCACCGGCATTGGCATCACTCGTGCTCTCAGGATGGGGTCGCCGGGGGCATCATCGCCCTCCCCGGCGGCGCATACCACGGAGCGGAACACGGGTCACCACCCGAGACAACAAGAAAGGAGAACGATGATGAGTTCGAGGATAGGCATTGTGATGGCGGCATTGCTGGTGCTGGTCTCCGCCACGGTCCTGTGGGCGGGGGGCACGGAACCGCTGGCGAAGCTGCACCAAGGGAAGGCGACCTGCGCCGACTGTCACGGCAGCAGCAAGAAGATCAGCGTCGACGACAGCGAGAAGGGGGTTAACAAGAACTGCGTCGGCTGCCACGGAACGCTGGCAGAGATGGGGAAGAAGTCCCAGGAGGAGGTGAACCCGCACAAGTCGCACCTGGGTGACATCAACTGTACCGCCTGCCACCACGGCCACACCGCGTCGTGGGCCTACTGCCTGAGCTGCCATCCTTTCGACATGAAGATCGCCGGCGGCGGCGCGACGCCGACCAAGGCCACTGCCGTGACCAAGCCCAGGAAGCGCGCCGAGAAGGCGGACGTCGTCGTCATCGGTGCCGGCGCTGCCGGCTTCACTGCGGCCATTACTGCGCATGACGCCGGTGCCAAGGTGGTGATCATCGAGAAACAGCCCATCACCGGCGGCAACAGCATGCTCGCGGCCGGCGGGATGAACGCGGCCGAGACCCCCTTCCAGAAGGAGAAAGGGATCGCCGACTCCGTCGACCTCATGTACAAGGACACCATGACCGGCGGCGGCAACCTGAACGACCCGGCCCTGGCCATGGTGCTCGCCAAGAATTCCGCAGGCTCGGTCGCCTGGCTCACCGGCCTTGGCGCCGACCTGAGCGATGTGGGCCGTATGGGGGGCGCGAGCGTCAACCGGACCCACCGTCCCAAAGGGGGCGCCGCCGTCGGTGCCCACATCACCGAGGTGCTGCGCAGAAACGCCGACCAGCGCAATATTGACATCCGCGTCAACAGCAAGGTCGTGAAGATCCTCGAGGACAAGAAGGGTCGCGTGACCGGCGTCCGCGTCGCGGGCAAGCATAGCGGCGAGTACAGCATCAACGCGAAGGCGGTCATCATCGCGGCCGGCGGCTTCTCGGCCAACCCGGAGCGTGTCGCCTACTACCGCCCGGAATACAAGGGGATGACCACCTCGAACCAGCCCGGCGCCACCGGGGACGGCATCGACCTCGGCACCGCCGTCGGTGCGGACTTAAAGGACATGAAGGAGATCCAGATCCACCCGACCGTCGCCGCCGGCAGCCGCACCCTCATCACCGAAGCGGTGCGTGGTAACGGCGCCATCCTGGTGAACCACGAAGGAAAGCGCTTCGTCAACGAGCTCACCACCCGCGACAAGGCTTCCGCCGCCATCCTGGCACAGAAGGGGCAGTCGGCGTACCTCGTCTTCGACGACGGCGTCCGCAAAAGCCTTAAGCAGATCGACGGCTACTTCCACCTGAACCTGGTGCAGCAAGGCGCCACCCTGAAGGACCTCGCCGCGGCGATCAAGGTTCCGGCCGATGCCCTGGAGGCGACCGTTGCCGGCTACAACAAGGGGGTCGACGAGAAGAACGACGCCGAGTTCAAGCGTCCCGACCTGCCGCGCGCCCTGCGCACCGCCAAGTACTACGCCATCGAGGTGAAGCCGGGCGTGCACTACACCATGGGCGGCCTGAAGATCACCACCGGCAGCGAAGTGCTGGCCAAGGACGGCAAGAGCATTGCCGGCCTGTTCGCGGCCGGCGAGGGGACCGGCGGCGTCCACGGCAAGAACCGTCTGGGGGGGAACTCGATCTCGCAGACCATCACCTTCGGCCGCATCGCGGGCGAGAACGCAGCCAAGTTTGCCGGGAAAACCCGTCCGTAGCCCCGCGCCGTAGATAAATGCACTTACCGAGGAGGCGCCGCACGGCGTCTCCTCACTGTTTGCCCCGCGGCTCGTACCGGGAGCGTAGGGGCAACACTCGAGGCGGGCATAATGGACTCCAGCTTCACGTTGATGCGCGATGACAATTACCGCATGTTCTGGATGGGACAAGGCATTTCCTGGTTGGGGAGCGTGATGCAGTCCGTTGCCCAGGGGTGGCTGGTATGGTCTCTCACCAAATCACCGGCCCAACTGGCTCTGGCCGCCATCATGCTTTCCCTTCCGGTACTGCTGCTCAGCGTGCCGGGAGGCGTGGCCGCTGACCGCTTCGACAAGCGGGCTCTGCTGGTGATCGCCCAGGGGGGCTCCCTGGTCCCGACCCTCTTTCTCGGTGTCTTGGCCCTGCGCGGCGAGGCGAGTGCGCCGGCGATCATGTTTCTCGCCTTGTGCCAGGGGGCGCTGAACGCGTTCGAGATCCCTGCCCGCCAGGCGCTGCTGGCGGAACTGGTGCCAAGGACGCGCCTGGGGCAGGCCGTAGCCTTCAACGCCGTCTCCTTCAACGCCACCCGCCTCTTCGGGCCGGCGGCCGCCGGCTGCATCATAGCCGCCTTCGGCGCCGCCCCCTGTTTCTTCCTCAACGCCATCAGTTACTTGGTCGGCGTGGTGACCTTGCTCCTGATGCGCCCGAGTCGCCAGACGAACCATCCGCTGCGCTGCCAGACCCTCGCGGTGACCGAGCTGCGCGAAGGGGTGCAGTTCGTCGCGGCCGCCAAGGACGTCCGGCAGCTCCTCCTGTCGGTGCTCCTGGTGAGCCTCTTCGCCATTCCCTTCGTGCCGCTGTTGCCGGTCTTCGCCGAGGTCTTCGGTGCCGGGCCGCGGGGCCTCGGCCTCATGTCCGCGTGTCTTGGCAGCGGTTCGCTTCTCGCCGCCTTGGCCCTTGCCTGTCGGGAGAAGCCGCTGCAACCCCAATCCGACGGTGCCGGCGCAGGGCTCCTCTTCGCGTTGGCCCTGCTCCTCTTCTCCCGCTCGGCCGACTATGGCCTTGCCCTCGCCGCCCTGGTCGTCGCGGGAGGCGCCATAGTCGTGTTCCTGGCCCGGGTCAACAGGGCCCTGCAGCACGCCTGCCCGGACCGGCTGCGGGGGCGGGTGATGGGGGTGTACACGCTCACCCTCTTGGGAATGGCCCCGGTGGGGAGCGCCTTCATGGGGGGGATGGCAAGCAGGCTCGGTGCGTCCTCCGCCCTTACGCTTAGCTCCGCGTTGTGCGTTGCCGGCCTTTCCCTTTTGCAGGTCCGGTCGCGCCTGTCCCGCCCGGCTCCGGGCATGGACGGTCGAGCTCCGGTCTGGGGCGGGACGCTGTCCGGTAACGAAGGTGGCCGGAACTGGTAAAGCGCCGTTTCCGCGCACTTTGTGACATGGGTCACCCCCGGCTCATGGCTGATAAGGTATGGTTGCTTCACGTTTGCCATCCCAGCTTCAGGAGTCCGTATCTGCATGATGCACCGCTTCATTGTCGGCGCAGGGATCTCCCTGCTCTACCTGGCCTGTTCTTCATCCCTGTTTGCTTCCGACACCGCTTCCTGTGAGCTGAAAGTTCGAGAAGGCTACCGCTTCTATGACATAACGGGAAAAACCCTGGACGACCTGGTAGAGCAGATCAGGGTCAATGGAACCAGGTGGAACGACGGCAAAGTCTACTCCGCAATGACCAACTGGGACATTCACTTCAAGTACGACGTCACCTGCCAAAACGGGCGCTACTCGGTCAAGTCCGCCGCCACCCGCGTCGACATCGTCTACAACATGCCCCGCCTCGACCTGGCTACCTGTGCCCCCGAACTTGCCGGCTGTTGGAGCAACTACCTGACCCACCTGCAGCGCCACGAGTTCGGCCACAAGGATCTGGCGGTAAAGACGGCCTCCGAGGTGAACGAGATGTTCGGGACCCTGCCGAGTTTCGCCAGCGAAGAGGAACTCGCCGCAGAAATCAGCAAGCGTACCGAAGAGAAATTCCGGAAACTGAAGGAGACGCAGATCGAGTACGATCACGACACCAGGCACGGCGAAACCCAGGGTGCTGTCCTGCTAGCCGGTCCGCAATAAAAAAGGGGCCACAGGCCCCTGCCCGTAACCCCTTCTCCTGCTGCCGCCCTTCGCTGTTACCGCCGTTATCCCCTCTTACCTGCCACTGCCGCCTGTGCCTGTTCCGGTGCCCATGGAACCGCCACCCGTGCCGGTCCCCGTGGTGCCACCCGTGCCGGTGCCCATGCCGCCCGTACCCATGCCGCCCGTACCCATGCTGCCAGTGCCGGTTGTGCCGGTCCCCATGCTGCCGGTCCCGGTTGTGCCGGTGCCCGTGTTACCCGTTCCCATGTTGCCGGTGCCGGTTGTGCCGCCGGTACCCTGGTTATAGTAGCTGCCGCCGGTACCCTGGTTCAGCGTTCCGCCGGTGCCTTGGTCCATGGTCCCGCCGGTCCCCCTGGGGGCCTGGTTGTAGTAGCTACCGCCGGTACCCCGGTTCAGCGTTCCCCCAGTGCCTTGGTCCATGGTGCCGCCGGTCCCGCTGGGGGGCTGGTTGTAGTAGCTGCCGCCGGTACCCTGGTTCAGCGTACCGCCGCTACCGGTGCCGGTTGTTCCACCCGTCCCCTGGTTCAGTATGCCGCTCGGGCCACGATCCAGGGTGCGTCCTGTACCTCTCCCCTGTTCAAAGTAGCTGCCGCCGGCCCCCGGATTCAGGGTTCCGCCCGCGCCGCGGTCCGTGGTGCCTCCTGTGCCGGTCGTTCCCTGGTTGTAGTAGGTGCCGCCGGTGCCCTTATCCAGGGTGCCGCCCATGCCGCTGCCGGTGCCGGTCCCATAGTAGCTGCCGCCACTACCCTGGTTGTAGCTGCCGCCGGTGCCTCTTTGGTCGTAGGTTCCGCCGGTACTGCCGCCTACCGTCCCGCCCGCGCCGGTGCCCATGCTGCCGCCCGATTCAGGTCCCAGCCGCTCAACGGTGAAATCCTGCCGCACCGTGCTCCTTGCCCCTGTTCCCATGGGGAGGGTGGTGCTGCTGTAACTCTGGACGCTACCGCCGCCGGAGGAACCGGAAACCGTCCCACTCCTGTGGGAGGACTTCTTGTGGGCCATGCCGGCTTTATGCGTACCGGATTTGTGCGTCATTTTGTGGGTCTTGCCGGATTGAGCTCCTGTGTCGGCGGCATAGCCCGTGCCGGTCGTCATGCCCATCATGCCCAACACGGCGATCGTGGTGAATAACAACCTTCTCACTGTTCTCATAATCGGACCTCCATCCCCGGTCAAACCCGACCGGGAGACACCGCCTGCCTCGCAGAAGGGCCTTCAGGTCCACGCGGTGTCCAGCTGGTTGTATACAAATTCGTGCTGCTGATCTCAAGTTAGCATATATGATTAAAAAAAGCCAATCTTTTGACCTGGCCCTTGCGCCTGCAACACTTTGTAATAGCAGCTGTTTTTTGTGCTGAGGCGTTACGCCCCTCCTGTGCCCTCGCGACACTCTGCACAAAAAAGAAGCGCCATCGCTCCCCGGTGTGACGCTCATGAGAAAACCCGGTCGGTCACCGCGACCTGCGCCGCGACCGGCTACGGTTTCGGGAGGCGACGCTCCAGACCCGTGGAGAAGCTGCGAATCGGGCCCGTGCCTTGACAGTGGCCAAAGAGTTTGTACCCTAGCTGACATTAAAACAATATAAGCCGGGTTCCAATGTACGGCCGAGGGGGGAACTACGTGAAAGCAACCACCCTTTATCGAGTCTTTCTTCGCAGCGGTCCGCGCAACGTCCTCGCCTACCCGCGCAAGGTGATACCTGCAGGCGCCGAGGTGACGGTTTTGAACCGGGCCGGGGAGTGGCTCGCAGTCGACTACCTCGGTAAGGAGGGGTTCCTGCGCAGGGACGCCGTCGAGCTGGAGCCGGGCAGTGATGAGGAGTATTACGAACTCCCCGAGGTTCTGCTGCACGAGCTCGCCGCCATCCGGGAAAACGGCGCCCCGGACGGTGGCCACGAAGAGAGCGTGTGCACCCCGGCGGGAGACAAGGAGCGCAGGTTGAGGCAGGTGACAGCGCAACTGCACGCGGCGCGGTTGACCGCCCTGTGCCTTTCCGGCGGCGGCATCCGGAGCGCCACCTTCAACCTGGGGGTGCTGCAGGGACTGGCCAAGGGGGGATTGCTGGGGGAGATGGACTACCTCTCCACTGTCTCCGGGGGCGGATACATCGGCAGCTGGCTTAGCTCCTGGATTGCCAGGGTGCCCGGCACCGCACGGGAGAGGGTGGACGACGTGAGCCGGGTGCTGGCGCAGCAGACGGAGGAATCCCGGCGCCGGGAACCGTACCAGGTCCGATTCCTGCGCGATTACAGCAACTACCTCACACCCCGTGTCGGGATCTTCAGCATCGATACCTGGAGCATCATCGGGACCTACCTCAGGAACCTGCTGTTGAACTGGATGGTGCTGATACCGCTGCTTTTCACCTTCCTGCTGCTGCCAAGGCTGCTGGTGCTGCTCGTTTCAGGCACAGGTGTGGAGGGCGGGGCCGCACAATGGCTTATCTGGGGCGGGGCAGTGCTGGGGATACTCCCTATTGCCTACACCGTGATCGATCTCCCCAGCATCGGGGACCGCAGACTGAAGAAAGGGTACTTCGTGACCTTCTTTCTGGTTCCGTTGCTGCTCATGGCGGTCGCCTTTTCAGCCTACTGGGGCTGCAGCTATCTCAAGCTCGATGCAGCCGATCCGGATGTCACCGCCTTCATGAAGTTCACCACCATCGTCCACCTGGGGGGATGGGGGGCGGGCCTGCTCTGGCTCTGGGCGAAGAAGGTTTCCCTCCCCGCGCTGCCGGTAGCCGTCTTCTGCCTCTGCGCGGTGCTGACCGGTGCGGTCGCCGGTGCCCTCGGCTGGCTCGCCGCGACGAAACTCCTGCCGGTCGTACTCGCCACGATGGCCAATCCGGGCCTGTTCTACGCCGTTGTCTCGGTTCCCATGGTCCTTGCCGATTACCTGCTGACCGGGACCCTGCTGGTGGCTCTGCTGTCGCGCTTCACGGGGGACCAGGACCGGGAATGGTGGGGGCGTGCCGGCGGCGTGACCATCATGGCGGGGTTGGTCTGGGCCGCCCTACTGGTGATCGTCATCTATGGACCGTGGCTCATCCTCCCCGAATCACACGGGTTCTGGAAGAAGCTCTATCTCCTGGTGGGGGGAGGGGCAGGTATCTGGGCTGCGTTGATGGGGAAGAACGCGTCCACGCCGGCCCTGCGACCCGGCATCGCCATGGACAAGGTGCGTACCCAGCTTCCTGCGGCCGCGGCCGTCCTGTTCATCCTGTTTCTGCTGCAGGTCGTTTCCTTTGCCGCGACGTGCCTGCTCTGGTGGGGGAAGCTCCCCGGGATGTCGGGAGGAGCGCCCATCCCGGAGGTCACGCCCGGGGTAAGCTTCCTGAGCCATCTCTACCTTCTGCTGCACACCCCGGTCGCCTGCCTGCTCTGGCTGGCTGCCGCGACTGCTTCCGTGTGGTTGCTGATGGCCCTGATGGTGAACATCAACACCTTCTCCATGCATGCCATGTATCGCAACCGGCTGGTCAGGTGCTACCTCGGCGCCTCCCGCCGCAGGAAGGAGCGCTGCCCCAATCCCTTCACCGGGTTCGACAGGAACGACGACTGCGCCATGGTGGAACTCTCCACCCGTCCCTTCCACGTGGTGAACATGGCCTGGAACCTGGTCAAGGGGGAGAGGCTGGCCTGGCAGCAGCGCAAGGCCGCCACCTTCACCATGACCCCACTTTTTGCGGGAGGCGACCTCGGATCCGAGAACCCCGCGAAGAGGATCAGGCCGGGGGGATACCGCAACATGGAGACCTACGGCGCGGGGTGGGGCCCCCGCACCGCCCGCCCGACCACCCTGGGAACCGCCATGGCCATCTCAGGCGCCGCTGCCAGCCCCAATATGGGGTACCATTCCTCACCGCTGGTCACGTTCGTAATGGCCTTTTTCAACGTCCGCTTGGGGTGGTGGCTGGGCAACCCCGGCACGGGAACGCGGGGCGCCTGGCGCAAGGCCTCCCCGGGGCTGGCCCTGGTCCCGCTCTTGAAGGAGACCTTCGGATTCACCCGCGAGGACGGCAAGGACATCTACCTCTCCGACGGCGGCCATTTCGAAAACCTGGGATTGTACGAGATGGTGCGCCGGAGGTGCCGTTACATCGTGGTCTGCGACGCGGGATGCGACTGCGACGGGAGGTTCGAGGATCTAGGTAATGCGGTGCGCAAGGTGAGGGCTGATTTCGGCGTGGAGATCGACATCGATCTGGCGGCGGTGCGGGAGAAGAAACTCCACTTCGCCGTGGGCACCGTGCGCTACTGCTGCTGCGACAATGGGGAGACGGACCAGGGGACCGTGCTGTACCTGAAACCGGTGCTGACCGGGGACGAGTCGGCGGACCTGCTCAATTACGCGAAGGTGCATGCGGAGTTTCCTCACGAGCCGACCTCGGACCAGTGGTTCGACGAGGCCCAGTTCGAAAGTTACCGCAAGCTGGGATTGCATTCGGTGCTGCAAGTGACGGGGGGAGGCCGCCTCGACCTGGAGGAATGCTTCAGCCGCGCCGGCAGGATGCACCGGCGCGCACTGAAGGAACTCGACCAGCGTCACAGCTCGACCAGGTAATCGGCCTCGCTGGTGCCGGCATTGCTGCTGTTCAGGTAGGGGGTCTCGGGGAGGATCACGGTCGAGGCGACTGCGCCGCCCAGGCGCTGCAACTGGTCCGGGACGGCATATTTCACGGCATGCCAGACGCCGGTAAGCACGATCATGGTGCGCCCGGGCTCTTTGTCGCGGTAACGGATGATATTGGCTGCCATGCCGCTGTTGCGCACCGTCTGCGCCTCGCAGAAGAAGTCGAACTTCCTGGCGTTTTGCTGGTGGTGCGCCGCAGACTGAAAGGTTTTCTTCAAAAACGCGATCTGGTGGTTGGCCAGGTCGCAGCTGGTCCCCGGTGGCAGCCCCTTCCTCTGCTCCGCGGTGAGCGCGGCGAAACCGTCCCGGGAGACCTTGCGTACGATGGCGAGAGGCACGTTAAGGGCCACCATCGGAATCCGGTTGTCCCGGGCGAAAAGGAAAATGTCCCGGTACATCTGCCAGCCGCTCCAGTTTCTCTCGAAGGCCTGTTGCATCTCCGCCTCTGCAAGGTTCCCCGCCACCCAGCCGTCCAGTTCCTTCTGCCAGTCGCTCTGCATCATCTCCAGCCCGATGGCGATCGGGCGCTTGGCCGCATCCAGCAGACGGAGCAGGTCGAGCTGCAGCTCGTGGTGGTAGGCTTCCTCATGTGACTCACCGATTAGGACCACCTGGCTTGACGACGTCGCAGCGGCAAGTTCCGGCAAGGAGAGGATCCTGCCATCGCTGAGGCGGGTGATGATGGTGTGCCCCTGCGCCTCGGAGCAGCAGACCGAAACCAGTACCGCGACGAGTAACGTCCTGAAAGATCCGAGCATGATTGCCTCCTCGTGCGGCCGGCGACGACGGGTATCCGGCGCAGGCCGCGTCTGCTGTGTCAGTGCACCTTCGGGGGGATGATTGCTGAAAATTAATCGCGGTTAATTGTATCAGGCGCAATGACTGGAGCCAGCGGTGAGGGAGGTATTCCGGCGGGTAGGCGGGACGGTTTTTGGGTGGGTGACTGCTAGACGGGATTTCCCGGCATGTCGCGGAGCTTGCGGAGCATGTGGCGCATCTGTTCCCTGTTGTAGGGCTTGGCGAGGAACGCGGCGAGCGGATCGCTGTCGATGAAGGGTGAGACTTCCTTCTTGCCGTAGCCGCTGCAGAAGAGGATGGGCAGGGTAGAAGTCTCCCGGCGCAGTTCCTGGTACGCTTCGACGCCGTCCATCTCGGGCATGGTCAGGTCCATCAGTACCAAGTCGATCTCTTTGCCACGCTCGCGGTAGATCTCCAGGGCCTCCCGGCCGTTGCAGGCAGTGATGACGCGTAAGCCCAGCCCGGCAAGCAGCACCGTGCCGACCTGGCGCAGCTCCGGTTCGTCGTCGACCAGCAGGACGGTCCCCGACAACAGCTCGCGGGATTGGGGCTGCGGCTCCGGGACCGGCTCCGCGTCCCTGACCAGCAGCGAGGCGGCGCTGGTGGGGAAGAAGACCCTGAACCTGGATCCCTCCCCGAGGGTGCTGGAGAGCTGCAGCGCGCCGTTGTGGCTTCTGATGATGCCCATGGTGGCCGACATCCCCAGGCCGCGCCCGGTGAACTTGGTGCTGAAGAAAGGTTCGAAGATACGCTGCCGGGTCTCGTCGCTCATGCCGCAGCCGTCGTCGCTGACCTCGAGGCAAACGTAGGAACCCGGGGCGATGGCGTTGCCGAAGACGTCGTGGCTCCCCTCTTCGGGAAGGATGGTGTGGCGGGCGAGGCAGATGCCCACCGTCCCTTTGCGGTCGCCGATCGCCTCCACCGCGTTGACCACGAGGTTCATGATGATCTGCTGCACCTGCCCCTGGTCACCCTTGATCAGGGGGACTCCCGGCTCCATGCGATAGTCGAAGGAGACCTTCTTCTTGAAGGCGGGCTGGAGCATGCCGACCACGTCGCGGACCTGGGCGCCGAGATCGATCTCGGTCTGTACCAGTGGGCTTTTGCCGGCATAGTTGAGCATCTGTCGGCACAGGTCGGCGGCGCGGTTGCCTGCCAGTTCGATCTGTTCCAGGTGCCGTTGCACCTCATCGGGACGCGCCATGCGCGCCATGGCACAGTGACCGAGGATGATGGTCAGGATGTTGTTGAAGTCGTGGGCGATCCCGCCGGAGAGAACCCCGAGGCTCTCCAATCTCTGGGTCTGCTGCAGCTGCTGTTCCAGGGCGAGCCGGTACTCCTCCGCTTTCTTCCGTTCGGTGACGTCGCGGGCCACGTGCACGCAGGCGGTAATGGCGCCCAGTTCGTTGTACAGGGGGGAGACCGAGATCTCGAAGAAGCCGCCCAGATGCTTCTCCTCCATCTCCACGTGGGGCGCCTCTCCGTCCTGCAGCAGTTTCAGGAAGGGGCAACTGCCCGGGACGGTGCCGATCTCGTGGAAGAGCTCGTAGCATTTGCGGCCGGGGATTTCGGACGGGCGCAAGCCGAGCCGGTCAGCCATGGCGCGGTTGGCACGGGTGATGGTGTGCTCGGTGTCGGTGATGAAGATGAGGTCGGGGACGGCGTCGAAGGTGAGTTCCCACTCCCTTTTGCCGCGGCTGAGCGCCTCGTAGAGAAACTGCGTGGTGAGATCGCCGTCGACTACCATGCCGTCCCCCCAGGTGTGGCAATGGGGCGCGTGATCAGCGGGGTGACGGTGATCGGGCCGGTAACCGCAATGGCGCAGAGCGAGCAATACATGGGGTCGCATCCTTGTTCTGCTCCGGACGCAAAAAAGCCGGGGCAGAATATCGCGTGATATTTCGGCAACCCGGCTGTCTCGGTGAGACCCAATAGGCTTTCCGCCCCATCCTCGCGGATGGTTGAGTATTATCGTGTATCTTATTGATGTATTTAGTTTTAACCATTATGCTCTTTGCCCTTGTTGAAAGTCAACGAAATGGCGCCTGCAGACAGGGGGGTGACTGTGAGCTGAATCACTAAAAGACAAGATTTGTCAGAAATAGCAGTTCCAGAACAGGCTTTGTTCGGAAACAGTGTGCCCTGAGACATCGGCAAGACTCAAGTTAAGACTGAGACTCTGTTGTTGTGCCAGTCGGAAGTTCTGCGCGAGGCTCGCTTTGACAGAGATACGGTCATCCCCGACGACGTAGAAAAAGGCGGAGCCTTCCAGGTTCACCTTCCACCAATCCGTGGCCTGCTCCAGGGCGCCCAGGCTGACCCCCGGCGCCGCGGCCACCGTCCCGCGCAGGTGCCGCCCACCCTCGACGGCCACTTCCGCGAACCCGTACAGGATGCCGCCGAAGGGGGACCTGCGGGCGACGCCTCCGCCGCTGTTCAGCCTGAAGAGCAGCGAGTCCCTGCCGTCCTTCATCACTTCGGTGTCCCACCCGGCGGCGACCTTCCAGGAATAGGGCTTGAAGAAGCGATCCCTGGGGGCGGTGGAGAGTATGTCCAGCAGATGCAGGTTGCGCAGCCGCGGCCGCCCGGTCTCCGGCACGTAGTCGACCAGCGTGTCGAAGAACTTTATCTGGGCGCCCTTGAGGTACCCCTGGTCCGGGTCGAGCAGGCTATGGAATTCAGGTTGCAGGTGCACGCCTGCGTACCACTCTCCGCGGCGCACGCCTCCCCCCAGGCCGATCTTCGAGGTGTGATGTCCGGCATCGGGTGGGGCGGGGGGGGCGACGGCGTAGGCTGTTTCGCTCCCCGCGCCGAGGACGCTGCGCTCGGCCAGGATCTTCAGGTACAGCTTGGAGTAGGCGTCCTGCTCGAGCTCCTTGCGGGCGAGACGCAACTGCACCAATTCTGCGGCGAGGTCCAGCACCTCCCGCTTTTCCTGTTCGGAGAACGGCTCCGCTTCGATGCTTTTGGGGGGGCGCTTCCCCTGGGCTAGCTCCAGGGCCGCCAGCTGACCGTCCTCGCCGAGCAGCGAGGCGATCCTGACGATGCGCGCCCCTTGCGAGGGGCGGTAAACCGCCGCTTCGAGGATGCCGCTTTGCTGCGCGATCTCGATCGTGTTGGTTGGGTGAACCAGCAGCCCGGTGCGGTCGGAGAGGTGCAGCGCGGGGCGTGCCGCCTCGATCAGGAACAGCAGGTTGTAGGAACAGTTCTCGTCCAGGAAATAGTAGTCGGAGGCGATACGCTGCAGTTCCAGGGCGTGCAGCAGCATCTTGTCCACCTCTTCCTTGGAGAGTTTGAGGCGGTACTCCCACATGTCCCTGTGCTCGAGGTCGCTGTACTCCTTAACCTTCTGGTAGTACGGCATCAGGGAGTAGTAACCTTTGTACAGTCCGGTGAGCCCCTTGAAGGCGTAGAGAAAGCCGTTGGCGTCGTTGGCGTCGGCGGCGTAGTTCACGGCGTAGGAGATGAGGTTGCTCTTGCTGGGGCCGTCGATCCTGATCAAGGTGTGCCCGAACATGGAGGCGGGGCTGTTGATGTGTCCGACCGGGAACACCAGCACCGCCGAGCGCGCGTCGATGGTCCTGATCTGTTCCTGCAGTTCGGAACAGGCCGGCACCGGAAGCCGGGCCGGGTCGATGGAGAGTTCCTCGCTGAGCCAGGCCAGGCGTGCCGGGAAGCGGCAGATGGGATGTTCCCCGTCCGGCGCGTCCTGCTGGAAAAACGCGGACAGCGTGGCGGCAAGTTCGGCTGCCGGATCGGTTCTTCCCGCGGGGGAGAGGAAAAAGTTGGGATCGGAGATGCGGCTTATGGTGCCGCCGGTCAGGGGCTTTTTGTAGTGCAGCAGGATCTGCCAGGGGCGCTCTTCCCAGAGGCGTTTGACCTGCGCCTCCTTGATGAGCTGGTCGCGGTAGGCCAAGTCCGCAGCCGCCGCAGGAAGGGCGGGCCGGGTGACGGTGAGCAGCAGCAGAAGGCAGAGGGTTCGGCACAACAGGGATAGGTTCATTGCAGTGCTCATCACAGGTTGGCGGAGGGGGACTCCGGACATTAAAAAGGGTGCACAGATCACGCTGTGCACCCTTGTAACATACTTCGAGACAAAAATCAGTTGTTGGTTACGGTAACGACGTTGTCGATGACTTCAGCCATCACGATCTTGTCGGAGGTGAAGATCTTGTTGAAGTTGGCCTGCAGTGTGGCCTTGTAGGCGTCGCTCTGGGCGGAGGGGACGCCCATCATCTCGACGAAGGTGTCCAGCGTCTCGCCTTTGCCCATGGCGATATCCTTGGCCAGGTTGTCTATGTTGGCGCGGACGAACTGGTTAAGCTTTTCGTTCTGGGCGATCTTGCCCGGTTTGGCGCACTCGGAGGTGCCGGAGGTGATGCCGAAGGTCTGGGTGCCCGAGGTGCCGTTGGTGGTGGATTGCAGCACCTGGAACAGGATGGAGCCGTCAGCCTTGTTCTCCCACAGCATGGTGCCGAGGCCGCAACCTGTGTTGGTGTGGGCCTGCCCGGCGGCAAAAGCGGAGGCGGTAGTCAAAAGCGTGAGTGCGAATGCGATGAGCAGCTTTTTCATGGTCGTTCTCCTTTTTTAAGGAAATTTTCACCTAGTATAAGGCGTGCCGCGTCTCTGTCAACCGCACCAGTAAAAAAGATCGATTGATCGCGGCGACGCTCCTGCTCTTTTCACATCACTCTCGATGCCGCCCCTGTGGTAGCGCGCGGCAGGCAATGTCCGAAAAAGGGCACCTCCCCCCTCAAAAGGAGAGGCGCCCGGATCGGTTTCTTCTGCTGGCTGTCTTCTAGATCTTGCCGGAATTTCCGTTCCTAAGCGAGGGTCTTTGCTGCGATGTTCCCCACCTTGAGGCCGTGGCCGCTATGCCAGTTTGAAACGCCCCACGATCTGTTGCAGTTCCGAGGCGAGGCTCGACATGTGTGTCGCTGCTTTCGCCGTCTCGTGGGCGCCCCCCGCGGTCTCGGATACCACGTCGGTGATGGTGCCGATGTTCGCGGTGATCTCGCCGGTCACCGCCGTCTGCTGCTCGGCAGCGGTGGCGATCTGGTGGATCTGGGAGGTGAGCTCGTTGATGGCGCTCAGGATGTGGTCGAGCGCTTCGCCCGAGCGGCGCGAGCTCTCCATGCCGTTTTCAACCTCCTGCACGCCGAGCCTCATGCTTCCCACGGCGCCACTGGTGTCCTTCTGGATCGCCTTGATCATGGCGCCGATCTCCTTGGTTGCCCGCGTGGTCCGCTCGGCGAGCGCGCGGACTTCGTCCGCCACCACCGCAAAGCCGCGTCCCTGCTCCCCGGCACGGGCCGCCTCGATGGCCGCGTTCAGTGCCAGCAGGTTGGTCTGATCGGCGATGTCTTCGATGGTACCCACTATGGCACCGATCTCGTCGGAGCGGGCGCCGAGGTTTTGCACCGTCTGGGCCGACTCTTGCACCCGCTCGGCGATCTTTTGCATGCCGGCCAGGGTCTGCTGCACGACTTCCGCACCGCCCCGGGCGGTGTCACTGGCACGGTTGGAGGATTCCGCCGCCTGGGAGCAGTTGCTCGAGATGTCGTTCGAGGTGGCGCTCATCTCCTCGCTTGCCGTGGCGACCGTCCCCGACTGCGCGGCCACCTCCTCGGCGGCGGTGGCTATCTGTACCGCCGTAGCGCTCAGCTGCTGGCAGGAGACGGAAAGCTGACCGGTGTTGCGGGACAGCTGCGAGACGATGACGTGGATGTTGTCTATGAACCGGTTGAACCAGGTGCTCACCTCGCCCAGTTCGTCCTTGCGCCCCACCTCGAGCCGCTTGGTCAGATCCCCCTCCCCCTCGGCGATGTCCTTGAGCATGCCGAGCATGCGGGAGAGCGGACGGGTGATGCCGAGCGAGATGACGACGCCGAGGAGGCAGGTGCCAAGACTCGCCGCGCCGGCGAGGACCAGGCTCAGGATCAGGGTGAGGCGGGCGTCGTGGGCCAGTCCGCTCGCAGTAGCCAGGATCTCCTTGGTGAGCACCTCCTCCACCTGCTTCATGGTGTCGATCTTCTCGGTGATCACCGGGAACCATGTCTCCGCGGGGATGGTGAAGTGCCCGGACAGCCCCTTGGCGAGCACCGCCCCCCTGATCTCCTCTACCTTGGCGAACACCGGCGTCTTGGTTTTATCCTCATACGCGGCCACCGCCTGTGGGGAGCCGAACTTGCGGAACAGGTCCAGGTAGTCCTGTTGCGCCGCGAGGATGCTCATAGCCCGCTGCAGTTTATCCTGGTCGAGGGTGTCCGCCGCAAGCACCGCGTTCAGGGTCGCGCGCTCCTTGCCGGTTTCCTCCTTGGCTTTCACGAAGCTGTAGTAGGCGGTCGCCTGGCGCATTACCTCGCGCTTGCCGCTGGTCGTGGCTACAGCGGCCACCACGTCCATGTACGAGTTGATGAGGCCGGTGTAGAAGGTGTAGGCCTGGGCGCCGGTGACCTGGAGCGTGTCGATACCGGTGCGGGTATCCTTGAGCTTCCCGATGGCGGTTGCGGCAGCGTCCAGGCTCCCCTTCACCACCGTCACCGATGCCTCGTTCTTTTCCAGGTAGGCGGCCAGCGACTGGACCTCCTGATCGACCTTGGCCCGTTGGCCGGCCAACTCCTCCTTGAATTTGGTCCCCTTGGCGTTGAGGTAGCCGGAGGTGTAGCCGCGCTCCTTCTGGATCTGGTGCGAGAGCTCGCCGACCTGCACCGCCAGGGCGGTCAGTTTCTGGGTCTGGATCAGCCCCTGCAGGACGGCGTAGTCCTTGTTTGCGTTGTAAATGGAAAATATGACCATCCCCAGGACCGGGACGGCCATCATCAGCATCAGCTTGGTGCGGATTCTCAGATTCTGCAACATGATCGTTCCTTTCTCGCGCGGGATTCTCCAGCCTCTGCTCCCGCGCCTGCACGCGGCTGGCGGCGCCTTATGACAGCTCCACTGTCTGCCTTTGATATTCGTTTTCATTTTATCGGTCGCGCGACCGTGGAACTTTAGGGAAAATCGTGGCGGAATCGTCGGGGGGAAGGTGGGAAATGAAAAAAGCCGCTGCACCTTTCGATGCAGCGGCTTGGTAACGCAGGGCGATGCGCCGGGCGCTTACTTCGCGCCGAACAGGAAATAGGAGAGCGACAGCAGTGCGAGCACCCACATGCCCCCTTTCATCTCCTTGATGCGGCCGGTGGCCCCTTTCATGAGCGGGTAGGCGATGAAGCCCGCGGTCATGCCCACACCGATGTTGTAGGTGAAGATCATGAGCACCACGGTCAAAAAGGCCGGGATCAGCTCGGTGAAGTCGTCGAAGTTGATCTTCGCCAGCGGGCTGATCATGTACGAGCCGATCACGATGAGGGCGATGCCGTAGGCATGCGCCGGAACGATGGTGAAAAGGGGCGCGAAGAAGAGCGCCAGGAGGAAGAACAGCGCGGTCACCAGTGCGGTGAAGCCGGTGCGGCCGCCTTCCTCGATCCCGGCGGCGGATTCGATGTAGGCGCCGGTGGTGGTGGTGCCGAGCAGCGGCGCCGCGACGGTGGCCAGGGCGTCTGCCAGCATCGGCTTCTCGATCTCGGGGAGGTTGCCGTTCTCATCCAGGAGGTCGGCGCGCATGGAGAGACCAAGGAGCGTCCCGACTGTGTCCAGGAAGGCCATGATGAAGATGGTCAAGATGATCGGGAAGAAGCTCGGGTTGAGCGCGCCGGCGAAGTCCAGCTTGAACAGGATCGGGGTGATGTCCGGCGGCATGCTCACGAAGGACTGCGGCAGCGGGGTCACCTTGAGGATGATCGAAGCGATGGTGGTGACGACGATGCCGATCATCATGGAGCCGAGCACCTTGCGGGAGATGAGCACCACGGTGAAAAGAAGGCCGAACACGGCGAGCAGCACGGACGGCTGGGACAGGTCGCCCAGTTTCACCGGTGCGCCCGGGACGCCGAGCACCACGATGCCGGTTTCGTTGAGGCCGATGAAGGTGAGGAACAGGCCGATGCCGGTGGCGAAGGCGCATTTAAGCGACAGCGGAATGGACTCGGCGAGCCAGCTCCTGACCTTGAACAGGGTGAGCAGGGTGAAGATGACCCCGGCGAAGAAGACGGCGGCCAGCGCGGTCTGCCAGGTGTACCCCATGACCTTGACCACGACGAAGGCGATGAAGGCGTTCTCGCTCATGTACGGTGCGATGGCGAAGGGGCGGTTGGCGAAGAAGGCCATCAGCACGGTGCCGAACACGGCGGCGATGATGGTCGCAGTGGTGGAGGGGCCGCGCGGGATGCCGGCGTTCTCGAGGATGGCCGGGTTGACGATGATGATGTACGCCATGGTGAGGAAGGTGGTGAGACCGCCGATGATCTCGCGCTTCATGCTGGTGCCGTAGCGTTGGAACTGGAAGAACGTGGCTATACGGGAGGTCATTGCTAGTTTTGCTCCTTCATTGCGTAGAGTGCGGGCAGATTGCGCCAGTATCCTGCTATGTCCATGCCGCAGCCGAACAGGAAGCGGTCCTCAACCTCGAGCCCGACGAAGTCGGCCTTGGCGCCGGGGGCCTTGCGGTCGTGGAGCTTGTCCACCAGGACGGCGGTGAACACCTCGGCGGCACCTTCCTCCCGGCAGAACTTGGTGATCTCCGCCAGCGTCACCCCTTCGTCGAGGATGTCGTCGATCAGGAGCACCGTGCGTCCCTTCAGGGAGCGTTCCGGCTTCACCTTCCACAGCAGGTTGCCACCGAACATCTCCGCGCCGTAACGGGTGGCGTGGAGGTAATCCAGCTCGAGGGCAAAGGGGAGCTTGTCCACCAGTTTGCCGGTCACGAACAGCCCGCCGTTCATGATGCAGAACGCGATCGGGTCGGTTCCCGCCAGGCGCTCCGCGATTTCCTGCGCCATGCGTGACAGCGCCTCCTCGACTTCCTGCTCCGACCTCAGACAATCCGCCTTCAGGCGAATGTCCTCCATGTCCTTGAGTACCATTTCCGCTCCTTCGGAACATTTGTTTAAAGCCGCCGAACCATAGCAGATTTGTCGTGTAAAAACAACTAATTGTGCTTTCATTAGTTGGGGTTTCCCGTATACGGGTGCGGAGGGGGTGATGCCGTGTCTTGGGATGGGGTCAGGGGGAGAATTCGCGCTCCAGTGCCTTGCGGTCGATCTTGCTGTTGGAGGTCACCGGGAGGGTCGGGCGGCAGATAATCCGCTCCGGAATCATGTACTTGGGAAGGCGCGCGCCGCACAGGCCGATGAGGTCGGCGGCTTCCGGCACGGCGCCCTCGGCGTGGGATACGTAGGCCACGATGCGGCTGCCGGTGAGCTCGTCCGGGATGGCGATCACCGCGGCCTGCCTGATCCCGGGGTGGCTGTTCAGGATCACCTCGATCTCGTCCAGCTCCACCCGGAAGCCCTTGCTCTTCACCATGTGGTCCTTACGGCCGGCGAAGACGAAATTGCCCTGGTGGTCCAGGCGCACCACGTCCCCGGTCCGGTAGACCCGGGCGTGGCTGGAGGGGACGCGGGGGTCGGGACTGAAGTGGGCGGCGGTGCGCACCGGATCGTTCCAGTACCCTAGGGCCACCGTGGCGCTCAGGACGTGCAACTCCCCCTCGCGCCCCGGTTCGGTAACCACCTCGCCCGTCTCGTCGATGGCGAACACCTCGAAATTGGGGAAGGGGGTTCCGATCGGAATCTTCCATGCGTCCTCGGGGAGTTCTTCCGGGACCCGGAAAAACAGGGAGGAGTTCGCCTCGGTCTGGCCGTAGATGTTGTAGAAGGCAGCTGCGGGCATGAACCGCTTCAGGACCTTCAGGTACTTGACCGGCATGAGGTCGCCCGAGAAATGCACAAGGCGCAGTCTCGGGAGCGTGAGGCGGTCCAGGGCGCCCTGGTCGGCCAGCTTGGTCAGCACCGATGCCACCGAGTTCCATACCGTGATCTCCTCGCGCAGCAGGAATTCGGCGAGGCGCACCGGGAAGGCCGTGAGCGCCTCCGGCACCAGCACCACGGTCGCGCCCCCTTTCATGGCGCAGAAGATGTCGAAGATGGAGAGGTCGAAATGAAGCGGCGCGTGGTTGGCGAGGCGGTCCCCGTCCCCTATGGCGAAGAACTCGGTGGCCATGTCGACGAAGGTAAGCGCGTTCAGGTGGGAGATGACCACCCCTTTCGGGAAGCCGGTGGAGCCGGAGGTATGCAGGATGTAGGCGGGGGAGGCGCCGCAGGTGAGGGAGGGGAGGGGGGCGCTGCTTTGCCGTTCCAGCTCTTCCCAGGCGATCGCTTCCACGTAGGGGAGAGCGCCGGCAGGGGCGGTCACGACCGCCTTCTCAAGCTTCATCCCGTTCTCCGCCTCTAGGAGTACCCGCTCCAGTTGGTCCGGCGCGGCGATGGCGAGCCTAATGCCGCAATGGTTGATGATGGAGCAAAGCCGTGGCGCGGGGGAGGCTGGATCGAGCGGCACGTAGGCCCCGCCGGCCTTGAGGATGGCGAAGAGGGCGACGATGCACTCGACCGACTTGTTCATGAGGATGCCCACCCGGTCGCCGCGCCTGACGCCGTGGGCCGCCAACAGGGCCGCCAACCGGTTGCTCGTCTCCTCCAACTCCCGGTAGGTGAGCGCCCGGTCCTTGAACAGAACCGCCTGCCGCTTCGGGAACGTGGCCGCGCCTTCGGTCAAAAGCTGCTGCAGCAGGTACATGGCGTCCCTCCTTCCGCTCTAGAGCCCCAGGAAGCTGGCGATGATGTTCCGCTGGATCTCGGAGGTCCCCGAGTAGATCTTCCCGGCGATGGCGTCGCGCAGGTTGCGCTCGAAGTCGAACTCGGTGGAGTAGCCGTAGGCGCCGTGGATCTGCAGGGCGTCGGTGGCGTTTTGCACGTAGCTTTCGCTGATGAAGAGCTTCGCCATGGCGGACTCGAGCGGAGCCCGCCGGCCGGCGCTCTTCAACCCGGCCACCCGGTACAGCATGAGGCGGGAGAGCTCGTTGCGCATTCTCATGTCGGCGATCTTGTGCGACACCGACTGGCACTTGCCGATGGCCTGGCCGAACTGGCGCCGCTGACGGGCGTATGCCACGCAATCCTCGAGGATCTTCTCCATGGCCCCGAGATGGGCGGCGAAAAGGCAGCTTCTCTCCCACTCCATCTCCGAATTGAAGATGGCGGCGCCGTTTCCCTCCCCGCCGAGCCGGTTTTCCTCGGGGACCTCGCAATCCTCCAGGAATACCTCCCCGAGGGGGCAGGTCCTGAGCCCCATGGTCTCGAGGGGACGCCCCACCGAGAAGCCGGCAAACCCCTTCTCCACGATGAAGGCGGAGACGCCGGCGAACCCCTTGCGGCCGTCGGTAACCGCGAAGACCAGCAGGAGGTCGGCTATCGGTGCATTGGTGATGAAGGTCTTGGAGCCGTTCAAGAGGTAGCGGTCCCCGCGCTTCTCGGCCCGGCAGCGCATGCTGAAGGCATCCGAACCGGCTTCCGGCTCGGTCATGGCGTGCCCCCCCTTGAGCGTTCCCGAAATAAGCCCGGGAAGGTAGCGACGTCGCTGCTCCGGCGAACCGAACCGGTTGATGGGGGATGCGCAGGTCCAGATGTGGGAGTTGAGGGAGAACAGCAGGCCGCTGTCCAGGCAGGCGTACCCTAATCCCTCCATGGTGGCGACGGCGGTCATGGTGTCCAGGCCGAGCCCGCCGTACTCCTCGGGCATGGTGATGCCGGGGATGCCGAACTCCGCGCACCTGCGCCACCCTTCCTCGAAGAATTCCCCGCGCTTTTCCCGTTCCCTGGCACCCGGGTTAAGGTCCCGTCGTGCGAATTCGATCGCCGTCTCCCTGAACTTTTCCTGTTCGGTCGTGAAGGTGGTTGCGTCCATGTGCGCCTCGCGGCCCGGCTCGGGCCTTACAGGGTGAAAATGAGGGAGGCCAGGCCGTAGTGGGGTGGAAGCCCCGCCTCCTGCTTCAGCACGTTGAAGGTAGCGATGGAGATGTGTTGCAGCTGTTTGATGGTCGCGATGTAGCGGGTTCGGGTGTCGCCACGCAGGGACCTTTTCAACCCCGAACAAGCGTAGATCAGGCACTTCAGGGGGCGTTCGCCGTGGGGAAGGAGGCACCCCCGCGAACCCAGGTGAGCGCAGCGGTCTGCGGGAGCCGGCGCCGCGGGCGCACCGTGATGCGGGTCGAGGCGCCGCCATGCCGCTGCCAACCGGGTCCGCAGGTACCCGGCCAGGGGAGGGGCGGGCTGTCCGGCGTACGCGGCGATCTTGCAGCCGGTATCGCGACGCAGCCAGTAATCGATCGCGGTGTAATAACGCTCGGCCGGTTCCCGGCAGCAGGCCCCCTGACACCTGTCACACCGGGCGAAAGTGGGAAGTTCCAGGGCCGCTATGGCGAGCTGGCAGGCGACCCGGTCCCGGTTCAGGCGCTCCAGGGCGGTGCGGGCCTGCTGCGACAGGTCGTGGTCCGGATCCAGCAAGTCGTGGCTCAGTCCGGCCACGCGCTGGAACAGGCGGTACGGTCTGGAGAAGTGCAGGAAATCCTGGAGGTCCCGGTACATGTTGCTCCCCCCGCACGCGGTCAGCCCCGGTCCCTCTTGCGCTGCGCCATCCCGGACAGGGCGTAGATCATGGCCCAGGCGGCCAGGTGGGAGGAATAACCCTGCGGGTCCTGCCCCGGGTAGACCTCGACGAAGTCGAGCCCGTCGATGCCGGAGCGCCCGATGGTCTGCAACGCGGGGAGCAGTTCCGTGGGGAGTAACCCGTTGAAATCGGCGGGGCCGCCCGGGTTGTATCCGGCATCGATGCAGTCGCTGCAGATGGTCACGAAGACGTGCCGGGTCTTTTCATGGGCGATGGCGATCGCCTCCTCGGTCACCGCCACCATGCCCCGCTCCCGGACCTCCTTGGTCGTGATGATGCGAGCACCCATGCTGCGGGCGTACTCGTACTGCGCCGGCGAGTTGCGCGGCCCCCTGATCCCCATGTGCACGATGCTCTCCTTGCGCACCTTGGGGAGCTGCGCGATGCGGTGCAAGGGGCCGCAACGCGGGAACATGTCCGCTCCGAAGGACTTGGCGTTGTCGAGGTGGGCGTCGAAGTGGATGATGCCGATGTCCCCCTCCCCCGCGTCGCTGAGCGCCCGGACGATCTCCGGGGTGAAGGAGTGGTCGCCACCCAGCACGAAGGGGATGCTGCGGCTGCGGTACACCTCCAGCATCGCCTTGTGCACGTTGGCCATGGTCTCGACCGGATCGTTGGGGTTGACCGGGATGTCCCCCATGTCCCCCAGGCGCAGGTGGTCGAACAGGTCGAGCTCGTATTCGGGGAGGAAGCCGCCGTAGCGCGCGGCAGCGTGCCTGATGCTGCGCGGGGCGAGCTCGCAGCTGCTGAAGGAGCCCCAGGTCACGGTTCCCTCCCAGGGCACTCCCGCCACGATGACATCGCACCCCGCCGTGAGGTGGCGCGGGTCGAGCACCGGGACCCCGAGGAAGGACGGGGTATCGCCGTACACCCTGGGCAGAGAGGCTTTTCTGTTGGGGACCATCGGGATCTCTTTGCTGTTCATGGCGGCTCCTCCGCGTGTGGCGCGCCTTAGGCCGCGCCGTGGCCGGTTACGTACAGTTTCCTCGACAGCACCAGGCGGCTCGCCCTGACTCGCTGCAACTCCCGCCAGCGCAGGGTGCGGTGCACCCAGAGCGCCGGGACGTTGTCCGCCCAGAAGAAGCCGTAGGCCTTGGTGATCCCCCTTTTCCTGAGCAGGTGCAACGCGCCGTTTTGCAGCGCCGCGGCAAGGTTCCCCCCGCGGTGTGCGGGATCGACGAACATGTCGAAGGTGTAGGCTTCCCCGGGGCGGCATTCGATGCCCAGCCAGCTTTCATCGGGATGGGTGCCGGTGGCGCCCCCCTGCCGGCGGTCGGCGCACCAGATGTCGCCGGCCACGGTGTTCCCCTTCACCAGGGCGAAGCCGCGGTACCCCTTGTCGAGGTAGTTGAGCGCTTTGAGGTACCTGCTTTGGTACCGGTACACCAGGCGCCGTTCCCCGAGCAGTTCTGGGCTCAGTTCCAGGACCGCTTCGTCCGCCGGACGGCTGAAATCGGTCACCGGGCGCAGGGCGTCGAGCGGGATCTCCACCGGCACCGCTACCCGGTTCAGGTAGATGATGTCCCTCAGCAGGGTGCGCCATCCTGCCATCAGCACCATCTCGCGGGCCTGTACCAGCCTCATTCTGCAGTACTGAAGCATCGTGCCTCCAGCGCCGGCCCCGGCTACCCCTTGGCGCCCAGCTTGAAGTTGATGAACTCCGCCACCGCCGATATGGTTTCGAAATGCTCCGGGACTATTTCCGTGTCCGCGATCTGTACACCGAACTCCTTCTCCAGATATGCGATCAGTCTTTGCACGCCGAGGGAATCGACGATCCCCTTATCTATGAGGGAGTCGGAAGGGGAGAGGGTGACTTTGGTGCCGGGGCCGGCCATCTCGTTTTGTATGAACGATCTGATGGTGTCGGTGTAATCGGTCATCTCATCCTCCTGAATCAAGGGTGGCGGAGTGCGGGCTCTATCGGCGCAGGAGCGGAATGCTTCAGGCCGGTTCCCGGCTGGCTGCGATGGGACGTTCAAAGGTTGAGTGGGAATAATTACAAAATTGTAATCTTTAGCACGCACCCTAGTGTACATTTGCCGGATTGGGTGTCAAGGGCAGTTCAGCCAGGTTCTTTTTTGTTCCAAAGGGATGACCAAAGATGCTACTTTGGCGCAATGTCGTGGAAGATCATCGAAAGAAAACGGACCCTCCTCGCCGGTGAGAGCGGCCCCGGGCGCGGTAAAAGCGGCGGGAGACTCTCCTGCTGCCTGGTCTACCCCAACCGCTATCACTCCGCCATGAGCAACCTCGGCTTCCAGGCCGTCTACGCCATGCTGAACGCCCATCCCGAGGTCACCTGCGATCGCGCCTACCTGCCGGACCGGGACGAGCTGGAGGAACTGCAAAGGACACGTGGGACGCTCCTGTCGCTGGAGAGCCAGCGCCCGCTTTCCTCGTTCGACCTGATCGCCTTCTCCATCTCCTTCGAAAGCGACTACCTGAATCTACCCACCATCTTCCGGCTGGCCGGCATCGATCCCTATGCCGCCAAGCGCTCCCCGCTGCAGCCGCTGGTAATGGCCGGCGGAGCCGCACTCTTTCTGAACCCGGAGCCGGTCGCGCCGTTTCTCGACCTGGTCTGCATCGGCGAGGCCGAACCGACCCTTCCCCCGCTGCTGGAACTGCTGAAACGGGGGGCGCCGTCGCGCGAGGAACTGCTCCTCGAGGCCGCGCAGCTGCCGGGGATCTATGTCCCCTCGCTCTATCGGCCGGAGTATGACGGGACGCGCCAGTTGGCCTTCGACCCCGCCACCGGCGCTCCCCCCCGGGTGCGCCGCGTCTGGGATCCGAGTCCCGACAGCCGCCCGACCGTCACCGAGATTCACACCGACGCCACCGAGTTCTCCGGAATGCACCTGGTCGAGATCTCCCGCGGTTGTCCTCGCGCCTGCCGCTTCTGCGCCGCCGGGTTCATCTATCTTCCCTACCGGACCCGCTCGCCGGAGCTGGTGCGCAGCGAGGTGCTCAAGGGGGTGGCCCAGGGGAGGAAGGTGGGGCTGGTGGCGGCGGCCGTTTCCGATTACGCGGGCATCGGCGACCTCTGCTGCGACATCGTCGACGCAGGCGGGAAATTCTCGGTGTCATCCTTCCGCATCGACCACCTGGATGGGCGCATGATCGAGGCGCTCAAGGCAAGCGGTCAGAAATCAGTAGCGCTGGCGCCCGAGGGGGGCTCACAGCGGTTGCGGGACCTGGTCAAGAAAGGGATCGACGAGGATCAGATCCTGGCCGCCTGCGACATGCTGGTGAGCCACGACATCCTGAACCTGAAGCTGTACTTCATCATCGGCCTGCCGACCGAAACCGGGGAGGACCTGGAGGAGCTGGTGGCGCTGGTGCGCAAGATCCGGGAGCGGGTACTGGCGGCGGCGAAGGAAAACCGGCGCCTGGGGGAGATCCAGCTTTCCGTGAACCCCTTCATCCCCAAACCCTTTACCCCCTTCCAGTGGTGCGCCATGGAGCCGGTCAAGTCGCTGGAGAAGAAATGGAAGTACCTGCAGAAGGAGCTGGGGCGGCTTTCCAACCTGAAGCTGCAGATGGAGAGCCCGCGCGAGGCGTTTCAGCAGGCGCTCTTGTCACGCGGCGACCGCAGGCTCGCGGACCTGCTGGTGGCGGCGGACCGGCTGGGGAACTGGAAGGAAGCGCTGCGGGAGCGGGAATTCGACGCCGAGGCGTTGGTGAACCGGGAGATACCGCTCGAGGAACTGCTGCCGTGGGATTTCATCGACGGAGGGGATGCCGGACGGCTGCGGCGGGAGTACCGGAAGGCGCTGGACGGGATAGCTGGATTGAACGAAAAGTAAGGGGAGAAAGTGGCATCCGGAGTCCCCGCCCCCCGGAGGGGGAGGGACAGGGAGGGGGGCTGCTAGCTGATGCCCCCTCCCGGCCTCCCCCCTCCAGGGGAGGGGATTTGCTCTGAGTTTAGTTGAAGAAGAATCTCGCCCCGACCGTGAAGGAGAGGGCCGAGGGATCGAACTTGCCGGTCCCGTTGGGGCCGTCGACATCCGCCTTGAAGGCCTCCACCCCTTTCACCTCGAGGTTCAGGGCCACCTGGCGGTTCATGAAGCAGTCGATACCGCCGCTGACATGAGCGCCGACGGTGGTGTTGGTGTACTTCTTGTCCAGGTCGTTGATCAGCACGTCGATGCCCGCCCCGACGTAGGGGACCACGTGCTGCCTTCCCGGGAAACGGTACTGGGCCCCGATGGAGACGTCGGTCACGTCGGCGTCGCCGAAGCTGGAAGTATCGAAGGTGGTCCGGCTTACCTCCATTTCCATGGCAACGTTGTCGTCGATGCCGAACAGGAAGCCGATCCCGCCGGTAAGCCCGGCATCGGTGGAAACGACCATTCTGCCGTTAACCGTGTCCACTTCGGATTCCGCCGGGTTGCTCACCCCGATCTTGCCGCTGAGTGCGATCCTGCCCCTGAGATCTTCCGCAGAGGCGTTCCCTGCCAGGGGGGCTGCCAAAAGCAGCGCCGCCGCGCAGAGCAGTAACGTTTTACGCATCTATTCCCTCCCAAAAAAGCGTTCATGAAACAGCGGTATCTTAGGTGAAAACGTCCCGCCGTTCAAGTCCTAATGAACGCATCGAGGGGAGGTTGCCGCTACTTGATCAGCTCCAGGGTCGCCTTGATGGCCTTTTCGATCCCCTTGGCGGCCTCGCCGATGCCGCCGGCCAGCATGTACGCCGGGGTCGAGACGATCAGGTGATCGCGGTCCACCACGTATTCGGTGGCGGGGCAGTCGACATGGCTGCTGCCGGTGGCGTTGATGGCCTGGGCTGTGCCGGCATCGTTGCCGATGGTCAGCTTGGGGGCGAGGTCCTTGCCCAGGGCGAGGGCGATCACCGCCGGCGCGATGCAGATGGCGCAGATCGGCTTCTTCGCCGCCGCCATGTCACGGATCAGCTTGAGCACGTCCGGCTGCACGTTCCCCTTGGGACCCTCGAAGGCGAAGCTGCACAGGTTCTTGGCCGCGCCGAAACCGCCCGGGAGCACGATGGCGTCGAGTTCTTCCACCTTGGCGTTTTTCACGTCGGTGATCTCGCCGCGCGCGATGCGGGCCGCCTCGACCAGCACCCTTCTTTTGGCGCCGGTGTCCTGCATGGTCAGGTGGTTCACCTCGTCCAGTTCGATGTCGGGGGCAAAACAGACCGCCTTGGCGCCGCTGTTGTCGATGGCGAGCAGGGTCAGCACCGCCTCATGTATCTCGCTTCCGTCACGGACGCCGCAGCCCGAAAGTATTACGCCTATCTTCTTCATGCAGATGCCTCCTGTCTTGTAGTTTGGGGTTCGATTGCGATATTGTAAGTGCGATGCCTGCTCTGTGCAAGGGGTTTTAGCTGCGGCTAATAGAGTCGCTGCGTCTGAAAGTTACGGCTCAACTTCAGCGGTCTTTGGGGGCACCAGTGGCCGCTCACTCTGTGACAGTAGCAATAAAAGCCATGACAGAAAAAAGAACGCCTGACATAGACGTCCCCCGCTGTACGGGCTGCGGTCGCTGCGTTGCCGCTTGCCCCGGCCGGAATCTCACCCTGGAAGTAGCCGGTTACCGCAAGCACGCCCTGCTGGTCAAACCGCGGGAATGCGACGGCTGCCTCGCCTGTCTCCCCGCCTGTCCGGTGCGTGCCATCACCTGAACCCGCCTCACTCCCCCAGCTTGTCCACCTGCAGCAGTTTAGGGAAGAGCCGCATCCACAAGAGCACCACGACCATGGTGCCGACCCCGCCGATCAAAACCGCCGGCACCGTCCCGAAGAAGGCCGCGGTCACCCCCGATTCGAATTCTCCCAACTGGTTGGAAGTGCCGATGAACATGGAGTTTACGGCGCTCACCCTGCCGCGCATCTCATCCGGCGTCTCGATCTGAACCAGTGAAGCACGGATCACGACGCTCACGATGTCGGCTGCGCCCAGGACCATGAGGGCGGTCATCGAGAGCGGAAACGAGGTGGAGATGCCGAAGATCACAGTCGCGACGCCGAACAGGAAGACGCTCAGGAACATGGTGCGCCCGACCCTGTGCCGCAGCGGATGGCGGGCCAGAAACAGCGAGACCCCCAGCGCCCCCATGGCCGGCGCGGCCCGCAGCATCCCAAGACCCAGCGGGCCGGTATGCAGGATGTCCCGCGCGAAGACCGGCAGGAGCGCCGTGGCACCGCCGAGGAGTACCGCGAAGAGGTCGAGCGAGATCGCGCCCAGGATCTCCTGGCGGCCTTTTATGAAGGCGATTCCCGCGAAGAGGGAGCGGACCGTGGCCGGCTCGCGCGGGGCCGGGGCGCGGTCGAGGCTGATGCGGGAGATGAGGAGGCTCGCGGCGAAGAAGAGGAGGGCGGCGCTGGTGTAGACCGTGGTGGGGCCGAGGACGTAGAGGAGGCCGCCCAGTGCGGGGCCGGCGATGCTGGCGGTCTGGTTGGCCGAGGCGGACCAGGCCGAGGCGCGGGGGATCAGCTCCTGCGGCACCAGCCAGGGCACCAGCGCCAGCATGGTCGGTCCCTCGAAGGCGCGCAGCGCCCCGGCTACCAACACGATGGCCAGGATACCGTCCTTGTGCAGCCAACCGCCGTGGGTGCCCACGGCAAGGAGCGCAAGCGCGAGGCCTTCCAGCACCTGGCAGGTCCCTGCGATGCGCCTTCTGTCGTAACGGTCGGCGACGTGGCCTACCGCGAGCGTCAGCAGGAACATGGGGAGGAACTGGGCCAAGCCGACCAGCCCCAGGTAGAAGACCGAACCGGTCAGGGCGTAGATCTGCCATCCCACGGCGACGGCCTGCATCTGCAGGGCGACCGACGAGCAGACCCGCGCCAGCCAGAATAGCCTGAACGGTTGGTGCCTCAACACTGATTGCTGGAAGTTTTTTGTCTCAACAGTGGATGTCATAGCGATGGGGGAACCGTCTGTTGCTGGCAGTGCGCCAGGCGTGTGACAATATCTCGTTTCGCACCACTCTTGTAAATGACTTTGCCGCTGTTGACAATAAGGTTGTTTACCCTAATCTTCATTTGTGGCGCGGGTCGCCGGAAATCCGTTGGCAGGCAAAGGAGGAAGGTCATGCTTTACTTCATCAAGCAGAATACCATCCACACCTATCCGGTAGCGAAGGGGTGCACAGCTTCCTACGAGCAGGAGCAGTTGCGCGACACGGTGCCGTACCAGGTGCAGGAATGTCCCTACTGCATGAAGGTCTGGCCGGGAAGAAAGGACGATTGAGGTCGGTGTAGCAGCGAAAAAGCCGGCAGGAACGAGAAAAGGCCACCTCCCGAGGGAAGCGGCCTTTTCCTTTGATGGTGATCCCAAGGGGACTTGAACCCCTGTTACCGACGTGAAAGGCCGGTGTCCTAACCACTAGACGATGGGACCAAATTGTTGCTTCCCGTCCCGTCAGGGTAGGGGGTCTGTCACAAGGCCCAGTCATGTGACAGCAAATAGGGTGGTGAGCCGCGTTGGGATCGAACCAACGACCACCTGATTAAAAGTCAGGTGCTCTACCAACTGAGCTAGCGGCTCGCTTAAGCTTTGTGCCGAGGCACAAGCGCTGTTTGTTTGAGTGGCGTCCCCAGCCGGATTTGAACCGGCGTCGCCGCCGTGAAAGGGCGGTGTCCTGGGCCGGGCTAGACGATGGGGACGGGTGGTGAGCCGCGTTGGGATCGAACCAACGACCACCTGATTAAAAGTCAGGTGCTCTACCAACTGAGCTAGCGGCTCAAACAGTGCAGCGAAGCAAGAACAACCTTATAGCAAATCGATTTCTGCCAGTCAACACTTTTTATTAAAAAATTAGCCGCGCTCGAAAGGGTTCCTGAGCACGATGGTTTCGTCGCGGCGCGGGCCGACCGAAACCAGCACCACCGGGGCGCCGGAGAGCGCTTCGACGCGCTTCACGTAGTCCTGCGCGTTCTTCGGCAGTTCCGCGACGCTCTTCGCGCCGGTGATGTCCTCGGCCCAGCCCGGGAGTTCCTCGTAGATCGGGGTGCACTGCTCCATCACCTCGAGGCTCGCCGGGATCTCGTCGAGGACCTGGTCGTTGTACTTGTAGCCGGTGCAGACCTTGATGGTGTCAAGGCCGGTAAGGACGTCGAGCTTGGTGATGGCGATGCCGGAGAGGCCGTTCACGCGTACGGCGTAGCGGGCCACCAGCGCGTCGAACCAGCCGCAGCGGCGCGGACGGCCGGTGGTGGAGCCGAACTCGCGGCCGGCCTGGCGCAGTGCCTCGCCGGTATCGTCCAGAAGCTCGGTCGGGAACGGGCCGCTCCCGACGCGGGTCGCGTAGGCCTTGGAGATGCCGATCACCTCGTGGATCTCCCTCGGTGAGACGCCGCTGCCGGTGCAGGCGCCGCCGGAGCAGGTGGAGGAGGAGGTGACGTACGGGTAGGTGCCGTGGTCGACGTCGAGCAGGGTCCCCTGTGCGCCTTCGAAGAGCAGGCTCTTGCCCGCCTTGATGTCCTTGTGCAGAAGGAGCGAGGTGTCCGCTGCGTACTTCCTCAGCACCTCGGCGTAACCCATGTACTCGTTGTAGATCTCCTCGAAGGTGAAGGGCTGATCGCCCAAAAGCTGGGTGAGGATCAGGTTCTTCTCGTCAAGCACCTCTTTCACCTTGCGGGTGAAGGCCTTCTCGTCGAGGAGGTCCATCAGGCGGATGCCGCGACGGCCGATCTTGTCCTCGTAGGCGGGCCCGATGCCGCGGCCGGTCGTGCCGATCTTCTTGGCGCCGGAGTTGCGCTCGCGTGCGATGTCGATCCTCTTGTGGTACGGCATGATGATGTGCAGCGCCTCGGAGAGGAGCAGCATGCCGTCATCTTTGAGGTAGCCGTTGTTCTTGAGACGGGTGATCTCCATGATGAAGACTTCCGGGTCGAGCACGACGCCGTTGCCGATCACGCAGCGCTTCCCCTCGTGCAGGATGCCGGAAGGGATCAGGTGCAGGATGACCTTCTCGTCCCCGACCACCAGCGTGTGGCCTGCGTTGTTTCCACCCTGGTAACGTACCACGTCGTCGGCGTATTCCGTATAGATGTCGACGACCTTGCCTTTGCCCTCATCGCCCCACTGGGCACCAATTACAACGACGTTAGCCATGATTTTCCCCTTACAGATCGAATTTCAAATCGAGACCTTTATCGAACAACTCCTGCTTGCTCACGGCTATGGCGCGACGATCGGCGACCCTGACCAGGTAGAGCTGGTCGGCCGCGCACTCTTCGGCGCCGATCACCAAAAGCATCCGGATGTCCATCTTCTTCGCATACTCAAGCGAGCTCTCGAAGTCGCGCTTGATGATATCCCTGGCACAGGTGAAGCCGAGGCTTCTCAGCTTCTGCGCCACTTCCAGCGCCTCGCGGCGCTCGTCCTTCTTGTTGAAAACCAGGAAGTCGCGGCTGCTGGATGCCTCGACCTCCGGTCGCTTGGCCATGCTGGCCAGAAGTGCCAGGATGTTGAAGGCGAACCCGGTGGCGTGCGCCGGGTAGCCGTACTTGGCGGTCAGGTCATCGTAGCGTCCGCCGCTGCAGACCGCCTCGCCGATACCGGGGACGAATCCCTCGAAGGTGATCCCGGTGTGGTAGTCCAGCCCGCGGATCTCGCCCAGGTCGATGGTGAGGTGGTCCGCGACGCCGTAGATGTCGAGGATCTCAACCACCTGGGTGATGTTCTCCAGCGCGCGGCGCGAACGCTCGTTGCCGGCGATGCGGGCGGCTTCCTTCAACACCTCGCGGCCGCCGTAGAGCCTCGGCAGCAGCGCGATCTCTTCCCTGACCTGCTCGGGAGCGCCGGCAGCTTCCAGGATGGAACGCACCGCGGTGACTTCTTTTTTGCTGATCGCTTCCTGCAGTTGCCGCTGCACGTCGCGGGAGAGCCCGGAGGCGTCCATGATGCCGCGGTAGAAATCCACCTGGCCGAGATCGATCTTGAAGCCGGTGAAGCCCAGGTTCTTCAGTACCTCGACCGCCATGGCGACCATCTCGGCATCCGCCTCGGGGGAGTTCAGTCCGATCAGTTCGACGCCGGACTGGAAGATCTCGCGGCTTCGCCCCGACTGCATCTGCGCCTGCCTGAGCACGCGTCCCGAATAATAGATACGGTGGGGCAGGGGGAGCGAGTGCATCCTGGTGGCGACGATGCGCGCCACCTGGGGGGTGATGTCGGGCGGGATGGCCAAAAGCCTGCCGGTCTGGCGGTCGTCGAAGCGGAAGGTCTTGCTGCGCAGTTCGTCGCCCATGCCCAGGGCGAGTACGTCCTCGAACTCGAGCAGAGGCGTGATCATGCGCCTGAAGCCCCAGAGCTCGAACACTCGGTGGATGCTGTCGGCGATGAAGGTGATCTTGTCGGCAGTTTCCGGGAGAAAATCGCTTACCCCTTTGGGGAGGGGCGCTTCAATGCATGCGGGGTTGGTCACGGGTCGTCCTAACGTCCGGGAGTACCGGCAGTCCGGCAAAAGGTGGCAAAAAACGAGGAATCGTAACAGTATGGCGGGGGGAAGTCAAGACATTCCCCCCGCCTTCAGGCTATTCGATGCCCAGCAGCCGCACCACGCTGCCCCCCTTGCCGCCGAAGGTTCCCTTCTGGGCTACTTCGAGCAGGGTCAGTTCCTTGGTGGCGGGATTGTAGGCGTAGTCGGCCAGGTAGTTCTGGCTCTGCTTGGTGCGCCACTTCTCCTCGAGAGACGATCCGTTCCAGGTGAAGTTGACTACGGAGTACTTGGAGTAGGAGCGCATGTTGCCCAGCACGAAGAAGCCGGAGTTCTGCGGCACCAGGACCTCACCCTTCTCGGTCACGGTGATGCGCTGTTCGAGGAAGCGGGTGCGGAACGGGGTCATGTTGGTCCGCTCGTTCTCCCAATCCCTGCGCTGGAAGTAGGTCTCGGAGCCGCCGAACTTGTCGGAGCTTCTCCAGAGTTCTTCGCCGGTGTCGGAGTAGACCAGCAGATAGCCGCTGTCGCTGAAGGCGGTCAGGTAGCTCTTGCCGGACTGGTCGCGGAACAGGTTGAAGTTGAAGATATTGGCGAAGCGCGGCATCTTGATCGGGTTGCTGAGCTTCACGCCCTTGTCGACGATGCTCGCCTCGTACACGTCGCCGTAGAAGTCCTCGGTGCGCCCCATCTGCTGGGCGTAGAGTTTCTTGGCCCCGCCATAGGGGGCGATGGTGCGGAACATGTAGGGGACCTCTTCGGCGACCAACTTGAAACTGTCGTTTTGCAGTGCGTAGATCCTGGAGGCGATGGTCTCGCGGTCCATGATGGTAACGAACACCAGCACCCGCCCGTTGGCCTCCGGGCCCATGGCGTCGAGGGCCAATACCTTCATGCGGTCCGGGAGGATGATCTCGGTGACCAGGTCGAGTTTCGCGCCGGGACGGTACAGGTGGATCCCCTTGTCGTCGGCACTCACGAACTCTTTGGTCCCCCAGGTGGTGACGGCGCTGTACACGCCGGAGAGGCGCTGGCTGATCCAGCCGGGAGTCGCCTCGTTGCGCACGATCTCGGAGGCGGCGGCCTTTGCGGACTCCTGGGCTGCCGGCCGCTCGATGTCGGCACGCGGGGCCTTGAAGGGGGACTCGACCGGTGCCGCAGGGAGAACGGGGAGTGCGGTAGCCGTCGGCTGCACCTGCTTCACGAGGTCGCCCTTCAGCTTGCCGGAGATCTTGCCCACGGCGGGGATCAGGACGTCCATGCTCTCGCCCTGCTCGAAGGCGGTGGAGAGCTGCTTGCCGCCGGTGCTTTTGGCGATTGCATCGAGGCTGAACATCTTGCCGAAGGTGGTATAGCTCCCGGAGACGATGACGTCGGCCTCGGCGGGGGTGTCGACGGTCACAATGCCATCGCCGGCCAGGCGTGTCGCCAGAAGGCGCTGCAGCGTGCTCTTCAGGTTGCCGTTGTCTGAGGGGGAGACGGTGAACTCGGCGATATAGGCGCGGATGGTGGAGGCTGAGGCTGCAGCGGCTGCCAGCAGCGTGCCAACGAGAATCAGGATGGCAACGAGAGATCTTTTCATTGATTGCTCCGCTTTTGGGGGATTTAAGACGCCGAATTATCGCAGAGCGGTCCTCATTAGTCAAACGGTTTCACGCCCCTTGGAGGCGCTTTCAGTGCAGCTTCCCACGCGGTGCGGCAATAAAAAAAGCGGGCCAGTGGCCCGCCTCTTTCTCCGGCTCTTCCAGGTAGCGCGCGTCGAGTCAGCGCCCCGGTTTTTCCATGCTCCTCAGCATCTCCTGGGTCTCGGCAAGCTTCTCGCGCAGCTGCTGCAGCTCCTTGGGGGTATAGACCCTGGTTCCCTTCTCGATCTCGCGGTTCAGGCGCTGCATCCGCGTGTAGATGTCGTCTACCTGGTCCTTGCAGTTCCGGGACAGGAGCAGGCACTCGTTTCTGTCGCTCGCCGTCTGTTCGGCAAAAACGCCGGTGTTTGCTGCCATCACTAAAATCGCCGTCACCAACATGATCGCCCTTTTCATGGTGTGCTCCTTTCTGGCACAGCTTCTTTTTGAGGGGGTGCATACCGGCATGCAGCGCAGCTTTAGCTGTCGGGCCTTTCCAGGTTGCGCAGGATGTCGTCGGTTTCCTTGAGCTTGTCCTGCAACCTTTTCAGCTCCTGCGGCGTATAGACCCTGGTCCCCTTCTCGATTTCGCGATTCAGCTTGCGGATGCGTTGCTGGATGTCGTCGACCTGGTTCATGCAGTTTCTCGACGCCAGCAGGCATTCGTCCTTCTGGTCTGTCGCTGTCTGGGCGTAAGCCGGTACCGAAGACAGCATAAAAAGCCCCGCGGCCAGCATCAGTGCCATCTTTCTCATACGTTAGCTCCTTTGAAAGATATCGTTAGAAAAGCATAATGATTGAACCATACAGGACCTGCTTGTCAACACGGCGGAGAAAATAACTGCAGAGTTGCCGGGTACTGGGTTAGTGGCATGAAAGAGTGACAGGGGACGGAGAGTGATTGAGAGGTGCCGGAGGTGTTCTGGAGGGGAAGAGCGTTGTTGGCAGAGATGCGACAAAAAAACAAGCCGGAGAGTCGCCTCTCCGGCTTGCCGGTGCTTCTGTGTGAGCCCCTGCCGTCAGACGGCAGGGAGCTTCTTAGAATGCGTAGCTCAGCTGTACGTTGAAGAGGTACGGGTTGTCCGAGTCAGCGGTCTGAGCGTAGGTCCCGACCCTGTCGGCAGTGGTTTTGCTGTTCAGGGCGTCGCCGAGGAAGACGTAAGCGGCGGCAGCGCTGGCGCTCAGGTTGTCGTAGATTTTGTAGCCGACTTGGGCGTTGACCTCGGTGCCGAGGGACTTCTTCTCGGTGCCGCGGGCCTCTGCGGTCCTCATGTAGCCAACGTTGGCGTTGTAGAAGGTCTTGCCCATGGCACCCTCGTACCCGGCGAAGACGCCGATGGCGCCGCGGCCGCCGACGGTCAGGTCGTTGCCGGTGAGCGAGGTGGAGGTGTTGATGGCCTGGTTCGGACGAACGAGGATCCACATGTTAGCCGGGTTGAAGTAGGTGGTGCCTGCAGTGACGGTCTGGAAGGCGTTGTTGTCGGTGCCACCCTTGTCGCCGGAGAGGAAGAAGCCGGAGAGGTTGACGGCACCCGGGCCGGTCTTGACCTTGGCTACAGCACCAGCCATGTAAGCGCTGATGTCGGTAGCGGAGTTCTTCTCGCCCCACTGGTAAGCGGCGAACGGCTTGATGTTGGCCGGGCCGACGTTGACGTCCGCGTTGACACCGACCATGTGCAGCAGTTCGTACGGAGCGGTGGCAGCGAGGCCGGTGTCGTTCTGGATGTTGTAGTAGGTTGCTCCAATGGTGACGTCCTTGTTGACGGCGAACTTGCCGTCAGCGACGATCAGGTCGGCGGTCAACTGGCCCGGGCCGGTGATGGCGTTGGCAGCAGTGTTGTCATCGAAGCGGAACCAGCCGAGCTGGCCGGTGAAGGCATCGACCTTCTTGGTGCCGATGGCACCGGTCATGTCGGCCAGGAGGAAGAGGCTGCCGTAGGCGTCGGCCCAGGGCTGCATACCGACCTTGAAGTTGGCGCCGGTGGCCGGCTCGTTGAAGTCGAGGTAGACGTTCTTGGTCTCGAGGGTCAGCTGGTCGGCGTCCAGGTTGCCGGAGTCGTTGCCGGTGGTCCCTTTGTAGCCGGTGGCGATGCCGCCGAAACGGGTGTCGAGCTCGAAGTGGGTGACGAGCTTCAGGTTGTCGTTCGCCTTGGCGATGTACATGATGCGTGCACGCTGCTCGGCGAAGAAGCCGGAGTGCGCGTCTTTGCGGAGGATGTCCCTGGTGTCGCCGCCCGCGAGGGCGTTGGTCTGGTAGCCCATGAATTTGAACATACCGTGGAACTCGTTCTCCAGCGCCATTGCCGGAACGGCGGTTGCTGCGCTCAGTGCGCTGACGGCTGCAAATGCAAGCAGTTTCTTTTGAAAGCTCATCGTCTACCTCCTGGTTTGTTTGTTACAACGTGATTGAAGTTCCTGCTGTACTGTCAATTCGCCCTATGGCGAAGGTGCAGCTCACTATAAAGAAAGAGCTCTTAAGTCAACCGCTGTTAATGAACAGGGTGGAGTCAAGAGCTCTCGCGTGTGGTCCTCGGGCTGTTTTGAGTCAGCAATGATTGTCTCCTCGACATTTGCGTAGAACGTCACGCAGACCAGCCAGTACAGCCTATCCCAATGAGCAAACCGCTGTTATATAAAACTGACGCCACTATATTATTTTTCAAACAAATGTCAACAGAAAAAAACTTCACTCATTAGATATGAGAAGGCGAATGTTTTAGTGACCGTCTTCGTGCGCTTCACACAGTTCCGTGAGGACGCCGTTGCTGCTTTTGGGATGCAAAAAGGCGATGCGCGCGCCGTGTGCCCCGGTTCTTGCCGTGGTATCGATCATTCGGGTGCCGCCGGCGATAAGCCTCGCGATGGTGGCATCGATATCCTGCACGCCGTACGCTACGTGGTGCACGCCCGGACCGTTCTTCTCCAGGAATTTGGCGACCGGACTCTCCGGCGAGGTCGGCTCGAGTAGTTCGATCTTCGATTCACCGATGGACAAGAAGGCCACTTTGACTAACTGGCTGGGCACTTCTTCGATTCCGGAAAATTCCATCCCGAGCGTGTCACGATACAACGGGAGTGCTTCTTCTATAGAGGTAACGGCCACGCCTAAATGATTTATTTTGGTGAGCATGTATGTGTCCTTTGGCTCCGCGTCAGAGCGTATCTGACGGTGGCAGATAATATCCTACAATCGGCAAAATGCAAGTCACAGTGATGAAAAAGTTTGGTTACGGTTCTGTGTCTGGTTGAAAAAAACGTTTTGACTAGGCTGAGGCGATGTGAAGCGGCAAGTTGATGAGCTGTGGCAGTAATAAGATCTTGGGTGAGTCGCGCGAGCCTCGCAATATCGTGGCTCCTGCCGGAACGATCTGTATCGTCCCGGCAGGAATCTGTCACGTTGAGGTTAAAGGACCACCGTTTCTCTGTGCACGCCGAAGACGCCGCGCATCACGTTGGCGATCTCGCCCAGGGTCGCGTAGCTCTTCACCGCGTCCAGGATGAACGGCATCAGGTTGCCGGTCCCCTTGGCAGCCTCTTCCAGCGCCTTGAGGGTTTTCTCGACCTGGGCGCTGTCGCGTTTGGCCTTCATCGCGGCGAGCGCTTGCTTCTGCTTCACCTCGACCTCGTCGGTCACCTTCAGAAGCCCCTGCGGCGCGCCTTCCTCGACGGTGAACTTGTTGACGCCGACGATGATGGTCTCGTCCTTCTCGATGGAGCGCTGGTAGGCGTAGGCGGAATCCTGGATCTCCTTCTGCTGGAACCCCCTGGAGATCGCCTCGACCGCGCCGCCCAGGGAGTCGATCTTCTCGATGTAGGCCATGGCCTGCTGCTCGATCTGGTCGGTGAGGGACTCGACCAGGAACGAGCCTGCCAGCGGGTCGATGGAGTCGGCGACGCCGGACTCGTAGGCGATGACCTGCTGGGTCCGGAGCGCGATGCGCACCGATTCCTCGGTGGGAAGCGCCAGTGCCTCGTCCCTGGAGTTGGTGTGCAGCGACTGCGTGCCGCCAAGGACCGCGGCCAGCGCCTGCAGCGTTACGCGCATGATGTTGTTGTCGGGCTGCTGGGCGGTCAGGGTGCAGCCGGCGGTCTGGGTGTGGAAGCGCAGCATCTGGGACTTCGGGTCCTTGGCCTTGAAGCGCTCGCGCATGATGCGGCCCCACATGCGGCGTGCGGCGCGGAACTTCGCCACCTCCTCGAGCAGGTTGTTGTGCGCGTTGAAGAAGAAGGCAAGGCGCGGCGCGAACTCATCGACGTCGAGACCCGCCTTGACCGCAGCCTCGACGTAGGCGATGCCGTCGGCCAGCGTGAAGGCGACCTCCTGCACCGCGGAGGAACCGGCCTCGCGGATGTGGTAGCCGGAGATGGAGATCGTATTCCACTTGGGGACGTTGTCCTTGCAGTAGGCGAAGATGTCGGTGATGATGCGCATCGACTCCTTGGGGGGGTAGATATAGGTGCCGCGGGCCATGTACTCCTTGAGGATGTCGTTTTGGATGGTGCCGGAGATCTTGTCCGGAGACACCCCCTGCTTCTCGGCCACCGCGATGTACATGGCCAGAAGGATCGACGCGGTGGAGTTGATGGTCATCGAGGTGGATACCTTGTCCAGCGGGATGCCGTCGAAGAGTACTTCCATGTCCGCCAGGGAGTCGATGGCGACCCCGACCTTGCCTACCTCGCCGCGGCTCATGGACGCGTCGGAATCGTAGCCCATCTGGGTGGGGAGGTCGAAGGCGATGGAGAGGCCGGTCTGTCCGGCGGAAAGCAGGTACTTGTAGCGCTCGTTGGACTCCGCGGCGTTACCGAAACCGGCGTACTGGCGCATGGTCCAGAACCTGCCGCGGTACATGGTCGGCTGCACGCCGCGGGTGAACGGGAACTGGCCGGGGAAGCCCAGGTTCTCGTTGTAGCCCGGGTAGTCGAACTGCGGCGCGTAGCAACGCTCAAGGTCGTTGTCGGAGCTGGTCTTGAAAGAGCTCCTGCGCTCGGGCGCCTTGGCCATGCTCTTCTCTACGGTTGCCTGCCATGCCTGTTTCTTTTCGGAAATGCTCATGTTGCTCTCCTGGCGGTGCGAAATGGTGATAACAGAATGAAGCTTGCGAAAGACGTCTTTTGTTTACGCTAAAATTTCGGGAAAGTGAATTATTTTTTCTTAACCGTGCCGCCGTGGTGCTGCCGATCGGCGTGCCGGAGTTGTTTTATTTTTATAATGGTGATCTAAATTTGAAGTATGCAGCTAAAACGGCAACTTACCGGCGGTGCTGCGCGTCGGGTTGTTTTGCCGTGTTTTATTTTCGCGCTAAAGGTTAAAATCCTGATCTGTCATACAAAACAGAAAAGCGCTGATAACATAATGTTTTATCTAGGCTTTTGCCGTTTTTTTTCTTGTAAAACAATTGCGGCACTCATATAGTTCTTGGCGACCTTAAAAATTATGAGCGCCCCGCTGAGGGCAAGAGGAGAACGCAGATGCAATGCCCGGTATGTAAGAACCACGAACAAAACGCCATGGACCTTCGCTCCGGTGCCTTCAACGAAGACCTCAAAGAATGCCCCACCTGCGGTACCACCTGGTCCGTGAACCACGGCATGATGGCCATCGTGAAGGACCCGCTGGCCGATTCCTTCCTCGAAGCCCTCTCCGCCGACAACATCTGCTTCGCGGCGGCGTAAGCAATCTACAAAAAAATAACTGACCCGGCTATCAGGGCGGGGTCAGTGGATGAGCAGAGGGCTCCGGATGTTACCATCCGGAGCCCTTTTCGCTGCTTGGACTAGAGTACCGCCTTCAGGTAGTCGGAGGTTACGCCGCGCTTTTCCTTTTCCAGCGCGTTCACGTCGACTTCGACGAATTTCTCGTCCGGGGTGACCTTGAACAGCGGCTGTCCTTTGGAGACGATGGTGCCGTCGCCGGAGGTGACCAGCATCTTGTCGATGGTCCCGGCGAAGGGTGCGTACACCTTGTTGAACATCTTCATGACCTCGATGATGTACAGCGGCTGTCCCTTTTCGAAGTGCATCCCCTCGTACACGAACGGGGGCATGCCCGGGGCTTCCTGGCCGTAGTACATGCCGCCGCAGACGGCGACGATCTCGTCGGCCTTGGTGGCCGGCGGCGGAACCAGGATCTTCTTCATGCGAGCCTGCAGCTCCGGATCGGTGAGGTACTCGGGGATGGTGATCTCGAGGTCCTCCTCGACGCGCAGATCCCAGAACTTGGTGTTCTGCCCGACCAGGAACAGCATGCCCAGAAGCTCCAGACCCGCCTCGTAGCCGAAGTGGGCGGAACGGATCTGCTGCCAGGTGTCGGCGTCGAAGCCACCCTGCGGCTCCTCCTTGTTGACGATCTCGTTCAGGGTGAAGTACTCGTCCCGGGCCAGGCCGAAGTGCTCGCGCAGGGTCCTGGAGAAACGAAGCGCCTGCTGCAGGAGTTCGTTGTCGTGGCTCCAGATGATCTCTGCCGCCGGCTTGTGCGGACGGTGGTTCATGTGCAGGTACTCGTAGGTTTCGTTGAGGACCCCCACCGGGTTTCTGAGCCAGACCACCTTGCCGTTGTCGATGCGGAAGTTCTTGGTGTTGATGGAGAGCCAGCCGGAGAGCAGGTGCGGGTCGCCCAGGAGTCGCTCGATGGGACGGATGATAAGAGTCCCCTTGCGGTCCAGAAGCGACGACATGTTCTTGGATTCCTTGGCCTGGACCTCGGGCTGGTCGGCGTACGCCTCGGAGACCCGCTTGGCGTAGTGCTTCTTCATCTGCAGGAAGGCGTAGACCGGATCGAGCTTGTTGGCCTCTTCCTTCAGGGTGCCCACCAGGGTCAGGTAGGGGACCACGAAGCGGGTGGTCGGCTTGGCCATGACGTTGCGGCCCAGGAACCAGTTCACCAGGCCGTAGTGGAACTCGAGGTTGGTGGCGAGGTCGGAGCCGCGCAGGGTGGTGGCGCGCAGCACCTCGGACATCTTGTCGTAGCTGGTCTTTCTGTCCTCACCGGTGGTGAGCAACAGCGCGATGTTGGAGTCGTAGGCGCCGGCCACCTTGTATTTCATGAAGATGCCGGTGTCGGGGTTCACCATGCTGATCCCCTGGTCGTCGCGGATCTCGCCTTCGATCGGCTTGGACCAGTAACGGATCATGCCGCCCGCATGCGGGGAGAGGGAGGCGTCGGTGGCGTTCAGGCGGGCCTCGACGGACGCGTTGAAGCGGACGAAACGCTGCGGCTTGGGCACCCGCTTCTTGTGGCGGGCGAGGATGGCCATCGCTTCCACCAGGCTCTCCACCACGAAGAAGTCGTTGGGGTCTTCCGGGTTCACGAATTTGAGCGCGTAGCAGAGCTCGGTGACGCGGTGTTCCACCTGGATCCTGGTGTTCACCTCCATGAAGTAGTGACGGTCGCGGTCCACGATGCACTCGAAGGTCGAGGCGGAGTCAAGGCCTACCGCCTTGCCGAAGCGCTCGGATTCCTCCTCCATCCTTTTCAGGACCTTGAGGTCGCTCTCGAGGGCCTTCACTTCGGCCTTGCGGCCGGCGATCTTGGCTTCCTCGATGGCGGTCATCAGCCCTTCCTGGGTCACCGACACCTCGAGGAGCTTCTGCTCGTGCATCTGCAGGGAGCAGTCGCGGCCGCCCAGGGCGATGCACCAGTCGCCGTTGCCCAGGAGCTGGATCTCGTTGTGCCTGGTCTGCTCGATGTTGAGCTCGACGAGGATGTTCTTGTTGTCGCCCACGCCGTTTGCCTTCACCTCGTTCAGGATCTCGCGCACAAGGCCCGGGGCATCGGAAGCCGCCTTGGCGATGTCGGCGTCGGAAGCGTTCTTCTTGGTCAGAAGGTCGGCCCCCAGAAGGCGCTGCCCCTTGCCGCCGCCACCGCCGATGGCTTTGAGACGGACGCGGGACTGCGGGTGCTTCTTCAGCATGGCTGCGCACTCGGCCTCGACCTGGGCGCAGAGCTCCTCGATGGAGAAGAGGTCGATCCCCTTGTTGTAGGAGGCGTACAGGATGTGGTCGGCGAGATCCTCCAGGGAGAGCTTGGCGTCGGCGAGCACCTGGGCATCGCACTCGAGGCCGTCGGAGGCCACCAGCGCCAGGAGCTTCTCGCGGGTGCCGTGCTTTTTCACCAGGGTGCGGGCGGTGACGTTGTCGATGCCGGGGGTGACCGAGACGTTGACCGAGAGGGCGGTACGCTTCGCCTCGTCCTTCTTGCCGGCGCCGGTCTGGGTGGCGGCGCAGGGGCCGATGAAGTTGAGACCCGCCTTCTCGATGGCGCCGACGAACTCGTCGTCCTCGGCCATGAAGCCGTAGCCCGCGAAGATGGCGTTGTAGCCGTTGTCCTTGGCGATGCTGATGATCTGATGGATGCGCTCGACACGCTCTTCCTTGCTGGCGCCGGTGTAATCGGGCACGCGGTGCACGCGGGTGGAGTCGGTCAGGGTGCGCAGCTCGGGCGCCAGGGCGTTGGGGTAGACGATGGAGTCCTTCTCGGAGAGCAGGATGCCGTAGTGGGTGATCCCCATCTCCTGGTAGACGTCCATCGCTTCCTTACGGATCGGGCCGCGGCAGACGATGAGCGGTTTCAGATCTTCGCAGGCGAAGGAGCGGACCCACGCGGACGTGGAGGCGGAGAGCCTGCGGTCCCGGTGGATCAGCGGGTTCTTGGTGTATTTTTCAGATGTGTGTGCCATCGCTTTCATCTCCGTTACGTTATAAAGCGCCGACGAGGGGCGGGCACCCTGGCGTGCCAGTGCACCCTGCCCGAATCCAGCCTCGGGAGCGCTGCTCCCCCCCTGCGCAATTCCAATTCCCATATCAGTAGTCGCCATTAGTGGAACTCCCTTTGTACGGACTGCATCGGGCCCGCTTTGTAGTGACGCAGGAAGAAGTTGATGTTCTCGCCCAGTACCTTCCTCAGGTCGGTCGGCATGACCAGCGACGAGATGGAGCCCAGGGAGAGCGCCTCTTTCGGGTTCATCAGCTCCTTCTCGTAGCGGGTGTTGAGCAGGGCCTCCTCGGCCTTGAGCCAGTCGGCGGCTTCCTTCTCGGCGTCGGCCTTGGCGAGCTCGGGCTTCACGCCCGCGTCGACGCGCTCCTGGGTGCCGCGCTTGACGCGCTCGATGACGGCGTTCCTGATCTTTCTGAGCTCGTCCTTGTAGACGAACTCTTTGCCTGCCGGCCCCATGACCGCGAGGCGGGTGGTGGGGAGGGCGAGCACCAGGTCGGCGCCGGTCGGGTAGTTGTTGTAGGAGGCGTAAGCGCCGCCGTAGGCGTTCCTGAGGATCAGCAGGATGCGCGGAGTGCGGATGTCGACGATGGAGTCGAGCATCGCGCGGCCTGCCTGGACGATGCCGCGTGCCTCCTGCTCGCGACCCGGGAGGAAGCCGGTGGTGTCTTCCATGAAGATCATCGGGATGTTGTAGATGTTGCAGAAGCGGTTGAAGCGGGCGATCTTGTAGGCCGCGTCGCAGTCGATCTGGCCGGAGTCGACGGCGGAGTTGTTGGCGACGAAGCCGACCACGTTGCCGCCCAGGCGGCCGAAGGCGGTGACGACGTTACGGGCGCGGTCGCGCTGCATCTCGAAGTAGTCGCCGTGGTCGCAGATCTGCTGGATGATGATGGAAACGTCGAACGGCGTGTTGAAGCCGGTCGGGGAGTTGAAGGCCTTCTTCAAGAGGGTGTTGATCTCCCAGGTCTTGCGGTCCAGCGGATCGCTGGTTTCCTGGTAGGGGGCCATCACCGAGTTGTTGTCCGGGAGGTAATTGAGGAGCATGATGGCGGTCCTCAGTGCCCCGACCTCGTCCTCGACGGTGAGGTCGGCGACGCCGGACTGCCCGTGCACCTTGGGTCCGCCCAGATCCTCCGGGGTCACGTCCTCGCCGAGGACGCTCTTGACGACGCCCGGGCCGGTGAGGCCGAAGAAGGTGTCCTTGGGCTGGATCACGAAGCTACCCTGGCGCGGCAGGTAGGAGCCGCCGCCGGCGTTGAAGCCGAACATGCACATGATGGAGGGGACCACGCCGGAGATCTTTCTGAGCGCGGTGAAGGCCTCGGCGTAGCCGTCCAGACCGCCCACGCCCGCCGGGACGAAGGCGCCCGCGGAGTCGTTCATGCCGATGACCGGGATCCCCTTCTCGCCTGCCATGTAGAAGAGACGGGCCAGCTTGTTGCCGTTGGTGGCGTCCATGGAACCGGCGCGTACGGTGAAGTCGTGGCCGTAGACGGCGACGTCGCGGCCGTGGATGTTCAGGATGCCGGTCACCAGCGAGGCGCCGTCCAGATTCTTGCCCCAGTTCTGGAACAGGATGTTGGGCTCGGCCTCGGTGAGGACGCGGATCCTTTCCCACACGGTCATGCGCTTTTTAAAGTGCTGTTTCTCGATCTGGTCGATGCTCACCGACTTGATGGGGCGCTGGATCAGGTCGTAACCCGCCTGCATCGCCTCCTCGTAGCCGCCCGTGGCGCGGGAAATCTCGCCGGGGATGTTGAACTCGACCTTCTCCGCTACGTCAAACGGATTCTTCAAAGAGGGCTTGATCATTTTATTCGACATTGTTGGCATCCTTCCGGGCTTTGGGATTTTGCATCTCTATGCGGGGTGCTGCGCAGCTCATCTACGTCCTCCTGGCTTTGATATTAAAAAAGTGTTGCAAATCTTGGTCAGTTAGCGAAAACGTCAACCGCCGGACGGTAAAAAATGTCTTCCGGTGCGGTGGAATTTTTTAGTCTCCCTGAATATGGAGGGCAAGGAGACAGCGGCCGCCGGTTTGGCCTGGATGCGGGACCCAAGGTGAGCCGGAGGGCGGATGGTGCACTATTGCTGGTATTTAGCGAGTCTGAAGGGGGTGTGCCGCTAAGAAAGGTACGTTTTGGCCGGGCAGGTGGATCGTCCTTCGTCTATCGAACAGTTCCCGAAATTTCATTTTGACTAAATGCGTTTTCGGGCTGATTTAACCTGGCCTGGGTGCGCCGCGACGACTCATGAGGCGTAGTAAAACGAACTATTGTTCTACTTTTTAGGCGCGTACCCTTCATAAGGTTTTGCTTGGCTTTTGTCAATAAGAAAAAGAGTGTATACAGGCAAAGTACCGGAAATACGAGGGGTTCTAAAGTGGGGCTAAAAAGGAGGGGGGAGGCGGCTGACAGGGGTTACCTGTCAGCGCCTGATTTTGCGGGCCAGAAGCTCGACGGTATGTAATACCCTCGTTTTATCTCCTGCCTGTTTTAGGCCGTCGGAGAGCTGCATGATGCAGCCGGGGCAGCCGGTGACCACGGCGTCGGCGCCGGTATCGATGATGGCCTTGCTCTTGCCGGCGTTGATGTCGAGGGAGCTCTCGTAGTGGTAGACGTTGAAGGTGCCGCCCAGGCCGCAGCAGCGGTCGGCGCCTTCCATCTCCACCAGTTCCAGCCCCGGGGTCTCCTTGAGCAGGGCGCGCGGCTGTTTGGCGATGCCGGCGGTCCGGTGGTGGCAGGGGTCGTGGTAGGTGATGCGCATTCTCTGGCCGGTGCCGGTCTCTTCCGGATGCAGGCCTAGCTTCTGCAGCAGCACCGCCGCATCCACCGTTTTATCCGCGACCGCCTGAAGCCGCGCCTTCAGTTCCGGGTTTCTCTTGCCGACGACCAGCGGGTAGAGCTTGTGCAATGCGCCGCCGCAGGTGGCGCAAGCGGTCATCACGTAGTCCGCCTGGTGTTTTTCGATGGCCGCCAGGTTCTGCTCGGCCAGTTCGCGCACCGTCTCCAGGTCGCCGCCGGACATACCCGGCAGGCCGCAGCACTGCTGTCCCTGCGGGATGATCACGGTGCACCCCAGGTGACGGAACAGCGCCAGGGTCGCCTCGCCGATCTCGGTGTAGACGAAGTTGGTCATGCACCCAACGAAGAAGACGATGGTCGGCTTGCCCGGTTCACCCTTGATGATTTCGGGATGCCGTTTCATAAACGGCTTCTTGGCGATCTGCGGAATGTGACGGCTGCCGCCGATGAAGGGCATGGGGAAACGGAGCCTCAGGCCCGAGGTGCTGGGGACCTTCCTGAAGAAGATCGGCCCGAGCACGGCAGCTGCCAGCGCTCCCAAGTTCATCAGCTTGCGGTTCCTGATCACCTGTCCCACCGCCTTGTGGAAGGTGGTGAGGCCGCGCCGCTGCGCCAGGGCCTCGCGCGCCGCGATGACGATCTCGTCGGTGGGGACCTGGTTCGGGCACTTGTCGACGCAGCTGCCGCACAGAAGGCACTTGGACATGGCCGAGTAGGTGCCGTCGTCGAGGGTGATGTCCCCCTTCACCAGGTGCTGGGCCAGGGCCACCTTGCCGCGTGCCGTGGCCGGTTCGCGCTGGAAGGTGCCGAAGGCGGGGCAGTTGGCGCGGCAGGCGCCGCACTTGACGCATTTCTTCATCTCTTGAGCTACCCGCTCGAGCGGGTCGGTGTGCTTCTTGGTCATGCCTTGATCTCTTTTCTAAGAGCAATGGGAACCATGGGACGAATGGAAGGCCCCGGGATTAGTGGAACCTCGCATCGTCAATTGTCCATTGTCAATTGTCAATTGCCTTTACGGCAGCATCTTGCCGGGGTTCAGGATGTTGTTGGGGTCGAGGGCGCCTTTGATCGCCTTCATGGCGGCTATCTGCTCCGCGTTCAGCTCCAGGGGGATGTAGGGCTGCTTGGCAAGCCCCACGCCGTGCTCGCCGGACATGGTGCCGCCCAGGTCCAGTGCCGCCTGGAACACTTCCTTGATCGCCTCGTGCGCCTTCTCCAACTGCCCGGGGACGCTCTTGTCGATCATGATGTTGACGTGGATGTTGCCGTCGCCTGCATGCCCGAAGTTGACGATGGGGATGTCGTAACGCTTCTGGATCACCTCGATGCGCCGGATCACGTCGGGCACCTTGCTCCTGGGGACCACGATGTCCTCGTTGAACTTGTCCGGGTTCACGTCGCGCAACGACGGCGACACCAGGCGGCGCACCCGCCACAGCTCCTCGCTCTCGGCGGCGTCCTTGGCCACCCGGAACTGCACCAGCCCCAGCGGCTCGATCAGCTTGTGGATCTGCCCGGCCTGCTTCTCGATCAGGTCGCGGTCGCCGTCCACCTCGATCAGGAGCACCGCCCGCGCGCTCTCCGGCATGCCCAGGTTGAAGCGGCGCTCGACGCAGGTGAGCGTGGCGTGGTCCATGAACTCAAGTGTGGTCGGGATGATCTTGTTCTTGATGATGGTGGAGACCGCGCGCGCCGCGCCGTCGATGGAATCGAACACGGTCAGCATGGTCTTCTTCGAATCCGGGTAGGGGAGGAGCTTGAAGATGATCTTGGTGATGATCCCGAGCGTCCCCTCGGAGCCGCACAGAAGCTTGGTCAGGTCGTAGCCCACCACCCCCTTCACGGTTTCGCCGCCGGTGCGGATGATGGCGCCGGTGGGGAGCACGACCTCGAGACCCATCACGAAGTCTTTGGTGACCCCGTACTTCACCGCACGCGGGCCGCCGGCGCATTCAGCCACGTTGCCGCCCAGGGTGGAAAACTTGAGGGACGCGGGATCGGGCGGGTAGAAGAGGCCGAGCTTTTCCACCGCCATCTGGAACGCCTCGGTCACGACACCCGGCTCGACCTCGGCCACCAGGTTGTCGGTGTCGATCCTGAGAATGCGGTTCATGCGGGTGGTAACCAGCACCACGCCCCCGCCTTTGGGGAGGGCGCCGCCGGTGAAGCCGCTGCCGGCTCCTCTCGGGAAGACCGGGAAGTTTTCCTTGTTGGCGAGCTGCAGAACGCGGGAAACCTGCTCGGCGCTGTCGGGGTGAACCACGGCGTCCGGGAGGAATTCCATCTGGGTGGCGTCATAGCCGTAGCAGATCAGGTCCTGTGCGCCGGTGGCGATGTTCTCGGCTCCGACGATATCGGTGAGTTGCTGAAGGGTGCGTGCGTCTAGCATCTGGTAAATTCCTTTCGTCCATTGCTCCTCCCCCTGGAGGGGGGAGGTTGGGTGGGGGGAAGCTCGTGTTGCCCCCTCCCTGTCCCTCCCCCTCCGGGGGAGGGGACCTTGGGGTGTAGCTTTGGTGGTCAGGTCTGCATCAGCGGCAGTACGGTCCCTCCCTCGGGGATCAGGTACGCCTGGTAGTCGTCAGGGAGCATCGGCGCTGCCAGTGCCAACGCCTCATCGAGTGTCGCGGCCGGGATCATCCCCATGGTGCGCACCTCTTCCGCCGGAAGCTTGGATACCAGCACGATCCTGAAGCGCTCGGCCTTCTCTTTCACCGACCAGGCGGTCTGGCCGTTGATCTCGTAGCGCTTTCTCAAGGCCGATTCCAGTTCGGCGCAGGTCTGGTAGTTGAACCAGTTGAAGAAGGTGGCGTTGCCGTAACCGTCGCGGCACTCCGCGAGCAGGATCATGACGCTTCCCGGCTTCAGCGCCCGACTGGCGTACGCCATCGACTTGTGGGCCTGGATCAGGTTGATGTCCTTGGGGTAGCCCCCGCAGGACACGATCACCAGGTCTCCCTGCGCGTCGATCGGGGCGGAAAACGTGTCGCTGTAGAAGCGGCACCCGGCCAGGTGAGCCTCCTGCCAATGGCCGGCGAAGGCGGCGATGATCTGCTTGTCCGGGCCGAGCGCCGTGTTCAGGATGAAGTCGGGTTCGACCATGCCGCAGGCTTCCAGCATCGCTTCGTGGACCGGGTTTCCCTCCAAACTGCCAACCACCGCCTTCGGGTGCCTGCCGCTGCCCTCGTCCGGGTTAAGCAGCGAAAAGTGGCTCGCCATGCAACTCTTGCGGCTGGATACGCCGGGGAGGATGCTCTTGCGGCCGCCACCGAAGCCCGCGAAGTAGTGAAAGGTTACGGCGCCGGTCAGGATGAGCCGGTCCGCCTCGGTGACCCTTCGATTCACCTCGACCGGTACGCCCCTTGCGGTATCGCCAAGGTAGACCAGTTCGCCGGGGTCGTCGCAGTCATGGTCGGTGACCTTGATCCTGCCGTACAACTCTCCCACGATCTTCTTGTGTTCTGCCGGGGTCTGCTTGCGATGGATTCCCAGCGCGATGACGATCTCTATGTCCCGGTCCTTGATGCCGACGGAGTTCAGTCGTGAGACCAGCAGGGGAAGGTAGACCTCGCTCCCGGTGGGACGGGTCACGTCAGAGGTGACGATGACGACGCGGTCGCCGGGGGCAAAGCTCGCCAGGGAATCGGTGCAGCCGTCGAGTGCGCGCTCGACCAACTCGACCGGCGTTCCCTGCCGCTGGAAAGGGCGGGGGCTCAGCACGCAGAGGAGATGTTCCGGAGCAAGCTGCAGAGGATAGCTGTGATCGCCGCATTTAAGCTCAAGCATCGGGTTATGATACATATTCGACCTCCGATACGCAACTGTTTACCAGATCCAAATGGTTGGATAAGGAATTGAAGAGACTGACATAGATGTGGAGATGTCGACTTACTGGCAGGACGAGGGGCGGGCGAATGATTATTCCCCCCTACAGCGGACTGTCTGATTCCCCTCCCTTGACGGGAGGGGGCAGGGGGGTGGGTGACGTCGGCGCTGCCGAGAGGTTGCCATATGCAGTTCCCCCCACCCCCTACCCCCCTCCCGCAAGGGGAGGGGGGACCATATGCCAGTGGCGACATTCGTGGTTCTGCCGGAGCAGACGGATGTGTGGCCGTAGCGAAGTATACGGCGGTTTGATAAAAACATTCTAACAAAACCGCCTTGGGGATATGAATTAGATTGACAAAACGGGGCGTTTTCGATAACAATCACCCGTTTTTATGACTATGTTGGAAGGCACGCCTTTTTTTGAGGCATATCCAAATAGGAGGAATTTTTTCAATGGAACAGTATGCAGTAGTCTTCGCCCTGGTCTGTGCCGCGGCTGCAGTCGCCTACGGTCTGATCTCGGCCCAGTGGATCCTGGGACTTCCCCAGGGTAACGAGCGGATGAAGCAGATCGCCTCCGCGATCCAGGAAGGCGCCGGCGCCTACATGAAGCGTCAGTACACCATCATCGCGGTGGTGGGCGTTGCCATGTTCGTTGCCCTCTTCGCTTCCCTCGGCTGGATGACCGCGGTCGGCTTCCTGGTCGGCGCCGTGTTCTCCGGTCTCACCGGCTTCATCGGCATGTTCGTTTCCGTACGCGCCAACGTGAGGACCACCGAGGCTGCCAAGTCCGGCATCCACAAAGCTCTCAACGTCGCCTTCAAAGGCGGCGCCATCACCGGCATGCTGGTCGTCGGTCTGGGCCTTCTGGGCGTTGCTGGCTACTACATGTTCCTGCAGCAGGTCATGCCGGGCGCACCGGTCAAGGAAGTTGTCGGCCAGCTGGTCGGCCTCGGCTTCGGCGGCTCGCTGATCTCCATCTTCGCCCGTCTGGGCGGCGGTATCTTCACCAAGGGTGCTGACGTCGGCGCCGACCTCGTTGGTAAAGTCGAGGCAGGCATCCCCGAGGACGACCCGCGCAACCCGGCCGTCATCGCGGACAACGTCGGCGACAACGTCGGCGACTGCGCCGGTATGGCCGCTGACCTCTTCGAAACCTACGCCGTTACCCTGATCGCCGCCATGCTCTTGGGCGCCATCAGCTTCGGCAACCCGGGCGCCGTCAGCTACCCGCTGATCCTGGGCGGCATCTCCATCATCGCTTCCATCATCGGCACCTACTTCGTGAAGCTGGGCGGCTCCGGCAAGATCATGGGCGCCCTCTACAAAGGTCTCATCGCTTCCGGCGTGATCGCCTGCATCGCCTTCTACTTCGTGACCGTGCAGATGTTCCCGCAGGGGCTTGCCGAGGCTAACGGCGCGGTCATTTCCGCAACCAACATCTTCATCTCCGCCATCGTCGGTCTGGTCGTTACCGGTGCCATCTTCTGGATCACCGAGTACTACACCTCCACCGAGTTCGCCCCGGTCAAGCACATCGCCGAGGCTTCCAAGACGGGCCACGCCACCAACATCATCGCCGGCCTTGGCATCTCCATGAAGGCGACCGCCCTGCCGGTCATCGTCATCTCCGCAGGGATCATCGTCGCGGCTAACTGCGCCGGCGTGTACGGCATCGCCATCGCCGCCGTATCCATGCTCTCCCTGACCGGCATCGTCGTCGCCATGGACGCCTACGGCCCCATCACCGACAACGCAGGCGGCATCGCCGAGATGGCCGAGCTGGACGACTCCGTCCGCGCCGTAACCGACCCGCTCGACGCGGTCGGCAACACCACCAAGGCAGTAACCAAGGGCTACGCCATCGGCTCCGCCGGTCTGGCCGCCATCATCCTGTTCACCTCCTATGTCCAGGAGCTGACCATCGCCGACAAGACCTTCTCCCTTTCCGATCCGAAGATCATCGTCGGTCTCTTCATCGGCGGCATGCTTCCCTACTACTTCGCCGCTATGTGCATGGAAGCCGTCGGTAAAGCAGGCGGCGCGGTCGTCGACGAAGTCCGTCGCCAGTTCCGCACCATCAAGGGGATCATGGAAGGCACCGGCAAGCCGGACTACGCTTCCTGCGTCGACATCGTGACCAAGACCGCTCTCAAGGAGATGGTCGTTCCGGGCCTCATTCCGATCCTCGCCCCGATCATCGTCGGCTTCACCCTCGGGCCGAAGGCTCTGGGCGGCGTCATCGTCGGCTCCATCGTCACCGGTATCTTCGTCGCTATCTCCATGACCACCGGCGGCGGCGCTTGGGACAACGCCAAGAAGTACATCGAGGACGGCTATCACGGCGGCAAAGGTAGCGAAGCCCACAAGGCTGCCGTTACCGGCGACACCGTCGGCGACCCGTACAAGGACACCGCCGGCCCGGCGGTCAACCCGATGATCAAGATCATCAACATCGTGTCCCTGCTCATCGTTCCGCTGCTGAACAAGATGTAGCACCGGCTTTTGTTGAACCGAAAAAGGCGTCCCGGATACCGGGGCGCCTTTTTTTATTAATTAACAATTTTCTTACGTAGGAACGGTGCGATAGTCGCTACGCACGGGCAGAACGGTCGCGCGCGGGGCGAACAGCGCACCTGCCGGAGAGCTTACGGCTGATCGTCTTCCATAATGGCTTAATTGCACGGGAGGGTCGGTGATTCAGGTGGGAGCGACGTCGAAAGTGTTTGGTCCGATCGCTATGCCTGGGGCTGATATCCTGCGCGTTCCTCGCGGGACGCTTTTTTCCTGGCGGGAGATCTCTCTGCCACTACCTGTCTGAACTTCTCTTCCCCCAGTTTCCTTCTCATCCCTTCCAGGTAGAGCCGCTCGTACTTCTCCGCAGCGTTTTCCCAGGTGAATCGCTTGGCCATGGCGTTTTTACGCAGTGCCGCGATCGCTTCGGGATCGTGGTACCAGGTGTGTACCGCCCAACCGACCGTGTCGAAAAGCGCGCCGGCGTCCAGGTTCCAGAATTTGAAGCCGTCGCCGGTACGGGCGGCCGCGTCGAAGTTCTCCACGGAGTCGTCGAGTCCACCTGTCGCGCGCACGATCGGCAGGGTGCCGTAGCGCATGCTGTACATCTGGTTCAGCCCGCACGGCTCGAAAGCTGAAGGCATCAGGAAGAAGTCACAGCCGGCCTCGATGCGGTGGGCCAGGCTGTTGTCGTAGCCGATGCGGCAGGCGAAGCGGTCCGGCCGGTCGGCCGCGATGCCGCCGAAAAAGAAGTGGGCCCACGGCTCGCCGGCACCCAGGAGGACCAACTGGATGTCGAGTTCGAGCAGCCGGGGGAGCGCCTGCGCCAGGATATCGATCCCTTTCTGTTTGACCAGACGCGACACCATGCCGATCAGCGGCACGTCCGCGCGCTCAGGGAGTCCCAACGCGCGCTGCAGTTCTTTTTTGCAGACGGCCTTGCCGGAAAGATCCTGGGCGCTGTATTTGGCGGGCAGGAGGCGATCCTCCTCCGGGTTCCACTCGTGGTAGTCGACGCCGTTCAGGATGCCGGAGAGGACGCTCGACCGCTCCCGGACCACCCCTTCCAGGCCCCACCCGTACTCCGCGGTCTGGATCTCGCGGGCGTAACCTTCACTGACCGTGTTCAACATGGTGGCGTGGTAGATCCCCCCTTTGAGGAGGTTTACCTGGTTGTCCATTTCCAGTTCCAGGAAGGTGAAGTGGTGCCAGCCGATGCCGAGGACATCCATCGCCCCTTCGTAGAAGCTCCCCTGGTGTTGCATGTTGTGGATGGTAAGAAGCGAAGCGGCCTGCGCGAGGTGGTAATCGTGGCGGTACCAGGTGTTCATCAGCAGCGGGACGGCGGCGGTGTGCCAGTCGTGGGCGTGCACCAGGTCGGGGGTGAACTGGAGCATCTTGCACAACTCGAGGCTTGCCTTGGAGAGGAAGATGAAGCGGTTGTCGTTGTCGAGGTACCCCAGGTTGTCCCTCTCGTAGAGGGAGTCGCGTCCATAAAAGTCTTCGTGCTCGAGAAAATAGATGGGGACGCTGGAACCGGGCATGGTTCCCTGGTAGACCCCGCAGTACATGTTGCCGATGATCCCCATCGGGACCACCAGCACGCCCGGCAGTTGGCGCAACTGGTAGCGCTCGCGGTCCACCTTGTAGTAGCGGGGCATCACCACGCGGACGTCGTGGCCGCGTGCCTCCAGGTACTTGGGAAGGGCGCCGACCACGTCGGCGAGACCGCCTTCCTTCGCGAACGGGACTGCCTCTGAGGCGGTTATCAGGATGTTCAGACGCATTTCGATCGGCTCCTGTAGCTGGTCTTGTGACGTTAGGCCTCAGCAAAAATACCAGAACAAGAAGACAGACGCAATGAGGTTGTGTTAATTATCCCGACGCCTGTCCCGACTTCAGGTCGCGCAGCACCGCCACCCGGTCCACGACAGGCGGGTGGCTGTAGTAGAAAGCGGCGTAGAGCGGGTGCGGGTGCAGGTTGGCGAGGTTCTCTCTGGAGAGCTTCACCAGGGCGGAGGCGAGGGCGTCCGGAGCGCCCGAAAGATCGGCCGCAAACCGGTCCGCTTCCCACTCGTTGCGGCGCGACAGCCATGATCCGACAGGGGTGAGCGGGAAGGAGACGATGGAGAAGATGAAGCTGATCATGAGGATCTGGGCCAGGAACGAGGCTTCGGGAAAACCGAAGAACTGCGGCAGTCCGCCCCAGACGATCACCTCGTGCACCAGGAAGAACAGCGCCAGCGCCGCACCCTCCATGAGTACCAAGCGCTTCCAGATATGCCCCTTTTTCCAGTGACCCGCCTCGTGGGCCAGGATGGCCAGCACCTCCGGGCGCTCCATCTGTTTCAGGAGTGTGTCGTAGAGAACGATCCGCTTCACCCGCCCGATGCCGGTGAAATATGCGTTGGAGTGGAGGCTGCGACGGGAGGCGTCCATCTGCTGCACGTCTTTCACCCTGAGATCCGCCTTTTGCAACATGGTGCGGATCTCTTCCTCCAACTCCGGGTCACCCAGCGGCTCGAACTTCGAGAAGAGCGGTTCGATCACGTAGGGGGAGACGTAGATCATGACGATGGAGAAGAGGGCGAAAAAGGCCCAGACCCACAACCACCAAAGCCCCGGTGAGTGTTGGACCAGCAAAAGCGCGGCGCTGATGATGATGGCGGTGAGGGCAGCGGAGATCAGGGTCGATTTGATCAAATCGGAAATCCAGAGAGCGGGTGTGGTGGTATTGAAGCCGTAGCGCCGTTCCAGGCGGAAGGTGCTGTAGAGCGAGAAGGGGATGTCCAGCACCTCCTGCGCCAGGGTGAGGACCAGCATGAACAGCACGCCCCGGAGCACGAACGAGTCGGTCAGTGAGGCGATCCAGTGGTCGTAGAGCGGCAGCAGCGGGGTGAACATGAAGATGAGCAGCAGTGCGCTGTCGTAGATGGAGTCGATCAGGGCGAGCCGGCTCTGGGCCATGGTGTAGCTTGCCGACTTGGCAAGCGCCTCGGCGTCGATGGCGCCGTCAAACCCCTGCGGGACGGTGCAGCCGTAGCGACGGAGGTGGCGCAGGTTCAGGTAGCGCAGCAGGTAGGCTGCGGCGAAGCGTGCGAGGTAGAGGGTGATCAGCAGAGTTGTGGTGGACATGGTCTCGTTCCTTGGGGGAAGGGCTAAGGGAACCAACACGCATCGTTACTAGCGCTATTAAAAAAGGCCCTCCGAGTGAACGGAGGGCCTTTTCGCTGGTTTGAGTGCGGGACGCGTTACTTCTTGACGCTCCCTTTTTCGATGATGGCGGTGTACTTGTAGCCGCCGCCGAAATCCTTGTCCTTGGCGAGGGTGCCGGAAACGGTGATCACATCGCCCTCTTCCGCGTTGTCGGTGGTGGTCACCACGAGGTCGTTGGTCTTCTTCTTGGTGTCGCCGGTGCCGTCCTGCAGGTGCAGCCAGTTCTTGTTCATGATGCCGGTGGCAACCTTGACCACCTGGCCGCGCACCACAACCTGCTTGCCGTTCAGGGAGCCGCGCTTGGAGAAGATTTCTTCGACGGTGTAAGCGTTGGCACCGCTTGCCTTCTCGACCTTGATCTTCTCGCCGGGGACGGCCTTTTTCGCTTCTTTGGCGGCAGGTTTCGCGCCACCCTTGACTTCGGGGGCGTTGCAGAACAGGATCATTTCGAAGGTGCGGTTCAGGGTCTTGCTCTGGAACTTGTTCATCGGCATGCACCCCTGGAAGGAAAGGGTGTCGCCCACGCGGGTCTCGAGGACCGGATAGGCAACCCAGGTCTTGGTGCCGTCGTTGACTTCGAGGTTGGCGTAGGTGTAGCCGCCACCTTCCATGGTTTCGATGACCTTGCCGGTCGGGTTGGTGTTGACCTCGGCTGCCCCTGCTTCGGCGGGAGCAGCGCCACCCATCATCATGGAATGGCCGCTCTTGGACATGCTCTTTTGGATGGCCTCGGCCTTGGACTCGGCTTTTTCGGGTGCCTTGGCGGCAGCGTCGGCTTTGGCGTCGGCCTTCTCGACCGCTTTCGGTGCTGCAACTGCTTCGACCTTGGCATCAGCCTTCTCGGGCGCTTTGGGTGCGTCGGCACAGGTCCCGGCCACCGGCAGCGCCAGCGTGACGAGGACGGACATAATGGTGGAATAACGCTTCATCTAGGATTCTCCCCCACATCGAATTGCCGCCTGGGCGGCGCAAAAGCCTAGCTTTGCGCCGGGTACAATAGCAGCTTCAAGACAAAATATCAATTTGTTAATTTATCTTTATCGTATTCGTTATCTTCGTTATTTCCTGGAGATGGCCAGGGAAGTCCCGTCCCCTGCCACGTCGACCCGGACGGTGTCTCCTGGACCGAATTTCCCTTCCAGCAGCATGAGCGCCAGCGGGTCCTGGATCTTGCGCTGCAGGGCGCGCTTCAAAGGCCTGGCGCCGTAGGCCGGATCGTACCCTTCCCGCGCCAGGAACTCGCGTGCCTGGTCGGTGACCTCCAGCCCGATGCTCTTTTCTTCCAGTCGCCTGGTCAGGGACTGCAGCTGAATCGAGACGATCTCCTTGATCCGCTCCAAGGGGAGCGCGTGGTAGATGACGATCTCGTCGACGCGGTTCAGGAACTCCGGCTTGAATGCCTCCCTCAGCGTCTCCATGACCTCGCCCTGCATCTTGGCGTAGTCGGTGGCGCCGTACTGCTGGATCCACTGCGAGCCGAGGTTGCTGGTCATGATGATCACCGAGTTTTTGAAGTCCACCGTCCTCCCTTGCCCGTCGGTCAGCCTGCCGTCGTCCAGGATCTGCAGGAAGACGTTGAACACCTCGGGGTGGGCCTTCTCGATTTCGTCGAAGAGCACGATGCAGTAGGGGCGGCGCCGCACCGCCTCGGTGAGCTGCCCTCCCTCCTCGTAACCGACGTACCCCGGGGGGGCGCCGATCAGGCGGGCGACGGTATGCTTCTCCTGGTACTCGCTCATGTCGATGCGCACGATGGCCTGGTCGTCGTCGAAGAGAAAAGACGCGAGTGCGCGGGCCGTCTCGGTCTTGCCCACCCCGGTGGGGCCAAGGAAGATGAATGAGCCGATGGGGCGGTTCGGGTCGGAGAGGCCGCTTCTGGCGCGGCGCACCGCGTTGGCGACCAGGGTGAGCGCCTCGTCCTGGCCGACCACCCGGCTTTTCAGCCGCTCTTCCATCCGCACCAGCTTCTCGCTTTCGGTCTCCAGCATCCGGTTCACCGGAATGCCGGTCCACTTGGCGACCACCTCGGCCACCATCTCGGCGTCCACCTCCTCCGGCAGCATCTTCCCTTCCTTCTGGATCTGCTCCAGGGTGAGGCGCTTGTCCTCGATCTCCTTCTCGATGGCGGGGATCTCGCCGTAGCGGATTTCGGCGGTACGGGCCAAAAGACCGTCGCGCTCGGCGCGTTTTGCTTCCTCGGCCTTGTCCTCCTTTTGCTGCTTTAGCTCGCCCAGTTCGGCCAGCAGGTTCGTTTCCCTTTTCCAGTGGCTGTTCAGCTCATCCGACTGGGCCTTCAGCGCGGACAGTTCCTCTTCCAGCTTTTTCAGCCTTTCCAGCGCCTTGGGGTCGTGCTCACGGAGCATCGCCTCCCGCTCGATCTGCAGCTGGATGACGCGCCGGTCGATCTCGTCGATCTCGGTCGGCTTGGAGTCCAGCTCGATTCTCAGCCGCGAGGCGGCCTCGTCGATGAGATCGATGGCTTTGTCGGGGAGGAAACGGTCGGTGATGTAGCGGTCCGACAGGGTGGCCGCGGCGATAATGGCCGAATCCTTGATCTGGATCTTGTGGTAGTTTTCGTACTTCTCCTTGAGGCCGCGCAGGATGGAGATGGTCTCCTCGACGCTCGGCTCGCCGGCGTAGACCTGCTGGAAGCGCCGCTCCAGTGCCGCGTCCTTCTCGATGTGCTTTCGGTATTCGTTCAGCGTGGTGGCGCCGATGCAGTGCAGCTCGCCGCGGGCCAGGGCCGGCTTCAGCATGTTGGAGGCATCCATGGCCCCTTCCGCCGCTCCCGCGCCGACCAGAGTGTGCATCTCGTCGATGAAGAGAATGACCTTTCCTTCCGAGCGCGCCACTTCCTTGATCACCGCCTTGAGCCGTTCCTCGAATTCGCCGCGATACTTGGCGCCGGCGATGAGGGCCCCCATGTCGAGCGCCATGATCACCTTGTCCTTGAGCGTTTCCGGGACGTCGCCGGAGACGATGCGCTGGGCGAGCCCCTCGGCGATGGCGGTCTTGCCGACCCCCGGCTCGCCGATCAGCACCGGGTTGTTCTTGGTGCGGCGGGACAGTACCTGGAGCACGCGGCGGATCTCGTCGTCGCGCCCGATGACCGGGTCGAGTTTCCCCCGGCGAGCCAGGTCGGTCAGGTCGCGGCAGTATTTGGCCAGGGCCTGGTATTTCTGTTCCGGGTCCTGTTCGTTGACCGCCTCGCCGCCGCGCAATTCCTTGAGGGCGGAGAGGATGCCGTCGCGGGTTACGCCGTTCTGGCTCAAGAGGCGACCGCTTGGCGTGTCCTTGGATGCGACCAGCGCCAGCAGCAGGTGTTCGGTCGACACGAACGAGTCGTGCATCGCGTCGGCTTCCTTCTGGGCCTGGTCCAGGACACGGTTCAGGGCTGCCGAAAGCCCGACCTGCGCGCCGCCGGTCACCTTGGGCAGGCGCTTGAGCACCTCTTCCACGCTGTCACGCAGGCGCGGCAGCGGAGCGCCGATCTTCTTGATCAGATCGGGGACGAAGCCTCCTTCCTGGTCGATGAGGGCGAGCAGCAGGTGTTCCGCCTCGATGGCTGGGGCCGACATGGCAAGCGCGTTTTCGTGCGCCGTCGCTATGGCTTCCTGGGTCTTCACGGTCATTTTCTCGGGTCTTATCATGGGGTGCCTCCTAAGTGAGAGGACGCGCACGAAGGGACTGGCTCCGTAAGGTGCCTGTCCCTTTAGCGGAACGCTCATTCCAGCTCAGCCACCAAGGGGACAGGCACCTGTCGGAGCCAGTCCCCTCGCTGGAGGAGCCTAAGTCTTAAAGAAGATAGGGAGGGGAGGGGGGTGTGTCAAGGTAGGGGACGGTTTTTACCCACAAGCATTAAGGGGACAGGCACTTGGTGGAGCCAGTCTCCTCGCGGCAAGGCTTGTAGTGCGCGGCAAGATATGGCATTATCCGGCAGCAAAACAGAGCTTGGCTGGTAACGGCCATATCGGTAGCCGGTAACGACGCCGTGAGGCTTGCAGGGGAAATGAGTTGGCAAAGTGGAATCGCAACGATAACGCCATTGGCGCCGAAGACATGCCGGATGCCGAGATGGAGCAGAGCCTGACGGCCGAGGAAGAGCTGGATGACGACCTCGACCTCACGGCCGACGAGCATCTCTTCTACGGCGACGATCCCGAGGAACCGCTCGAGGATGAGCCCGATGACGGCGAGGAGCTGGTCTGGGACGCAGATGAGCTGTCGAAGCCGGTTGTAGCCACGCCCGGCTGCGCCGTCAGTTTCTTTGTGGACAACAAGCGCCACCACGCCATCTGCCTTGCCGTGATCGGCGACGAGGTGCTTTTGGAGCACAAGGACGCGACTCGATGCTTCCTGTTCATCGGTAAGATCACGCAGATCGTGCCGCGCGTCCGGCGCGGGGTGGTTTCCGCCACCATAACGGTCGGGACCCTGAAACGCTGCCGTTACCGCTCCGTTCCCAAGAAGTGGCTCCAGGAGATGATCCGGGCAGGTCAATCCTGGAAGGGGGTAGAGGGGCCCGGCAAAGTGGCGCCGGCTCCCGGTGAACTGCTGAGCGGGCAGATGGAGCTGTTCTGATTATCGTTTGCCGCGGAACAAAAAGGAAAAAGGGGACAGGCACCTGCGGAGCCTGTCCCCTTTTTAGTCTGCTGTCTTTGGAAGTTACTTCACCTTCCTCATCCAGCCGAACTTGTCTTCGATCTTGCCGGTCTGGATGCCGGTGAGGGTGTCGTACAGGGTCTGGGTGTGCTTGCCGACGCCGCCGTTGCCGACCTGGACGGTTTCACCGGCGTAGCAGAGGGTGCCGACCGGAGTAACCACGGCCGCGGTGCCGCTGCCGAAGGCTTCGGTGATCTTGCCGCTCTTCAGGTCCAGCATCAGGTCGTTCACGTCGATCTTGCGCTCCTCGACCTTGAGCCCCATGGACTTGGCCAGGGTCAGCACGGAGTCCCGGGTGATGCCGTGCAGGATGCTCCCCTCCAGCGGTGCGGTGACGATGGTGTCGCCGTAGGCAAAGAACATGTTCATCGAGCCCACTTCCTCGATGTAGCGCTTGTGCACGCCGTCCAGCCACAGTACCTGGTCAAATCCTTTCTTCTTCGCCTCGAGACCCGCTTTCAACGAGCTGGCGTAGTTGCCGCCGGTCTTGGCTTCACCGGTGCCGCCCGGGGTGGCACGGACATACGTGTCCTCGACCATGATCTTGACCGGGTTGAAGCCGTTGGCGTAGTAGGCGCCGACCGGGGAGAGGATCACGAAGAAGTAGTAGTGGTCGGAGGGCTTGATGCCGACGTGCGGCTCCACGGCGATCATGGCGGGGCGGATGTAGAGCGAGGTCCCCTCTGACCCGGGAACCCATGCCTTCTCCTGGGCCACCAGTTGCTCGATACCCTTTACGAAGAGCTCTTCGGGAACCTCGGGCATGCAGAGCCGTTCGGCGGAGTGGTTGAAGCGGCGGGCATTCATCTCCGGGCGGAACAGGGCGATGGTGCCGTCCTCCCACTTGTAGGCTTTGAGCCCCTCGAAGATTTCCTGCGCGTAGTGCAAAACAAGCGCCGCGGGGTCGATCTGGAACGGCTCGTACTTCTTGATGCGCCCATCGACCCAACCCTGGCCGGCCTTCCACTCGACCAGCAGCATGTAGTCGGTGAAAATTCTTCCGAAGCCGAGCTGCGACTCGTCGGTATACTTGGCCTTCTTCTCCCCCTCGCTAATCGGTATTACCCTGATCTCCATGTGGCAGAACCTCCGGTTTTTCGGCGCCAGGCGTCGCTTATTTGGATCTTTTCGTTTACCACATTCGCAGCGGCAGGTGCAAGTAATTTAACCCACGTAAATTCACGGGCATGCCCTTGATTTTTTGCATGCGGCTTGTTATATTTATTAGCGCTCAAGAGTGGAGAGTGCTAACAAGTAGTAGGCAAAACCAGCACTCACAAGGGAGAGATCGACATGACGCACACGATGCCGGTACCTATAGACAGCCTTACCCTTTACCTCACGGAGATCAACCGTTTCCCGCTTTTGTCGGCGGATGAGGAGATGGATCTGGCTTGCAGGTTCCGCGACGAGGGGGACCTGGAGGCGGCTCACAAGCTGATCACCTCGAACCTCAGGTTTGTCGTGAAGATCGCCGGAGAGTACCGCTCCTACGGGATGAAGATGCTCGACCTGATCCAGGAGGGGAACGTCGGCCTCATGATGGCCGTCAGGAAGTTCGACCCCGCCAAGGGGGTCCGACTCATCTCCTACGCCGTGTGGTGGATCAGGGCGTACATCCAGAACCACATCATCTCCGCATGGAGCCTATTGAAGATAGGCACCACCCAGGCGCAGAGAAAGCTCTTCTTCAAGCTGAACCAGGCGAAGCAGGCGATCATCAACATGACCGGGGAAGGCGACCTGCACGCGGCGGCCATTTCGCTGGACGTCAAGGACACCGAGGCGCAGGAGATGGAACAGCGCCTGAGGGGCGAGCTCTCGCTGGACGTGGAGATGTTCGAAGGGGAGGGCGCGACCTTCCTGGAAAGCCTGCCCGACCTGCGCCAGAACCAGGAGGAAATGCTGGCCGAGCGCCAGGAGGCCACCATGCTGGAGCAGACGGTGGCAAGCGCTCTCGAGCAGCTCAACGAGAAGGAGCGCTTCGTCATAGAGCACCGCGTCTCGGCTGACCAGCCGCTGACCCTGCAGGAGATCGCCGACCACTTCTCCATTTCACGCGAGCGGGTGCGGCAGATCGAGGAAGGCGCGCTCAAGAAGATGAAGCGCTTCCTGACCCCGCTGGTATTGGAACAGGCGGCTTAAGCGAAAACAAGGGGACTGGCTCCGACAGGTGCCTGTCCCCCTGGCACATGAGAAAACCAAATAGCAAAGGGCGGCTTCCCTGACGGAGCCGCCCTTTTTTGCGTTTGTGTTGCCTTCTCATCAAGGGAGGGGGAGCCCAGGTTCGAGCTTGGCCTTGTCGCGCAGGTCGGCCACGTATTCCGCCACCAGCCGCAGCATCTTCTCCCGTTTCAGATAGGCGTGGATCTCCTCCTTCGCCTCCTCGTAGCTTTCCAGGCGCGGGCCGCGCTTCTCGGTCACCTTCACGATATGAAAGCCGTGCCTTGTCTGCACCAGGTCGCTGATCTCTCCCGGCTTTAGTGTGAACACCGCCTGTTCCAGCGGCGGATCGAGCTCCCCCTTCCTGAAAAAACCAAGGTCACCGCCGCGCACCTTGCTGGGGCAGTCCGAATGCGATTGTGCCAGTATGCCGAAATCCTCTCCCTGGCGGACCCGGTGCAGCAGGATCTCCGCCCGCTCGCGCGCCCGCTTCTTGTCCTGCTCCTGAGCGCACCCGGCGACCGTCACGAGGATATGGCTTGCCCTGACGCTGCTCCCGGTCTTGAAGCGTTCCCGGTTCGTCTCGTAGAAGCCTTTCGCCTCGTCCGCCCCGACGCTGACCCGCGTCGCAAACTTGTGCTCAACGAAACGGTTGATTACCAGCTCTTTGCGCACCATCTGCTCCCAAAGCGGCAGGGTGAGACCGGCTTTGCTCATGTCGCGGGCGTAGGCCTCCCCACCCTGGTACCTGGCCCGGTCGGCGGCAATAACATGCGCTACCTCTTGCTCCATGTTTCCGATTTTGGACTTCAGGGCCGCTTGGTACAGGAGCTCGGCAGATACCAGCCCTTCCAGGGCCTCCTTCTTCAGAGACGCGAGTTCCTGTGCGCCGAGCGGTTGGCGCAAGTGCCTTGTCTCGACGAGATCTCGGACCGCGCGATCCAACTCCGCACGGGTGATGACCTCCCCATTCACCCTGTGAACAGGGGCGGTGGGGGGGGACTGTTGGGGCGTGGGCGACGCCTGGGCTTGCTGTTTCTGATCGGTTGGGGAACAGGCCAACAGGTTTATCAGCAGGAGTGGTATGGTGACCGCCGCAGCGATCACTCTTCTCCAAAGGGACATGCACTTCCTCCAGCAGGGTACCGACGTTCGTCTACGCCATGCTGGACAGCAAGAGGCATACCTGTTGTATGTTTGTATTAAATGATGTAGTGATTACAGAGTGTTAGCTGTTAGGGGCGGACGCCGGTCGTGGGAGATTGGGTGAGGGTGGGGCAATCGCAGGTGCAAATGACCCACCCTGTGGAACGGTATCCCGGGTGCGTGGGAAGGATGGGGCGGCTAGAAGGCGCCGAAGGGGGCAACCTGTCAGGCCTTGAACTTGTTCTCGGTGCCGGCCCGCAGCCTGGCGATGTTCTCGTGGTGTTTGAGGATCACGATGACGGCGATCATGCCCGCCATGATGATGGTTTCGCGGGGGACGCAGGTGGCCCAGGCGAACGCGGGGATGCAGGCGGCCGCGGTGATCGAGGCCAGGGAGACGTAACGCCACTTGTACAGGACCAGGGCGAAGACGATGATGCCGAGCAGTACGGCCAGCGGTGCGGTCCCCAGCAGCACGCCCAGCGCGGTGGCGACGCCCTTGCCTCCCTTGAAGCAGAGGAAGACCGTGTAGACGTGGCCGAGGAAGGCGGCGAGGCCGATGGCGGCGACCCACAGCGGAGAGAGCCCCAGCGCGTGCGCGACCAGAACGGGGATCAGCCCCTTGAAGCAGTCGCCGACCAGGGTCATGATGCCGAGTTTTTTGCCGGCGGTGCGGTAGACGTTGGTGGCGCCGATGTTGCCGCTGCCACATTCCCTGATGTTGATGCCCATGCTCCGGGCCAGGAGCAGGCCGGTCGGTACCGAGCCGAGCAGGTACGCGCCGACCAGGAGTAGAATCTCGTTCAAAGCGTTCTCCCAGTGTCTAATGAAACAACCGCGCATCCTACAGTATTTCGGTTGAAACTGCAAGTCGCCGGGGGACGTGGGGCTGCTGATTGCAATAACGGGGACGTGCGGGAGATACTGATGCTCCCCCTCCATTGATGGGAGGGGGGACTTTTGTGGCCAGTGCAATCGTGGGGGGGATTTCAGAGAAGGGGGCATACGAGGGGGGGCAAGCGGTCCTGCCGGCGCTAGCCGGCGCGCAGCCGCTCGTAGCGCAGTACTGCGGCGGTCATGGCGAGGAAGACGGTGTCGCGTAGCAGTGCCACCCAGGGGGCGGTCTTGGCGCCTTCCATGCGGAAGCAGCCGCAGTCGATATCCAGCCCCCTGATCATGGCGGAAGCAAGGGCAGCCATGAAGACCAGGTTCAGCATGCCTATGATCAGCGCGCCGCTTTTCACCCGGAACCCGCAGATGAGCAGCACGCCGCAGATAAGCTCGAGGAAGGGAAGCACGGCGGCGGTGAGGTAACTCCAGAAGTAGGGGAGGATCCGGTAGGCCGCCACGCTGCCGGCGAAGGCAACCGGATCGGCGATCTTCGGGACGGCGGCATAGATGAAGACGGCGCCCAGGGCGACGCGCAGCACCAGGGGGATCAGGGGGAGGCGGAATGGTTTCATGGCGCTCCTCCCGTGGTCGGGTAGCCGGCATCCCGCCATTCGGGGAGTCCTCCCTCGAAGACATAGACCGAGGCGTAGCCGGCCTTGATCAGGAGCTTGCCCAGTTCCATGCTGTCGTGACAGGAAAAGCCGTTGCAGTAGGCGATGATGACAGCGTCCTTGGCGACTCCCTGCAACTGCGGCGTCTGCTGCCGGGTCGCTTCCTCCAGCGGGAAGGAACGCGCCCCGGAGATATGTTCCTTGGCGAAGCTGGCGCCGCTTCTGGCGTCGACCAGCACCGCTTGTCCGGAGTCGTGCAGTTCCTTTACCTGCACAAGGGCGATCGGCATCGGGAGCGCCTCGGCCTGCTGTGCCGCGGGCGCCGTCTGTCCGGCAGGTGCGCCGCGCCAGGCGTCGGCCAGGAGCGTCCTGTTCCAAAAAATGCCGAAAACAGCCGAGGTGAACACGATAGCGGCGATTTCCAGGACGATTTTCAGCCAGTTTTTCGATAGCATGTCCGGACCCGTTTTGGCAGGTGCGGTCGGCGGCGGGGGGCCGTCGGCGCTCCTGGTTGAAGTAGCCACCTGAGAGATGTTACGCAAAAGCGGCGTTCAGGTCAACGGGCGCGCTCCTGGTGAGGATTGCTAGAGCCGTTCGGGGGGGTAGATGTCGTGCTCTTCGAGCCAATGGGCGGCACGGTCGGTGAGGAAGGCCTCCCTGATCGCGTGGAAGCGTTCCTGTTCCTCGGGGTAGAAGGAGAGGATTTCGTGCAGCCTGCCGTGGGACTGCTTGCCGCTGAACGCCCGCGCCAGCATCCCCTTCAGGCTCTCGTTGGTGAGCCGCTGGATGAAGGCGTGCACCAGCTGGCGCTCCTGTCCGTAGTCGAAGGGGGGCACCTCGAGGAACCGCTCTTCCTGGGATGCCACCTCGTCCCAGAAATTCTCGTCCTCGTAGTCGGCGGGGACCGAGAAGACCTCGCCGGTCTCCCGGTCCAGGAAGTAGATCAGGTCCGGGTCGCCGTTCTCGAAGGCCTCCATCAAGTCTTCCCAGACGATCTCCAGGTTGCGTAGTGCGTGCATCGGTACCTCTTGAAAACAGGTTGAGGTCAAGGTCAAGGTAGAGCTTGAGCCAGCCGCCCGTTCCTGTTTCCTTTACCAACCCCGTATTTTTGTATATATTGCGCAAATGCGCAAGATTTTCATCGCCGACGCCCACCTCAGAAGCCCGCAGGACCGGAACTACCGGACCCTGGTCCGTTTCCTGGATACGCTTCCCGCCGACACCGACACCCTTTACCTGCTGGGAGATATCTTCGAGTTTTGGATCGGAAACCCGCGGCCTGTATACGGCCACTATGGGGAAATCGTGGATTGTCTGAAGCGGGTGAGGGAGCGCGGGGTGCGCATCGTCTACTTCGAGGGGAACCACGACTTCCATCTGGGGGGCTTCTTCAAGGAGCAGCTGCAGGCCGAGGTCCATCCCGACGGCACCGAACTGGAGATCGAGGGGAAAAAGATCTGTCTGTGCCACGGGGACCAGGTCAACCGGGGCGATCATCGCTACCTGGCCTTGCGTTCCCTGCTGCACGGCCCCCTGGTGCAGGCCCTGGTGCCGGTTTTCCCGCGCCGGCTGGCCGACCGGATCGCGGCCGCCATGTCCCGGAACTCGAGCGGGCAGCACGCCGCACGCAGACAACGCTGGGACTACCCGGCCATCCTGGAGAACTTCGCCCGCGAACGCTTCGCGGCCGGCTGCGACATGGTCGTCACCGGGCACTTCCATCTCCCCATGGAAATAAGGGAGGGGGACCGGGTCTTCATCTCCCTTGGTGACTGGATCACCCATTATTCCTACGCCCAGTGGACCGAGGCGGGGCTTACCCTGGAGCGCTTCGCCTAGTCCTGCCGCAACCCGAAGAGCCCCAGGTAGTTCGTCACCCGTTCCTCCAGGGTCGGCGCCGCGATCACTGCGCAGATCTCGTCCGGGCGGTACCCCCGGCACACCGCCGGCCGTTCCTCGTAGATCAGGCAGCGCTGCTCACCGGAGAGGTGGCGGCACCTCTCTCCCACCTTCTTGTCCAACGAGCTGATATCCGGCGCGACGCAGCAGGTCCCGCATCCCGAGCATCCCATCTTTCACCTACCTGAAGAATGCCTCCAGGGCCTGTTCGCCCACCGAGGTCGCCTTGATGCGCCACTTGTTCTCGTTGATGACCAGCGCGGCCAGGGCGATCTGCGGGTCCTCCATGGGGGCGTAGGCGGCGAACCAGCTGTAGTGCCCGGCGGGATCGGTGCCGTCGATGGAGCCGGTCTTGGCGGCGATGCGCACCGAGGCGAGCATCCTTCTCCCCCTGCGGTCGTGGAAGGCGCGGCGGGAGGTGCCGCTCTCCACGGTTGTGGCCAGCATGTGGGCCAGGTCGCTGGCGGTCTGCGGCGTCATCACCGTGCGCAGCACCTGGGGCTTCTGGGTGAACACCACGTTCCCCTTGGCGTCGCGGATCTCGCTGGCAAGCGAAGGCGCCATCATGACGCCGCCGTTGGCCACCGTGGCCATGATGGTCGCGGCATGGAAAGGTGAAATCTTGACCTCGCGGTTGAGACCTGCGCCCATGCGCATCAGCTCGTCGACGGTGCCGGGGACGGGGGCTGTACTGGCTACGATGGGAGAGCCGGGGACGATGGACTGGTTGAAGCCGTACCTGCCGGCGTAGAGCAGCAACGGATCGCGCCCGACCACCTCGCCGGCGAGCCGGCCGTACACCGGGTTCACCGATTTTCCCATGGCGAGGGAAAGCGGCATCTGCTGGTTGCCGCGGCCGGGCCGCACCCGCCAGTATTTCGGGCTTTCCGAGGTGAGCTTCCCGTTGAAGGCGAACATGGTGTCCGGCCCCACCTTCTTCTCTTCCAGGGCCGCGGTGGCGGTGACGATCTTGAAGAGCGAAGCCATGGGGTAGGGGCGGTAGTTGGCCCCCTTCTCCCACCCCGGCTGCGACGCGGAGTGCGACACCGCCGCGAGGATGCGCCCGGTCTTTGGCTCCAGGGCGACGAAGAGCCCGTAGGGGACCTTGTAATCGCTGAAGAGTTTCTCGATCTTTCTCTGCACCTCTTCATCGATGCCGTAGATCACCTGTCCGCCCTGCGGCAGGGGCGCGGTCAACTTCCCCCCCTGCACCTGGGCGTTCGAGTAGGCGTCGGCGGCGAGCTTGAAGGCGCTCCCCTGGTCCAGGTTGGCAAGGGACACTGCGGCCGGTTTCTCGGGCACAGGTGCACTTTTGGCGCGGGGAGTTCCGAAGAGGGAGATCAGTGGGTAGGAGGCGAGCAAAAGCGCGATGGCGGGCAGGATGATCTTGAGCCTCTTCTTCTGGGGCTTGGTCTCCTCGATCTGCCGAAGGAAGACGTTGCGCCCTTCCTGTGCTTTTTTCCTGCCGAGTCGTCTGCTGTGTTTCTTTTCTTTATCGATGTCTTTTAGATCTTGCATATCCCGCTTCTGGCCGTCTGTTGAATCGGGCCACTATATGTCAACTGCGTCCCCTTTGTCAACGACGCGCGGGCGCATTTCCGGGAAGGCCAGATCCTTCAGGGTGACCCCTCCCAAGGCCGCAGTGACGGCCGCTTCCGACTCGTCAAGAAGCCCTTCGGCCAGCTCTTCGCCGGAGATGGCGGCCGAGGCGCCGCTCCTTCTCAGCGAGAGGAGGACATCGGCGATGGAAACCTGGTCCAGGTCCCGAGCGGGGTAGTAGCTGCCGCGGCCTTCCCCGGCCAACACGATGAACCCCTGGTCGCGCAGGTGCTCCAGGGTTTTGCGCACGATGCGCAGGGGGACGCCGAGCTTCATCGCCAGGTGGTGCTCCCCCCAGGCGGCGTCGCCGCGGTAGAAAGTCTCGGCGATGTGGCGCAGGGCCGCCAGCGCCACCAGTTCCTGCAGCTCGTGGCTGATGTCGCGTCCCCGGATGTCGCGCCGGAAGGTGCTGCGGTTCTGGTGCGCCGCCACGACCTCCATCCCGAACAGGACGATGATCCAGCTCACGTAGATCCAGACCATCAGGATGGGAAGCGCCGCCAAAGTGCCGTAGATGGCGTTGTAGTTGCCGGCGCCGACCTGAAAGTGGATGTAGGCCCACTGGGCGAACTGCCACAGCGTACCGGCCAGCACCGCCCCGATCAGGGCCGAGTCGAAGCGCACCCGCGTGTTGGGCATGAAGACGTAGAGGAGGAATATGGCGGTCCAGACCACGAGGTACGGCGTGAGCCCCAGGGTGAACAGGAACAGGTCCCCGAGGTAGGTCCACTCCATGAACCAACCGGTGAGCCACTTGCTCGACAGCGTGGTGGTGATGCTGGTGGCGGCTAAAAGCAACAGCGGCGCGCTGACCAGGACGCTCAGGTAGTCGCTGAACTTGCGGTAGAAGGTCCGGGTCTCTGGCACCCCCCAGATCACGTTGAAGGCCTCCTCGATGCTCCCCAGCATGCTGATGGCGGTGAAAAGGAGCGCCGCGAGGCCGATGGCGCCCACCGATCCCATGTTGGTGTTGCCGATGTAGGAGATGACCCGGTTCACCACCTCCTCGTTGCCGGCGGTGACCTGCTTCAGGATGAGCGGCACCAGGCGGTTCTGGGCGCCCAGCCCTTTGAGCACCGAAAAGGCGAGGGCGAGCAGCGGCACCAGGGACAAGAGCGTCGTGAAGGAGAGGGCCGTGGCCCGCAGCAGCGAGTTGTTGGCCATGAAGTTGGAGAAGGCGAAGCCGGTGAACTGTAAGAGCCTCAACCCCTTGCCCCGCCACCCCCCGATCGCTGCGGGGTCGTATTGCCAGATCATGCCGGGGGACAGCTTCGTTTTGCCGTTGAAATCATTCATATGCTGTGGCACCGCTGCTGCTCGCGGCACACGACCCCGCCGGTGCGTGCGCCGCAAAGAAAAACCCGATTAGTGACAACCTTCCGCTGGTAAAAGTCCCCCTTTGCGAAGGGGGATTTAGGGGGATTTGCTTTAGTTTCGGGAAAGGCAAATCCCCCCAGCCCCCCTTCGCAAAGGGGGGAGTGGGAGGTAGCGGAAGATCGTCGCCAATCAGGAAGAAAAAAAAGCCCACCTTTGGTGGGCTTTCGGACTGTGGGACATGGCGCTAGACCTGGGTCTTCTGTTTCTCCCTTTCCCGCTCCATCGCCTCCTTGCCGGCCTCTATGGCCGAGGAGATGATGTTCTTCTTCTCCAGCACCAGATCCTTGCCGTCCTCATAGCTGGACCTGATCTTGTCCTGCGCCTCGCTGGCGTATTCCTTGATCTTGTCCACCGCGTCGTCGGCCAGATCCTTGATCTTGCCGCGCAGTTCCTCGCCGGTGTTCGGCGCGAGGAGCAGGGCTGCCCCGATCCCGACGGCAGCACCGGCCAGGAAGGAAAGCAGCATAGTACCGGTCCCGATATCTTTATCTTTTGACATGGCGGTTACCCCCTAATTTTGGTTTTCACTATTCTATCAGCAATGTATTTGCCCGCAACCTTGACCCCCGCCATCCAGACCGAGGAGTTGGTCACGATGTCAGACGCAATCCCCAACACCTTGTTGATCATGCGTATGTTGTGTCCGGCATGGCCGAGCTCGCTTAAAAGCATGTTCACGCCTTCGGCATTGGCCGCTGCGGCGCTGGTAACTACCTGAACGTCCGATACTGTGTCACGCAGTTCCTTGACCAGCGGCGTTACTTCCTTTTGCAACAGGTCAGCGGCGCCCTGCAGTGCGAGAGCCGCTTTTTTTAGTTCAGTGAGGACCGGAATCAGGCACAGCGCCAGCACGACGAGGGTCAGAGCCGTCACTGCCGAGGTTATCTGTAGAAAAAGCATGCGATCCTCCTGGTACTGGGCGAACTCTTTTTTTCAAAGGCTTGGAAACAAGGGAGGGGTAAAAAGGTCGGGGAGGCCGCGGAGGCCTCCCCGATGCGCTGCAGGAGTATTACTTCTTCACCGGTTTGGCCGGCTTGGCTGCCGGTGCCGCCGGCTTGGCTGCCGGTGCCGCCGGCTTGGCCGGAGCGGCTGCCGGGGTCGCTGCGGCCTCACCCCAACGGTTCAGGTCGTGTGCGATGCTGTGGCACTCGCCGCATTTCGGGAACTTCGCCATGATGGCGGCCGGGTGCGGTTTGACGTGGCACTGGGTGCACTGCGGAACCATCTTGTGCTTGGCCTGGTGGCAGTAGACGCAGGCGAGCTTGCTGTGCTTGGCGGTGCTGGAGGTCAGCAGCTTGAACGCCTTGCTGTGGCAGGCGGCGCACATCTTCGACGGGGTGTCGGACTTGTAGGTCACGTCAGCCGGTTTGTGGGCCTGGTGGCAGACTTTGCAGTCCTTGGCGGCCATGTCGTTGGAGTGGGGCTTGTGGCACTGGGTGCACTCCGGAATGCGGCCGTGAACGTTGTGGCAGAAGGAGCAGTTGAGGGCGGAGTGCTTGCTCTTGAAGGAGCGCAGCTGCTCGATCTGGCCGGTGTGGCAGGTCAGGCACGGATCGGTGACGTTGTTGCCGAACTTTATGTTCTTCGGAGTATGGGGGTTGGTGTGGCAGCCGAGGCAGCCCTGGAGCTTGAAGTGCGGCTTGCCTTCGTGGCACTGGCTGCACTGCGGGATCGGCTTCTTAACCTTGGGCGGGTGCCCGACGTGACAGTCCTGGCAGGTCACCTCGGTTTTGTGCTTGCCGCCGGCAGCTGCGATATCCTTGGGCGGCTGCTCATGGCACTTCACGCAGTCCGCGCTGGTCAGCACCGCCGTAGGTTTTGCAGGATCGGCAGCGGCAGCGGTTCCCACGAATGCGAACAGCGCCAGGGCCGATACAAGGTTGAAAAGTTTTGCTACTCTCATTGCCCCCTCCTTGGTATTAAAACAGAGTTAATTTTAAGCATGGATTTATATAACGTCTTGAGGTGAATTGTCAAGGGTTTAGGCACTAAAACAGGCCCTTTGATCAAGCATCGGCGCGGCACGAACTACAGTCGATCCTGAGCGATAACGGCAAAGGTAAGTTCCGAGGAAACAGCAACAAAGAGAGAGGAGGGGATAAAGAACCAGTGTATCGTGCTTTTTACTCTGTTTCTTGACTTGAAGCGGGTGATTTTGCGGTGGGGCTCGCGATGTTTCGGCCTCCCCTGCTGCAGGGGAGGCCGAAAACAAAAGGTTACTTGTCGGCGGTGATCTTGAAGGTGCGCTTGAGCGGAGTGGCGGTCTTCGGGCCGAACCACTTCTCGAAGATCTTCTTCGCTTCGCCGTTTTTCTCCATCTCGAGCAGGGTCTTGTTCACGAAGGCGACGAAGTGCTTGTCGTCCTTGCGCATGCCCAGGCCGTAGGGCTCCTCGGAGATCTGCAGGTTGGGGATCTCGAACTTGTTCTTGTTGGGAGCCTTGCCCAGGATGCCGGCCAGGATCGACTCGTCGGTGGTGACTGCCGCCACCTTACCCTGCTGCAGCGCCAGGAACGCCTGCGGGTAATCGTCGAAGGAGAGGATGGTGGCGGTGGGGATCGCCTTGGCCACGTTCTGCTCCGAGGTGGAGCCTTTGGCGGTGCCGATCTTCTTCCCTTCCAGGTCCTTGAGGCTCTTCACCGCGCCCTTCTTGGTGATGAACTTCTGTCCGGTGAGGAAGTAGGTGTAGCTGAAGTCGATCTGCTTGGCGCGCTCCGGGTTCTTGGTCATGGTGGCGGCGATGATGTCGATGTTGCCTTCCATGAGCTGCGGCATGCGGGAGGCCGAGGTCACCGGTTTCACTTCCAGCTTCACACCGAGCTTCTTCGCGATGTACTTGCAGAAGTCGATGTCGTAGCCCACGATTTCGCGGGTCTTCTCATCCACGTAGCCAAACGGCGGCAGCGAATCCTTCACCCCGGCGACGAGGACCCCCTTCTTCTTCACCTCGGCCAGCGTGTCGCCTGCGGCGAGAGCGGCGTGGGCCATGATGCCGACCAGGGCAACAGCAGCGAACAGCGTCAACAGTTTCTTCATCAGTGATCCTCCTTTTGAATGAATAAAACCCGTTCAACGTTCAAGGTTCAACGTTCGACGGAGTGAAAACGTACCGGATTATACCAGAGTGACTTGCACCTGCATCCTTTCTGGCAAAAAAAACAAGAAACAGATGCCGTTCAATGTTCCAGGTTCGACGTTCGACACAGTGAAAGCGCACAGGCAAACATCACAGTGACTTGCACGGGCATCTTCCCCGGCAAAAAAAGCAGCAATGCAGAAGCCATAGCTGAACCCATGCCTCGTGGGGTGAGTATAACCTCGAACGTTGAACGTTGAACCTTGAACGGCCGTTCAGGCGGTTAGTGCATGGGCGAGAGCAGCTGTTTCAGGAATTGCTGCGCCCGTTCGTGCTGCGGGTTCTTGAAGAACTGCTCGGGCGCGGCCTGCTCCAGTATGGTGCCCTGATCCATGAAGACCACCCGGTGGGAAACCTCGCGGGCGAAACCCATCTCGTGGGTCACCACGACCATGGTCATCCCGCTTAGCGCGAGCTTCTGCATGACGTCGAGCACCTCGCCGATCATCTCGGGATCCAGCGCCGAGGTGGGCTCATCGAAGAGCATGATGCGCGGCTTCATGGCGAGGGCGCGGGCGATGGCGACACGCTGCTGCTGACCTCCGGAGAGCTGCGCGGGATAGGCGTCCCGCTTCTCGGCGAGGCCTACCCGCTCCAGAAGCGCCATGGCCTGTTCCTGCGCCTGTGCCTTCGGGGTCTTTCTGATCTTGATGGGGGCCAGGGTGATGTTGGCGAGGACGGAGAGGTGAGGGTAAAGGTTGAACTGCTGGAACACGAAGCCTACTTCGGCGCGCAGCTTGTTGATGTCGAGCTTCTTGTCGCTGAGATCCTTGCCGTCGACGATCAGGGTGCCCTGGTCGATCGGCTCAAGCTGGTTCACGGTCCGGATCAGGGTGGACTTGCCACTGCCCGAGGGACCACACACGACGAGCACCTCCCCGGGTTTCACGTGGAGGTTGATGTCGTTCAGCACGTGCAGCTTCTTGAACCACTTGTGGACGCCTCTGAATTCGATCATGGGTTGCTCCCGCTCGGTTAAGACCAGCACCACCGCGCTCTCATTACCCTCATCTTAAGTAACAGACGCGGCAAATGCAACCCAATTTTCGATATTGTCAAACTTCGTTCTGAAAAAGTTACAGGGATGGGTGGGCCAGTGTGCCGCCGATGGGGATCTTGAAGGCACCCGGTGAGGTCTGGTACTTGGTGAGCAATAAAAACACGAACTTCTGGCGCTCCAGGAAGGAGGGCTTGGGCATCATCTCCATGGTGAGGTTGAGCGGCGAGGCACCTACCGGGTTGCCAAGGACGGTGTCGCCGGAGAGGCGGACATAGATGCCGTCGCCGTTTAAGGTAAAGCTTTTTAAAACGGCGCGCCCCTTGTCGATCTTGAGGGCGCCGCGCACCTCGCGGTAGGCGGCGTCGGGAAGGGGCATGGCGCCGATCTTGACTCCGGCAACCTCGGCGGCGCGGACCTCGAGCTGCAGCTCGCCCGTGCCTCCCCCTTTGTTCGCCTCCATTTTGCCGTTGAGCTTCAACTCTCCACTCACCTTGGCCTCGGCCACGGTGCTGAAGAAGGGGATGTCCTCGAGCCGCACGCCGCGGCACTGCATGCTCCACCCCTTTGCCGTGCCGAGGTCGACTTCCCCGGCGGCCTCGCCCGCTCCGATGCTGCCGCGGTAGGCAAGGCGCGCCTTGCCGGCAAGAAGCGGCAGCAGCTCCAGCCGCACCTTCACCCGGCCGAGTTTGAGGATCGCTCCCTTCTCGGAGCCGAGCTCCACCTTGTCGGCCTTGAGCCCCAGCGGAAAACTCTTGCCGAAGCCGGTGCACTCCAGGGTGTATCCCGCGTTCTCCGCGACCCGGACCAGGACCCCCTTGATGGCGTCGTTCGGGGTGAACAGCAGCGTCAGGAGCAGGAACAAAATGAGCGCCGCGGGTACGCCGCAGGCAAGGTAAAGGGTGCGTCTGTTCATCTATTTCCCCGCCGGTGCCGGCTTGATGAGGGCGATGGTGAGAGTGAGGTCGAGCTTGGACGGGTCGTCGAACCTCTGCTTGATCAGGGCTTTCTTGACCGTCACCGGCCGGGCACCTTTCTCCAGGCGGTAGATCAGGTTGACCGTCTCGTTGGCGGATAGCCCTTCCATGCGCAGTTCGGCGGCGTCCTCCACGTAGCCCGGGATGTCATCGCCCTTGATGGATTTGACCTGGCTGGAGCGACCCTTGATGCCGATCTCGTCCACGATCTTGGCCGGGGAATCGTCCGCCTTGGTGGCCATCAGCCGGTTGGCCAGGCGCTGGGCTCCCTGGTTCGCCTCCTGGTAGCGCAGCTTCAGGCGCATCATTTCGGCGATGTCTGCCTCGCGCGCGGCGCGCTTTTTTTCCAGGACGGAGATCCTGCTGTTCGCTGCGGAAAGGAGCACCAGGATGGCCAGCACGATGGCGATGGCGACGCCGATGCGCTGACGGGTGCGCTGGTCCAGCCCCTGCAGGAGGGTGATCATCTCTTCGCGTTTCATCGCGTCACCCCCTTCATCTTGCCGCTCAGCGTGAAGGTGACGCTGCCGTCGGGTCGCGATTTGGTCTCACCCACCTCGGCCCCCTCCAGGACGGCGGCGGCACGGGTTTTCAGGTCACTTGCTGCCTGCGCGTTCTTTGCGTCCCCCTTCAGGCGCACGTCCGAGCCGGTCACCTCGGTTTCGTAGATGCCGAAGACGTCATCCCCCTTGACCTGGGCCACGTCGCTTAAAAGCTTCAGCACGTTGCTGGAGGTCTTGGCACCTTCCAGGCGCTTGATCTCGGAACGGAGCTCGGCAACCTCGTCGACCGCCTTTTTCCGGGTCGGGAACACTTCCTTGTAGATGCCGGTGATGGCGCGATCCAGCGAGGCAAGGTCGCGTTTGACCAGGTAGTAGCGCACGCCGCTTTCGGCGAAGATGAGGAGCACCAGGGCGGCTGCCAGCATCATGCTCACCTTGAGACGCTGGTACAGCTTCTCGGTCGCGGCGGTGTAGGCGAGGGGGCCGCGACGCAGGTTGACGGCTGAATTGTCGGCCAGGGCCGCCGCCAGCGCGTAGGTGCCGGCCAAGTCGTGCGCGGCGCGCGGGTCGTCGCCGAAGGCTTCGAAGAGCCCCTTGGTGGAGGGGGAGACGGTCGCTTCCTCCTGCTTGCCTGGGGTGTGCGAGATCACGCGCTCCACGCGCAGGTTGCGGGAGAGCTCCAGCGCGGCCACGGTGCGCTGCAGATCCGCTTCGGTCGCGTTGGGGGGGAGGGCACGGAAGTAGATGGGGGCTCCGTCGCTGTAGGCGGCGACGGCCTCTCCGTCGCTCACCGCCACGGTCCCGGCGGCAGGCGCCAGCTTGTCCCAGTGGAACAGTGATGCGGTGACCACTTCCGGCTCGAGCCCGGCCTGCTTCAAAAGTTCGATCTTCTCGGAGAGCTCCTGGACCCTGCCCCAGACCGCCAGCACCTTACCGCCGGAAAGCGGCAGGGCGTCGAAGGCCAACTGGTCCGTATCGAGTGCGGTCTCCCCTTTGAGTTCCAGCGGGAGGAGTTCGCGCACCTTGGCGCGGTCGCTGATGGGGAGCTCCAGCTCCCGCATGAACAGAGATGAGGGAGGGAGGGCGAGGACCACCCGGTGTTCACCGGTCGCCAGCGAGCTTCCGGCGAGGATGCGGGAGAGTTCCCCCTCCTCACCCGAAAGCGGGTGCCGCTCGGCGGAGAGGAAGGTCGCTCCGCCCTTCTTGGCCCTGAAACTGGCCAGGACCAGTTCGGTCCTTTTCAGCTGTACGATCAGCATGTCCATCAATATTCTCTCCAATAAAGGACCCTGGGCGACGTGCTTCCCACGTCGGTCACCACGGCCTCGACGATACGTACGCTTTCTCCTACCTTCCCCTCGGAACGGATCCGGTAGATGGAACCCTTGAATCCGACTTTTATGGATAGGGCCTGGGTGAGCGTCGAGCTCCCGAAGACATCGGCGAGCGTTTTGATCACCTTGGTCTTGCGGTACTCGAGGATCTGGGCTACCTGGTCCCCGGTCATGAGGCTGTCATCCAGTGACATCAGGACCTCTTTGGGGGCTGTGTTGATGTTGATCACAGCGGCAGGGGCGCCGTTTGCCACTCCGTACGGTGTGACCAAGCCACGCAACTTGGCCAGGACTTCCGGGGTGTACCCCTTGATCAGCCCGAGCTCTTCGAAGGTGTCCAGCTTGTCGTTGTGCACCAGGAGCGGGGTCTTCAGGGTGCCGTAGTAGATCTTTTCTGCACCGCTTGGACGCGGCGTGTCGTCGGTGTCGACCCAGTCCGCCAGCGGGTCGTAAAGGTCGCGCGACAGCTTCAGGGTGTCGAAGAGCCTCAGCAGTGCATCCTTTTGGAACTGGTCCGGCGTGCCGGTCTGCGAGGTTGCGGCATTCAGGTCGATCTTGCCGGTCTCCTCCTCGATGGTGACGGTAACCGTGCCGTTGTCAGCGTCGAAAGACTGCGGCTTAGCCCACGGCTCCAGCAAGGAGCTGTACTCCCCCCCGAGCCTTAGCGTGCTGGAGACCTGCAGAAGCTTGATGCCACCAGCGATCCCAGACTCGGCCAGAATGCCCGCCTGCTGCGATGCTACAAAGTTGTGGCTGTGCGAGGTGTCGACGTAGACCTCGTTGACGAACTCGGCCAATAGTGCCACGAGAAGCGTAGTCACGATGAGTGCTATGACGAGGGCGAATCCCCTTTCCCCCCTCATGGCGTTTTCCTCAGCGTGGCGACGGTGCTGAAGACCTCGCCTCCCTTGGCCGTTATCGTGACTCTCACCTTGTTGGGAAGCCTGTTGTTGAGCGCCGTGTCCCACGTTTTGACCCACTTGCCGCCGTCCCAGCACTCGACCATGAACCCCTCCACCCGGTCCATCACCGGGTAGGGGACCGATGCCACGCTGGTGTCGAGATAGAGGTCGCGGGCCTCGCGCACCAGGCCGAGGATCTGGTCGTCATCCTTTTCCCGTACCGAGTAACGCACCACCATGAGGTCGGACGCCGGCGACGGGTCGATGCGAGGCGGGGTGAGAGCGGTGAACTGTAAAAGCGAAGCCGGCTTGCCGAAGCTGTCCCGGTCCTCGACCACGAAGTGGAACCGCTGTGTGGTTGCCGTTGTTGTCGTTGCACCGGCGCTTGATGTGGGTGCCTTGTAAAAGACCGACGTCAGCTCGTCGTGCAGCTTCCCCAGCGTGGCGGAGAGCTCGCGGCGCTCCTCCATCCTGATGCCCCCCTTGTCGCGGGCCGCGACTACCGAGAAGTAGGTGCCATACAGGGCGCCGGCCAGGATCACCAGAAGCGCCAGGGCGATCAGAAGCTCAATGAGGGTGAAGCCTTTGTTATTGCGCATTTTGCGGTGCGTATTGCACAAGCGACAGCCTTTTCGTGTCGTTGGCCCAGATGACGGTCAGACGGATCATGTTCAGGCCCGGGATCTCGGTCTTGGTTGTTTCGCGCTCCCACTTGTGATCGGGATGATCGGGCGCGAAGGTCCCCTTGGTGTCGGTCTTTTTGGCGAATTCGGGATCTTCCAGCTTGGCACGCCCCAGCAGTACAGCCGTGGTCTCCTCGGTATCGGCGGCGATACGCGAGAGGTGGAAGTTGACCGAGGAGATCACCGTCAAGAGGACGCCGGCGGTGATGGCAAGGGCGATCATCACCTCGAGTAGTGTGAAGCCTCTCACGAGTTCACCTCCTGGTACCCTGCCTGGACCGTCACCTTCCCTCCCGAAGGGTAGGCCGTCACGGTGAACTGCTCCTTGCCCCCCTTGAGATGGATGGTCACGCCGTCGCCCACGCCTCCGGGGCCGAAGGGGATGACGACTTCACCCTCGGTGACCGCGCCGCGGCTGCCCACACTCACGTCCTCGATGTCGATCCCCTCTTCGATGAGCCGCCTCCCCATGAACTGGTCCGCCGGCTGCAGCTCTTCACCGGAAGGGGATACCTCGGTGATACGGGTGGTGTTCTCGCCCAGTTGCAGGTGCAGGCGGTAGACCTTCTTGGTGACGATGGCCTGGTCGTTGAGGAACCTGAGGCCGCTGGCCAGGTTGCGCGCCGAACTCTTAAGGCGGGTTGCCTCGGGCTCGGGGAGCCGCGGCAGCACGATCCCCGCCGCGAGGGCGATGATGAAGATCACCACCATCAGCTCCAGGAGGGTGAAGCCGGCTTGGCCGCGGTCATGGTTTTTGGCTTTATTCATCGATACCAAGTGCGGTCGTTCCTCTTGCGCAGCTTCAAGGCGGGCGAATGATTATTCGCCCCTACCGTCGGAATCCCGGGTGTCCTTCCGCCAGACCTACTTCATGCTCCAGCTTTCGATGTCGGCGTTCTTACCTTCGCCGCCGCGGGCGCCGTCGGCACCGTAGGAGGAGAGGTCGTAGTCGCCGTGCTCGCCGGGGGAGAGGTAGATGTAGTCGTTGCCCCAGGGATCCTTGGGCACGTTCTTGTTCTCCAGGTACCCCTCGGACTTGTAGTTGTTGGGGATCTTGCCGGTGGTCGGCTTGGTGACCAGCGCCTGCAGTCCCTGCTCGGTGCCGGGGAAGCTGCCGGTGTCAAGCTTGTAGAGCTTCAGCGCGGTTTCGATGTTGCGGATCTGGACCTTGGCGTCGGCTACCTTGGCGTCGTCGCTGCGGCCGATGATCTTCGGCCCGACCAGGACGGCCAAAAGGCTCAGGATGACGATGACCACCATCAGTTCGATCAGGGTGAAGCCGCGGCTGTCTTTCATGGTTTTCAGCATGGAGTGACCTCGCAAAGAATGGAATGGAGTCATTACAGTTATTTCACCAACTGGTTCAGTTGCATGATGGGTAGCAGTACGGCGATGACCATGAAGCCGATGGTGAGACCCATGCCCAGGATCAGCATCGGCTCGAGCAGGGCCATGGAACGGGTCACCTGCGCGTTGAACTCCTTCTGGAAGGCGTCGCCCGCCTTGATCAACATGGCGTCCAACTCGCCGCTTTTCTCGCCGACGGCGGTCATGTGAGTCAGAAGCGGCGGGAAGAGCGGGCTCGTTTTAAGCGCGCCGGAGAGGCTCCCCCCCTGGATCAGCGACTCGCGCGCCTCGGCCAGGAACGACTTGTACTCCCGGTTCACCACGGCCTCGCCGGTGATCTCCATGGCCTTGATGATGGGGACGCCGCTTTGCAGCAAGAGCCCGAGCACCTTGGCGAAGCGCGACAGCACCAGGCGCCGCCAGAGCTGGCCCGCCATCGGGAGCCCCAGGATGAAGCGGTCGCGCTTGTGCAGGAAGTTCTCGTTGGCCTTGGCCCGCTTCCAGGCCGCGGCGGCGCCCAGGGCAGCCGCGCCCATGATCCACCACCCCTTTCGCACCGCGGTGCTCGCCTTGATCAATAGGACCGTGACCAGCGGCAGGGTGGCCTTGTTGCTCTCGAAGACGGCGGAGATCTTGGGGACCACGAAACCGAGCAGCACCATCATGACGCCGATACCGACCACCACCATGATGGCGGGGTAGATGAGGGCGGTAATGACCCGGCTTCTCACCTCGGCCTGGTCCTCCTGGAACTCGGCCAGGCGCTCCAGTACCACCTCCAGCGCGCCGCTCGCCTCGCCGGCGGCGACCATGCCTATGTAGCTCTCGGAGAAGACCTGCGGTTCGGCGGCGAGCGCCTGCGCCAGTCCCTGGCCTTCGGCGAGCCGGTCGCGCACCCGCCCGAGCACCCGCTTCAGTTCGCCCGGCGCCTCCTGCTCCCACAGGGTCGCCACGGCCTCGTAGACGGGCACGGCGCTCCCCAAAAGGGTCGCGAGCCTCCTGGTGGCAAGGGAGAGGTCGGGGACGCTGACGCCGGAGTTGAGCGCCCAGCGGGAGCCTGCCTCGGTGGCGGGGGCGATCTCCTTGGCGAAGAGCCCCTTCTGCTTCAGCTGCAGCCGCGCGTCGTTCTCGCTGGCGGCGTCGACGGTCCCGGTGACCTCGGCACCCTTCTGGTTGAATGCGCTATAGCGAAAGGTCGGCATAGTCGTCCTGGGTCACCCTCAGGACCTCCTCGATGGTGGTAATCCCCGCCGCCGCCTTCATCAGGCCGTCCTCGCGCAGGGTGCGCATCCCCTTGGAGACGGCGTACTCCTTGATGGCGCCGGAGGAGGCCTGGCGGATGATCATGGAGCAGAGTTCGGCGTCGATGGGAAGGAGCTCGTAGATGCCGACCCGCCCGATGGTCCCCAGGTTGAAACACTTGTCGCAGCCGCGGCCGCGGTAGAGAACCGGCGGCAGCTCCACGCCCGGGTAGCTGCGGTCCGGGGTGTAGGATTCCTTGCAGTGCGGGCAGATCACCCGTACCAGCCGCTGCGCCAGCACCGCGGAGAGCGACGAGGCGACCATGAAGGGCTCGATCCCCATGTCGATGAGGCGGGTGACGGCGGTGGCTGCGTCGTTGGTGTGCAGGGTGGAGAGCACCAGGTGGCCGGTGAGCGAGGCCTGCATGGCGATCTCGGCGGTCTCGGCGTCACGGATCTCGCCGATCATGACGATGTCCGGGTCCTGCCTGAGGATGGAGCGCAGCCCGTTGGCGAAGGTGAGGTCGATCTTCGGGTTGACCTGGATCTGCCCCACCCCCTTCAGCTGGTATTCGATCGGGTCTTCGACGGTGATGATGTTCTTCTCCGGCGAGTTGATCTGGGAGAGCGCCGCGTACAGCGTGGTGGTCTTGCCGCTGCCGGTCGGGCCGGTGACCAGGATGATGCCGCTGGTGCGGGAGAGAAGGCGCTCCATGAGGAGGTCGTTCTTGTCCGAGAGCCCGATTTCCTTCAGGGAAAGGACGCCGCGCTGCTTGTCCAGAAGCCTTAAGACCACACGCTCCCCGAAAAAGGTCGGGATCAGCGAGACGCGGATGTCGACGTCGCGGCCGGCGACTTTCACGCGGATGCGGCCGTCCTGGGGGAGCCTCTTCTCGGCGATGTTCAGTCCCGACATGATCTTGACGCGGGAGGTGAGTGCCTCCTGGATCACCTTCGGGGGGGAGAGCATCTTGTAGAGCAGGCCGTCGATGCGGAAGCGGACCTCGAGCTCGCGCTCGAACGGCTCGATGTGGATGTCGCTGGCGCGCTCCTTGACCGCCTGGAACAGGATCGAGTTCAGAAGCCGGATCACCGGCGCCTCGTCGGTCAGCTCCATCAGGTCACGCGGTTCGTTGAACGAGGTTGCCAGAGTGGAGAGCTCCTCCCCCTCGAGTTCCTCGACCACCTCCTGTGCCGAGCCGGAGAGCCGGGAGTAGAGCCGGTTCACTGCGTCGATCAGGACCGGCTGGGGGACCACCACGGTGGAGACCGGGAGCTGGAACAGCCCGGCCATCTCGTCCACGGCCAGTAGGTTGGCCGGGTCGGCGCTGGCCGCGATCACGGTCCCTTGTTCCTCACGCAGCGGGAGCAGGAGGTTGTTGCGGGCGAAGTTGAGCGGCACCCTGGTCACCAGCGCGCCGTCTACCTTGGAATCGTCGATCTCGGCCTGGAAGGGGAGGCCGAGACGTTCCGCTATGCTTTCTAGATCGAGGGTTTCTGCCATGGGAGTCTGTCCGCCGTTACTGGTTGCGAATTTCGGGCTTGTCCGCGGTCACGGACTTCGGTTTCTCCTCGAGAGCGCGCTCCAGGTTGAACGGTGCGTCGTTCTTGACGGCGTCGGAGAAGTTTTTGCGCTGGGTGGTCGAGACATCGGCCAGATCGCGCGCGTCCTTGATGATGCGCGGGGTGAGCATGATCAGCAGGTTGGTCTTGTCGCGCTTGGTGGACTTGGATTTGAAGAGCCAGCCCAGCCCCGGGATGTCGCCCAAGAGCGGGATCTTGCTCTCGGTCACCTGGTCGGTGTCCTGGATCAGGCCGCCGATCAGCACGGTGTCGGTGTTCTTCACTACCACGGAGGTCTTGGCGGAACGCTTGGTGCTACCAAGGCTCGGGCTGGTCGCGGTGCCGAAGTCCTTCACCGCCGAGATCTCCTGGTAGATGTCGAGCTTGACGTACTCACCCTCGCTGATCTGGGGCTTGATCTTCAGAATGATACCGGTGTCCTTGCGCTCGATGGACTGCTGGGAGAGGCCGGTCGAGGTGAGGTTGGTACCCGAGACGAAGGGGACGTTCTCGCCCACGAAGATCTCGGCTTCCTTGTTGTCGCTGGTCATGATGTTCGGCGTGGAGAGGACGTTCAGGGCACCATTGGTCTGCAGCGCCTGCAGCACTACCGGGACGTTGACCTTGCCCAGGGTCACCTCCATGCCCAGGTTCTTGGCCGCCGCTGCCGTCGTGGTGAGGCCGGCCACGGTGCCGAAGGGATCGAAGGTGCCGATGGTGGCCACGGTGCCGTTGGATGCGGCGCCGATGACGCCGATCTGCACACCGAGATCCTTGGCCTTATTCACGGAAACCTCGGCGATCATCGCCTGGACGAAGACCTGGCGGCTTCTTCTGTCCAGTTTCTGGATCACCTGCAGGAGGTTTTGGTAGTCGGTCGGGGAGGCCATGATCACCAGCGAGTTGGTGGCCTTGTCCGGGGTGATGGTGATCTTGCCCCCCTCGAAGACGGCCTGCTGCGGTGCCGCGGCGGTACCCGGAGCTGCGGGCGCCGCGGTCGAGGTCCCTTTCACCAGTCCTTCCAGCACCTTGGCAACCTCGGTCGCCTCGGCGTTTTCCAGGTAGTAGACGTTCACCTTGCTGCTGGTGGTGGGGGGGACCACGTCGACCAGCGCGATCAGTTTCTTGATGTCGGCCTTGTCCTTGTCGGAGCCGAAGATGATGAGGGCGTTCAGCCTCGCGTCGGCGACCACGGGGACGCTGCCGGTGGCGGCGCCCGGTGCCGCCGCCTTGCCGCTTTGCTTGCCGGAGAGCCAGTCCTTGACCATGGTGGCCACGCTGTCGGCGGCCGCGTTCTTCAAAAAGACCAGCTCGGCCCCCTCGCGCACCTGGTCGGTATCGATGTGCTTGAGGATGCTCAGGATCTTCTGGATGTTGTAGGCGGAGTCCACCACGAGGATCAGGTTGGCGGCACCGAATGCGGAAATCTGCCCGTCCTTGGAGACCAGCGGCTGCAGGAAGGTGACCGCGTCCTGCGGGGCGACGTGCTCGAGCTGGATCACCCGGGCCTGGTAGCTGTCGTTCACCACCCCCTTCTCGTCGTCGGTCAGGACCTTCATCCCGGCCTGCCTGGCAGCCGCGGTCGGGACGATTTTCATCACCTTCCCTGCAGGCACCACGGTGAAGCCTTTGAGCTCCAGCACCGAGGTGAAGACGTTGTAAGCCTCCTCGTTGGAGAGCTTGGCCGGGGAGAAGACCGAGATCTTACCCTTGACCCGTTCGTCCATGATGAAGTTCTTGCCGGTCAGGTCGCTGACGAATTTCACCATGGTGGCGATGTCCACGTCGGTGAAGTTGAGCACCACCCCCTTGGCGAAGACCAGGGTCGGGGCGGCGACCAGGAACATGAGCATGGCTGTGATGCGGGCGATTCTTCTTTTCAATGCATCCCCCCTGAGGTTCTATCCTTAGCGTATGTCGTAATTGAAAGTGGTCGGTTGGCCGTCGCGGATCAGGTCGAGCTTGATCCTGCTCTGTCCTTTGAGCGAGGCGAAAGACTGGATCGCCTTCTCCGGCGAGTCGATCGGGAAATCGTTCATCCTCAGGAGAACGTCGCCGTTTTTGATGCCGACGGTGCCGAAGATCCCCTGCGGCTTCACCTCCGACGCCCGGAACCCTTCGACCTTGCCGTCCTTCATGCTGGGGAGAAGGCGCGCGTCGGTCATGGCCTGCCCGATGTTGTCCAGGGCGGCGTTGAGCGCGCGCTGGTCGATGACGTAATTCCCTCCGCCGGAGGAGGCGGCCAAGCCGCCGGCACCACCGGCCGGCGCTGCCGCGGGCGCGGCGGCAGCCTCTGCCGCGGCGGCCATCGGGGTCAGGATCTTCACCCGCTTGCCGCCGATCAGGATCTCGGCCACGTCCTTTTTTACCGAGACCAGCGGACCTGCAGAGAACACCGTGTCCCCAAGGCGGAAGACCCGCTCCTCGTGGCTCGAGGTCTTCTGCACCAGCGCGAAGGTTTCGCGGAAGGAGCCGACCGCCGTTCCCAGGAGGACCAGGTCGCCGACGGAGGCGGCGGGACGCGCGGCGGCCGCCGCTGCCGGGCCTGCGGCTGTCTGCTGCTGCAGCGGGGTGAGTTTTCCCTGCGTTGCCTTGCCGAACAGCCCCCGCTCCAGGATGGGAGCGAAGCTGAGCAGATCCTGGCTCCCGGCCGGCGCGGCGGGACTCTGGGCCGCGACCTGCTTCTGGGCGTTCCTGGGATACAGGGCGGCGATCTTGACGCTCAGCAGATCCGCTGCGATGAGCGCCGCGACTGCGGTGATCGCCAGGCCGAGGGTTATGTTCAGGGGGAGAATCCAGCGCGGCATGAAATACCCTTCTTTGCGAGTAGTTGGAACTGAGCGAATATATTAGATGCCTTTGAGTTATGCAACAAAAAAGGGGGTCCGGGCACCCCGGTTTCGGCATCCTCCCGGCACCCTTTTCCCCCTTCGCCACGGCCTTGGCATCCCCAGTGCGGGGACCGCCGTTACTACTGGCTCACGTGAAGGGAGACTGGATAATGAGAGCCAGCGGTACCCGTGCCTTAACCAAGCGCCACTGTATGAGCAAAAGCTGTGCCGCCGCTTCTGGAGCGAGAATGCGGGAACGCATTGTAACAGATGGTGCATGATTTGCCGCACTTTTTTCCAATGAAGACGCCGGCTACGGAGACGCCGGCATGTGCCGGGGGCGGGAACTTGGACGCGGTCATGCCGCTTTTTTTTGACGTGTGACGGTTCTTTGACTCGCAGATGGCCGCTAGACGTTGAAGTCCGCTGGACTGCTGTGGTACACTCCCGCACCACACCTTTGCTGGAGAGCACATGAACCGTATCATCGTCACCGCATCGACCTGGATGGAACTTTCCGCCCTGGTGGCCGCCACCTCGGCAGTCGCTCTGCCGGGGGCGGGGCCGCTGCCGGTGTATCGCGCCGGGAAGGGGAGGACGGAGCTCCTCTTCGTCCAGACCGGGATCGGGAAGGTGAACGCGGCCATCGCCGCCACCCTCCTGTGCGAGCGCTACGCCCCGGATCTCGTGGTCAATACCGGCTGCGGCGGCGCCTTCGTCGGGTCCGGCCTGGCGGTGGGCGACCTGGCGGTCGCCGACAGCGAGTGCCTCGCCGATGAAGGAGTGCAGACCCCCGCCGGGTGGCGCGGGCTCGACCTGATCGGCATCCCCGTGTACGAGGGGCGGGGCGAGCGGCTCTTCAACCGGATCCCGCTCGACCGGGACGTGGCGCGTGGCGCCCTCGACCTTGCCACGGCAGGCGGCTTCAAAGCCCTCATGGGGCCCTTCCTCACCGTTTCCACCTGCTCCGGCACGGCGAGCCAGGGAGAGGAACTGCTGCGACGGTTCCCGGGAGTCTGCGAGAACATGGAGGGCGCCGCCGTCGCCCAGGTTGCTTTCAGTCACGGCGTTCCCTGTCTCGAGATTCGTGGCATCAGCAACATGGTGGAGGATCGGGACCTGTCGAGGTGGGACCTGAAAGGCGCCGTGAGCGAGGTGCAGCGGTTTCTCACGCTTTACCTGGAAGCCATTGCGGACATTCCACGCCTTGCCTGAACCGCGTGCTCACTCCCTTCCTGCTGCAGTCTAAGGAATCTTCCTGCCACAACTTCTAAATGTACTATGAGTCATTCGTTAACCTTTTCTTGCACGAGAGGCGTGCCGATAGTATATTGGTGAGTCTTAAACTCGCCGTTTTGACGGCAGCCACTTCGCTGCAACTGTTTGCCGGGAGTTGGATCAACACATGAATACAGCAGTGTCACAAAAGCAGGATCAGGAGTCACCTTCTGTGCTTTCTCTGGGCTTTTCACCCTGTCCCAACGATACCTTTATCTTCGACGCCCTGATCCACGGGCGCGTCGACTGCGGCTTCCGGTTCCGCGAGCAGTTGGAGGACGTGGAGACTCTGAACCGGATGGCGCTGGCATCGGTGCTGGACGTTTCCAAGGTTTCCTATCACCTGTTGGGGCATATCCTGAAGGATTACCTCCTGTTGAGAAGCGGCGGTGCCCTGGGGCGCGGCTGCGGCCCTCTGGTGGTGGCCCGTGACGGCCTCGAGCCCGGGGGGCTTGCCGGCAAGCGGGTCGCCCTGCCCGGGCGGTACACCACGGCCGCGCTGCTGCTTAGGCTGTTCGATCCCTCCCTGACCGATTTCGTCTACCTTCCCTTCCATGAGATCATGGCCGCGGTGGCGGACGGCTCGGTGGCGGCCGGCGTGATCATCCACGAATCCCGTTTCACCTACCAGGGGTACGGCCTGAAAAAGGTGGTCGACCTCGGGGAGTGGTGGGAGCGGGAAACGGGACACCCGATCCCGTTGGGGGGGATCGCGGCCAAGCGTTCCCTGGGCCGGGACGCGCTGCTCAGGCTCGAACAGGGGCTGGCCGAAAGCGTCGACTACGCCTTCCGGCACCCCGAAGAGTCCCGCCCCTACATCCGTGCCCACTCCCAGGAGATGAGCGACGAGGTGTGCGACGCCCACATCGGGCTCTACGTGAACGATTTCTCCCGCGGGCTGGGGAGCGAAGGGGAAGCGGCGGTGCGCCTGCTGCTGGGGCGTGCGGCGGAGGCGGGGATCATCCCCCCCTGGCAGGAGCCGTTGCTCATTTCCTGAACAGGAAAACTCAAGTTATGCCTGTTCCCGCCGAAAGGTGCAGGAGCTGTTGTAGTATCGTGGAGGATCTTGGATGACCAAGCCGTTCAACTGGAAGCGGCACATAGCGGTGGGGGGGACCTTCATCGTCCTGTTCTGGGTGGGGGACGCGCTGCTTGACGCCACCATCATGGGGCGTGAACCGTTCTTGCGGCAGCTCCACGATCCGAATACCTACGAGATCTGGATGCGCACCTTCTACGCCTGCCTGCTCGGCGCCTTCTTCGCCTCCCTTTCCGTGGTCTGCGAGCGCGGCCGCAGGGTGGAGACGGCCCTGCGCCATTCCGACGATCTCTCCCAGATCTTCCTGGAATCCTCCCGCGACGCCATCTGCGTCCTCAAGACCGCCGACTATACCATCGTCAACTGCAACGGCGTCTTTCTCGCCAACCACGCCCTGACCGAAGAGACCGCGCGAGGGTGCTCCTTCGCCGAGCTGGTGGCACGTCAGGGGCTCGGCGACCAGATCATGAGCCTCATCTCGGACTGCGCCTGCAGCGGGACTGCGTTGAACAGCGAGATCTGCTACCGCGCCGAGGACGGCAGGAACCGCTACGAGGACATCTCGGTGCACCCGATCGGGGCCCTGGAGCAGGGGGTGCGCACGGTGCTCTTCGTCGCGCGCGACATCACCGTGCGACGCATCTCGCAGGAGCGGCTCGAGGAGTCCGAGGCGAGGTACCGCGCCATCTTCGAGGACACCGGCACCGCCATGGCCATCATCCTTCCCGACGGGACGCTGCAGATGGTGAACCGCGGCTTCGAAGCGGTGACGGGACTTTCGCGCGGCGAGCTCGAGGGGAAGAGACTTTGGACCGAGTTCATCGGCAGCTGCGGCAGCGACGGGGTCTCCGCCCCGGACGAGGGTGCTCCCTCCGCTTCCCCGCGCCGCAGCTTCGAGGTTCAGCTCTCCGGCAAGGACGGCATTCGGACCATGGCCGGCAACTGGGCTGCCATCGAGGGGACCGACCGCTCGGTGCTTTCCCTGGTCGACATCAGCGCCCACAAGGAGGTCGAGGAGGCGCTCAGGGAAAGCCGGGCCACCCTGGCCGTGGCGCAGCGCATCGCACGCCTGGGCAACTGGGACTGGGATCTCGGCAGCGACACGCTCGAGTGGTCGGACGAGATGTACCGTATCTACGATGTCGATCCCGACTCGTTCGTGCCGACCCACGAACTGGTGCTGCAGGCGGTGCACCCCCAGGACCGCGAGCAGGTGATCCGTTCCGTGAACGACGCCATATACAACCGCAGGGCCTGCCAGCTGGACTACCGCATCGTGCTCCCCAACGGCGCGACGCGTACCCTCTCCGCCCGGGCCGAGGTTACCTACGACGCCCAGGGCAAGCCGCTGCACATGCTTGGTACCGCCCAGGACATCACCTGGCGCCTCGAGGCCGAGCAGGCGCTCAGGAACTCGGAGGAGAAGTTCTCCAAGGCCTTCCATGCCTCGCCGGACTCCATCGTCATCACCCGCGCCCAGGACGGCACCTACATCGACGTCAACGAGGCGTTCCAGGAGATCACCGGGTACAGCAGGGAGGAGGTGATCGGCAAGACCTCCACCGAGCTGATGCTCTGGGCCGACCCCGACGCCCGCATGGTGATGCTCAAGCTGTTGAACGAGCACGGGCACGTGCGCAACCTGGACGTGCGCTTCCGGGTCAAGTCAGGCGAGATCCGCGAGCTTTTGTGGTCTGCGGACGTGATCGAGTACCAGGGGGAGGCCTGCCTGATCGCCATCTCCCGCGACGTCACCGATCAGCGCCAGATGGAGCGCGAACTGCTGGAAAGCGATGCCCGCCTGTACATGAAGCACGAGGAGCTGAAGAACGTCTTCCACCAGATGGAAGGGATCCGGCGCGAATGGGAAGAGATCATGGACTGCATCTCCGACATGTTCATCCTCGCGGACCAGTTCGGCAAGATCCGGCGCTTCAACCGGGCCGTCGAGACCTTCACCGGCATGGCGCACCGGGACATCGTCGGCAGGGATTGTCTCGCCTTCCTCGAGGAGCACGGTCTGAAGGAGCACCTGGAGTCTCCGGGGATCGAACTGCTGCACAAAAAAAGCGGCAAATGGTTCGTGGCCAAGCGGCACGCCTTCCCGCCGGAGGTCGACGGCTCCGCGCGCGAGGTGGTGATCATCAACGACACGACCACCATCGGCCGGCACCAGCGAAGGCCGCAGCCCGAGGACAGCGGGTCGGCGCGGCTCTCGGATGTCGGCTAGGAAAAGTCTCGCAAGATTAGAAGGTTAGCTCGGCCACGGTTCATTGAAACTTGACTTTGGGGTTAGAGCGTGTTATACGAATGCCTCGCCCAACAAAGGAGGTGCGCATGGCATCATCCGAGCGGAGCGGCAGGCTGGTACGGGTAATCGTGCTGGCCCTGATGCTCCTCCCGATCCACACGCTTCCCCTGCTGGCTGCAGAACAAGTAGCAAAACCGGTAGTAGAAAAAGCAGAACCGCAAGAAAAGTCGGTGGTGAAAAAACTGGTCGGCATAGCATCCTACTATGCCAAGAAGTTCCACGGAAGAGCGACCACCTCGGGAGAGCGGTACCATCCGGAAAAGATGACCGCTGCCCACCAGAGTCTTCCGCTGGGCACGAAGGTTCTGGTCAGGAACCTCGCCAACGACAAGGAAGTCACGGTTGTCGTCAACGACCGTTGCCGCAAGAAGGGGTTCCCCTTCATCGACCTGTCACGGGCCGCGGCAAGGAAACTGGGGTTCCTCGGGGAAGGAAAGGCCAGAGTGGCCATCATTCCGCTGACCGAGGACGAATCCTAGCAACAAAATACAATCTGGGCGAACAGAGAAAAAGGCCGGGGGCTTGCCCCCGGCCTTTTTTCTTGTAAGGGACTGGGGCAGAAGGGACTGGCTCCGTCAGGTGCCTGTCCCTCTAGCGGAACGCTCCTTTCGGCTCAGCCAACTTTTGAAGCAGTAAGGGGACGGGCACCTGCCGGAGCCAGTCCCCCTTCCGCAAACAAAAAAGGCAGCCCCGCGACAGGGCTGCCTTTTTTATATGATCTGCTGCCCGGGTGGGCGGCTACTCTTCCTTGTGCTTCTTCTTCGAGGAGGACTTCTTCTTTTTGGAGGAAGACTTCTTCGACGACTTCTCTTCCTTCTCCTTCGACTTCTTCCCTTTCTTACCTTTCTTGGACTTGCTCCCGCCCGATCCCTTGTGCTTGCGATAGCTTCTCGGCTCCGGGGTGAATTCGTCCTTGATGTTGCTCAACAGTACCTGGGCCTCTTCCAGTTCCGGGTCGGCCTTCCGGGCCGCCTCGAGGGATTCCTTGGCCTCGGCGATGTGGCCGTCCTTCATCTGCACGCGCCCCATGGCGTTCAGGGCCTTGGCGTGGTCGGGCTTGAGCTTAACCGCTTCCTTGTACTCGTCGGTGGCGGCGGTGTAGTTCTTCTGGAACTCGTACACCAGCCCCAGCTTATAGTGCGCGTTGGGGTCGCTGGGGGAGAGCTCGACCCCTTCCTTCAGGAGTTTCGCAAGGGAGTCGTAGTTCTTGTTCTTGACGTAGATGGCGGTGAGGGCGGTGCGCGCCTCCTGATCGTCCTTCTTCAGGCGGAGCACTTCCTGGTACTCGTTGGCGGCCTGGTCCATTTCGTTGCGCTTGCGCAAGAGGCTGGCGAGCTCGCGGTGGGCATCGAGCGCTTCCGGATCCAGCTTGATGGCGGCCTGGTAGGCGCTGATGGCGGAGTCGAGGTCCTTGGTGTTGACGAAGGCGCGGGCGAGTTTCAGCTGGGTCGGGGCGTCGGCGGGGTTCGCCTTGATAAGCGCCTGGTACTGCTCCAGGGCCTGCGGGAAGCTTCCCCTCAGGGTGTAGATCTCGGCCAGACGCTGGCGCGCGTGTATGTTGTCGGGGGTGCTCGCCAGCACCTGGCGGTATTCCACCACCGCTTCGTCCAGGAGCGCTTTGCGCTCGTAGATCCCGGCCAGGTTCAGGTGCAGCTGCGGGTTCTCACCCTTGTTCCTGATGGCGTCGCGGTAGTAGGACATCGCCTCGTCCTCGCGCCCCACCGCCAGCAGGCAGTCGCCCAGGCGCTGCTGCGCCACGGCGTCAGTCGGCTCCTCCGCGATCCTGAGGCGATACTCGCTGATCGCCATCTCGTAGTCCTTGGAATCTTTGTACTGATCGGCGAGCGCCATGTGATCGACCTTGGGCGTGTCCTTCACCTTGGGGACGATGCCGGCCAGCACCCGCTCGTACTCGGCACTCTTCTGGTCCCCCTTGCGGACGTACCCTTCGGCGAGCAGGCGGTGCACGTCCTTGTTGCCGGGCTCGGCAATGGCGGCCTGCTTCAGCTCGGTCACCGCCTTGTCGACCTCGCCGCGGGCCATGAGCAGGGCGCCCAGCCCAAGGCGCGCCCGGGCGTTGCCGGGCTGGATGGCGAGCGCCTTACGGTACTCGTCCTCGGCCTTTTGCTTCTGACCGACCGCATCGTAGGATACCGCCAGGTCCGTGTGCAGGGAGGCGTCCTCCGGGAGGGCCGCCAGCGCCTCGGTGTAGTGGAAGATGGCGAGCTGGTGCAGATCCTTCTGGGCCAGGATGCGGGCGAGCCCTCCGTGGTAGCGCGGGTCGCCGGTCTTGAGCCCCTGGGAGAGCTCGACCGCCGCCTCTTCGCTGGCGCCTTTTTGCAGGTGCAACAGGCCGAGGTTGCCGCTGGCCGGGTAGAAGTCCGGGTCCAGCGCCAGGGTCTCGCGGTATTCCTGGATGGCGGCGTCGATGTTGCCGCTGCGCTCGAAAGCGAGCGCCTTCAAGTACCTGCCGGGGGCGCCGGTGGGGCACAGTTCCGCCACGCGCTTTTCGGCGTCCTTTCTCTTCTGCTCGCTTGCCTGCGGCGAGAGCTCCAGGATGGTCTTCTTCGCCTCCAGGCAGCTGTTGGTCGCCGGGAACGGCCAGCTGAAACCGGTGCTGAACAGGGTCACCGCAAGAAGCGACGACAGTGCTGCGTATCTTTTCATGTAGGGCCCTTTTATTCGAGAGAACGTGTGGTGGGGGCGCAGTCACGGTGCGCGGGGACTCGGCCCGGGGCAACCGGGCACTGCCGAGCCGTGCGGCCCGGTGAGGTTGGCGGATTATACACATCGGTGCTAATAAATTCAATTCCAAAACGATAATCATTAACGATCCCGCGCGCTTGTCCCCGGAAACCCGCACGGGGTGTGGGGTGCTCGCAGGTTAGGGCGGATTACCTTGACTTTCATGATAAAGATGGTTAAATCATCTGCACCGGCCACGGGGCCGGTTTTTCATTAATAGCCGTGCAACAGAGGGGCGCGATGGCGGTAATTCCCAAGGAACCTTTGGAATGGCTGAACCTGTTCCGCCAGCAGATGGATGAGATCTTCCGTTTTCTCTCCACGCTGGAGGGGCGGGAGGGCTTCACCGAGAAGGAACATGCCCCGTTGGTCGACATCTACGAAACCGACCGCACTTTCGTGGTCGAGGTGGAACTGCCCGGCTGCGATCGCGGCGACATCACCCTGAGCCTGTGCTGCTCCACCCTGGTGGTGGAGGGAACGGCACGGGACGAAACGGCACCCGGCGCCACCTACACCTGCCTTGAGCGCGGCACCGGCCGTTTCTGCAGGGCCATCGAGGTCCCCCCGGGCGTCGACCTGGAGGGGGGGCAGGCGCGCTACCGGCGCGGGCTGCTGACGGTCGAGTTCCCCTGGTGCAAGGGGGAAACGCCGCATATCCGGGAGATTCCGATTCAGTAAGGAGAGGTATAAATGGAAAACAGGCAGGAGACCGAAGAACTTAATATACCGGATGTTCTGCCGCTGCTCCCGGTCCGGGACGTGGTCGTCTATCCCTACATGATTCTGCCGCTTTTCGTGGGACGCGAGATCTCCATCGCGGCCGTCGATCACGCCCTGTCCAAGGACCGCATGATCTTTCTGGCCACGCAGAGGGACGTGGGCGACGAGGACCCTGCCCCCGAGGCGATCTACGAGGTCGGCACGGTGGCCATGATCATGCGCATGCTGAAGCTTCCCGACGGCAGGGTGAAGATCCTGGTGCAGGGGCTCACCAAAGGGCGCATCACCGAGTACCTCAGCGAGAAGCCCTTCTACTCCGTGCGCATCGACCGGATCATCGAACCGGCGGCACCGGAGAACACGCTGGAATCCGAGGCGCTGATCCGCACCGTGAAGGAAGAGCTGGCGAAGATCGTGGCCCTGGGCAAGGCGGTCTCCCCCGAGGTGATGGTCATCGTCGAGAACATGCAGGAGCCCGGGGCGCTCGCCGACCTGGTCGCCAGCAACATCGGCCTCAAGGTGGAGGAGGCGCAGGGGCTCTTGGAGGTGGTCGATCCGCTGGAGCGCCTGAAGAAGGTGAACGACCTCCTGAACAAGGAGAGCGAGCTCCTCAACATGCAGGCCCGCATCCAGTCCGCCGCCAAGGAGGAGATGGGCAAGAGCCAGCGCGAGTACTACCTGCGCGAGCAGTTGCGCGCCATCCAGCAGGAGCTGGGCGAGACCGATGCCAGAAGCGAAGAGATGGCCGAGCTGAGAAAGGCCATCGAAAACGCCAAGATGCCGCAGAACGTCGAGAAGGAGGCCCTGAAGCAGCTCGGGCGCCTGGAGCAGATGCACCCTGACGCCGCCGAGGCGGGGATGCTGCGGACCTTCCTGGACTGGATGGTGGATATCCCCTGGGGCAAGGCGACCAAGGACGCCCTGGAGATAAACCGCGCCTCCGAAATCCTCAACGAGGACCATTACTTCCTGGAGAAGGTGAAGGAGCGTATCCTCGAGTTCCTGGCGGTCAGGAAGCTGAAGAAGAAGATGAAGGGACCGATCCTCTGCTTCGTGGGGCCTCCCGGCGTCGGCAAGACCAGCCTGGGCAAGTCCATCGCCCGCGCCATGGGGAGAAAGTTCGTGCGCATCTCCCTGGGCGGGGTGCGCGACGAGGCGGAGATCCGCGGCCATCGCCGCACCTACGTGGGCGCGCTGCCGGGGCGGATCATCCAGGGACTCAAGCAGGCAGGCTCCAACAACCCGGTCTTCATGCTGGACGAGCTGGACAAGCTCGGCTCCGACTTCAGGGGCGATCCCTCCTCCGCACTTTTGGAGGTGCTCGATCCGGAGCAGAACAACAGCTTCTCGGACCACTACATCAACCTTCCCTTCAACCTGTCCAACGTGATGTTCATCGCCACGGCGAACCAGATGGACACCATTCCGGGCCCCTTGCGCGACAGGATGGAGGTGATCAACCTCTCCGGCTACACCGAGGAGGAGAAGCTCGGTATCGCCAAGCGCTACCTCGTGCCGCGCCAGGTGAAGGAAAACGGCATCACCGAGGAGATCGCGGTCTTCTCCGAGGAGGCGCTGCGCACCATCATCGCCAAGTACACCCGCGAGGCGGGCCTTAGGAACCTGGAGCGCGAGATCGGCAGCGTCTGCCGCAAGGTGGCCAGGAAGTTCGCCGAAGGGAAAGGGGAGAAATTCGTCATCACCGCCGGGACGGTGCCCAAGTACCTCGGGCCGCCCAAGTTCCTGCGCGAGGAGGAGATGGAGAAGAACGAGGTCGGCGTGGTTACCGGTCTCGCCTGGACCCCGGTTGGGGGCGAGGTGCTCTTCGTCGAGGCGACGGTCATGAAAGGGAAGGGGGGGCTGACGCTCACCGGCCAGCTGGGCGACGTGATGAAGGAGTCGGTCCAGGCGGCGCTTTCCTACATCCGCTCCAAGACCGCGGAACTGAACATCCCCGAGGACTTCAGCTCCAGCATCGATATCCACGTGCACGTTCCGGCCGGCGCCATCCCCAAGGACGGCCCCTCGGCCGGGGTGACCATGGCGACCGCGCTGGTATCGGCACTCACCAAGATCCCGGTGCGCAAGGAAGTCGCCATGACCGGCGAGATCACCCTGCGCGGCAAGGTGCTCCCCATCGGCGGCCTGAAGGAGAAGATCCTTGCCGCGGCGCGCCTGGGCGTCACCACGGTGATCATCCCGATACAGAACAAGAAGGATCTTGAGGACGTCCCCAAGACCATCCTCAAGAAGCTCAAGATAGTCACCGCCGCCAACATCGACGACGTGTTGGCGGTCGCCCTGGAGAAGTTTCCGCCCCCGGCCCCCAAGGCGGCCAAGCCTGAACCGCCGAAAACCAAGGTCAGGACCCGCGTCCCGGTCCCGGCACCGGTGAGGGGCAAGGCTTGAAACTTGCCGAGCTGGGCGAATTCGGCCTGATAGACAGGATCAAAGCAAACGTCGCCGCGTCACCCTCGGTGCTCTTGGGCATCGGGGACGACGCGGCGGCGCTGTCTCCCACCCCCGGACAGGTCACCCTGATCACCTCCGACATGCTGCTGGAGGGGGTCCACTTCGACCTCTCCTTCTGCGATCCGTTCACCCTGGGCAAGAAATCCCTCTCCGTCAACCTCTCCGATGTCGCCGCCATGGGCGCGCGGCCGCGCCACTTCCTGCTCGGCGTCGCGCTCCCCAAGGATGTCCCGCTCGAATTCATGGACGGCTTCATGGCGGGCATGCTGGAACAGGCCGGTCGCTACGGCGCGACCCTGGTGGGCGGGGATACCTGCGCCTCCAAGGGGGGATTGGCCATCTCGGTTACCGCGCTGGGCGAGCAGCGTCCGGAACTGGTTTTGAAGAGAAGTGGCGCGAGGCCGGGGGATCTCATCTGCGTGACCGGAACGGTCGGGGACGCTGCGGCGGGGCTGAAACAGCTCTTCGCGGGGGTGCGGGACGGCTTCCTGGTGGCGCGCCAGTTGGATCCGACGCCAAGGGTGGAGACCGGGGTGGCTCTGGCCGAGGCGGGTGTCGTTACCGCCATGATCGACGTAAGCGATGGGGTGCTGCAGGACCTGGGGCACATCTGCGAGATGTCGGGAGCGGGGGCGCGTCTGGAGCTTGCCCGGCTCCCGCTTTCCGAGCACTACTTGGCTTACTGTGGGCACAATGATCATGCTCCCCTCGCCCTCTGGGAGAGGGGCGGGGGTGAGGGCGCTGCTACCGGCAAGCTGCCTCCTGGCCACGACCCCTTTGCCCTGGCGCTTTCCGGCGGCGAGGACTACGAACTGCTGTTCTGCATCCCTGCCGGCAAGGAGTCCGAGGTGGCGGCCATCTGTGCCTCCGTGAACCTCCCTGTCTCCGTGATCGGGGAGATCACCGCAGGCACCGGCGTCCAACTGACCGCTCCCGACGGTTCATCCTACACACCGCCCCGGCGCGGCTTCGACCACTTCGGCGCCGACTAGTCCGCGCAGATCCTCACAGCCACCTTCCTTTCCCTCGGACCATCGAACTCGCAGAAGTAAAGCGCCTGCCAGGTGCCTAAAAGGAGCCTGCCCCGGTCGATCAGGAGCCGCTGGCAGCTCCCGACCAGGGTCGACTTGACGTGTGCCGCGGAATTCCCCTCGGCGTGGGTGAAGTAGTGCTCGTCCGGCACCAGCCGGTCCAGGCAGTTGGCGATGTCCCTCTTTACCGCCGGGTCCGCCCCCTCGTTCACCGTGATCCCCGCCGTGGTATGCATGACGAAGACGTCGCAGCTGCCGCTCCCCACCATGCTGGCCGCAATGAGGTTCTGCACCATCGCCGTGATGTCGATCAGCTCCGTCCTCTCCCTGCTTTTCAGTGTCAGGTACTGGATCATCCGTCCCTCCGTAAGCGCTGCTAAGGGGACTGGCTCCGCAGGTGCCTGTCCCCCTTTGGCTCTGTCCCCCTTTGAGATGCAGGCTACTTCTTGAAGAGGCTGCTTCTCAGCTTGCCCAGGTACTTGTTGAGCGGGTTTCCCCTGGCGAGGAAGGGGAGTACCGGTTTCTCCCGATGTCCCAGCGTCTGCAGCAGCCTGGTGATGGCGGGGTTTCTCCCCACCCTGAGTCCCAGGTGCAGCGCCCTGATGGCCTCTTTCTTCCTGCCGGCGGAGAGGTAGATGGTGCCCAGGCGCAGAAAATGGTTCGAGTTCTTGGGCTCCTGCTTGACCGCCTCCTGACATAGCGCGAGGGCGGTCCGGATGTTGCCGGTGTGCTGGGCCAGGGCCAGGGCGTACAGGGAGAGATGCTCGGGCGAACGCCGTCTTTGCAGTGCGGCGTGCAGGTAGCGGTGGGCGGCGGCGAACTTGCGCGCCTCCAGGGCCTCGCTGCCCAGGCGCACCAGCTCCTCGGTCTCCATGTCGTCCAGGCCGGTGTCTTTGGGGGCTTCGTACAAATCTGATTTGGTCATCTTGGCGTCGTTCATGATCATGTGCTCGCACGAAGTAGCCGCAGCTGGCTGCGGGTGGGCGGGGCTGGTGGGGTGGTCCCAAGTCTTATTAAGATCGTATACTATAGCACTTAATCTTAGAAAAGACATCCTCCGAATCGGTCCGTACCGCACCGATGGCGGCTTTAGCCCGGGCGGCGGGCAGGGTTGAAAAAAAAAGGGATTTGTGTTCTAATCTGCGGCTGTGGAACAGTGCGCATACATAGGGCTGGGGAGCAACATCGGCGACCGGGAGCTGAAGCTCCTGATGGCGGTAGCGGAGCTGGGCAAGCTGCCGCGCACCCGCGTCACCGCCGTTTCCCCCTTCTACGAGACCGAACCGGTCGGAGGGGTGCCCCAGGACAACTTCTACAACGCCGTGGTGCGCCTCAGCACGGAACTGGCGCCGCTTGAGCTTCTGGAGCGGCTGAAGAAGCTGGAAACCGGTGTGTTTCACCGTGTGCCGTCGCAGCGCTGGGGTGCCCGCAGCATGGACCTCGACATCCTCCTCTACGGCGAGCTGGTCTTGGAAAGCGAACAGCTCACCATCCCGCATCCGCGCCTGGCGGAACGTCGCTTTGCCCTCCAGCCGTTGTCCGACATCGCACCGGACCTGGTGCACCCGATCCTGGGCAAGCGCATTGTCGAACTGTTGACTGAGCTGGCCTCCCCCGAGAAGGTGGTCAGGATTTGAGGGGGGACGAGTGAAGTTTCTGATCTGGGCGCTGCTGGCGTACCTCGTGTACCGCATGTTCGTCGGCAAGTCGGCCGAAAAGATAGCTAAAAAGGAACCTGCCGCCGCCGAGACCTTCCAGGACCCGGTTTGCGGCGTGTACATAGCCGAGGCCGACGCGGTGGTCGGCAGGTTGGAGGGGAAGCGTTATCACTTCTGTTCCATGGACTGTTTAAAAAAATTCGAAGAGATGCAGCAAGGGCACTAACAACATAACCGGAGGAAAGATGAAGTTTTTTATCGACACAGCGGACGTTAAAGAGATTCGGGAGGCCAACGAACTGGGACTGGTGGACGGCGTCACCACCAACCCCTCCCTGATCGCCAAGAGCGGCCGGCGTTTTGAGGAAGTGATCAAGGAGATCACCGAGATCGTGGACGGCCCTATCTCCGCGGAGGTCATCTCCCTGGAGCACGACGGCATGATCGCCGAGGCAACCGAGCTGGCCAAGATCCACCCCAACATCGTCATCAAGCTCCCGATGACCCCGGAAGGGCTCAAGGCGACCAAGACCCTGTACAAGCAGGGGATCAAGACCAACGTCACGCTGATCTTCACCCCGATGCAGGCCCTGCTTGCCGCCAAGGCCGGCGCCACCTACGTCTCTCCGTTCGTCGGCCGCCTGGACGACATCTCCCAGGACGGCATGGGGATCATCGAAGAGATCAGGACCATCTTCGACAACTACGGCATGGACGCCCAGATCATCGTGGCCAGCATCAGGAACCCGGTGCACGTGCTCAATTCCGCTCTCATCGGCGCGGACGTCTGCACCATTCCGTACTCGGTCATGCTGCAGCTTGCCAAGCACCCGCTCACCGATGCCGGCATCAAGAAATTCCTGGAAGACTGGGAGAAGGTTCCCAAGTAGAAGGCGAAGCGGAAGGTTTCCCTTCCGCGGTACGGGTAACAAAGACGTTACTGAGGGCGGGTCCTGGACCCGCCCTTGCTTTATGGTGGGGGTTACTCCGCGGGGTCCGCGCTCTTGCCGCGCTGCAGGCGAACGTACACGGCGATGATCACGACGCTGGCGATGACGACGCCGATGAGCGCCTGGTGCGAGTAGCGCATGATCAGCTCCTGGTTGCTCCCGATGAAGTAGCCGATGAAGGTGAGCACGGTGACCCAGATCCCCGCGCCGAGCAGGGTGTAGAGGGAGAACTTGATGTGGTTCATCCCGGCCAGGCCCGCGGGAAGTGAGATCAGGTGGCGTACCACCGGCAGCAGCCTCCCGATGAAAGTCGAGATCTCGCCGTGGTCCTTGAAGAAGCGCTCGACTTTGGCGAACTTCTCCTCGGTGATGAAGACGTACTTGCCGTACTTCAGGATCAGCGGACGGCCGAGGTAGTGCGCCGCGAAATAGTTGGCGTAGGCGCCGATGAGGCTACCCACGGTGCCGCAGACGATGGCCACCACCATGCTCATCTGCCCCTGCTGGGCCAGGTAACCCGCCGGCGGCATCACCAGTTCGCTGGGTATGGGGAAGACGGAGCTCTCCAGGGCCATCAGGAGAAAAATGCCGGGGTAGCCCATTGCCCCTATGGTTTCGACCAGCCACTGTACTGCTGCATGCATGCCTTGCTCTCCTTTGTCGCGCGTTCTTTGCCGGCGCCATTCTATACGGCGCGCGCCAAAAAAACGACTAATTTAATTTTTCCGTCCTGCGCAGGGGGCGGCCGGGAACGAGGTTTCCGCCGACAGACGCAGGACGCACACGAAAGGAAACATGGACAAGCAGATTTTCGTTATCGGCCACAGAAACCCGGACACCGACTCGATCGCCTCGGCCCTCGCCTACGCCCACCTGAAGCGGGCGCTTGGGGACGAGCGGGTCACTGCCGCCATGGCCGGCAACCTCAACCCGCAGACCACCTGGCTTTTGGGGAGGCTCGGCATCGAAGCCCCGCTGTACCTGGCCGACGTGCACCCCAAGGTGCGCGACGTGATCCAGCGCACCCCGATCACGGTGGCCGCCGATGCCCCGCTTTTGACTGCCCTGGAGCAGTTCCACCACAACTCCATCCGGGTGCTGCCGGTGCTGGACGGCGCCGGCGTCCCCAAAGGGGTGATCCCGCTCAGAAAGATCGCGGAGCGCTCGCTGGTGACCGGCGCCGAGTCGCTGCGACTGGTTTCCGCCTCGCTCGCCTCCCTGGCCGCCTGCCTTCAGGGAAGCTTTCTCTCCGGCTGTGCCGATCCCGCCGTGGAGAGCCTGCACCTCTTCGTCGGGGCCATGGCCGAGGAGTCTTTCATCGACCGGATCTCCGGCTTCGATCCCGCCACCTTGGTGGTCGTGACCGGCGACCGCACCTCGATCCAGAAGGCGGCCATCGAACGCGGCGTGCGCCTTCTGGTGGTGACCGGCGGACTCCCGGTGACCGACGAGGTGGTGCGCCTGGCTGAGTCCCGCGGGGTGGCGCTTCTCTCCACGCCGCTGGACACCGCGGCCACCATTTCCCGGGCACGCCTGGCCACCCCCGCGCTGGCCCTGGCAGTCCCGACCTTCGAGAGCGTGTCGGTCGGCGAACCGCTGGGACGGCTGCGGGACAAGCTGTTGCACTCCGGTGAGACCGCCGTGCTGGTCCTCGAGGAGGACGGCACCCTGGCTGGCGTCGCCACCAAGTCTTCGCTGTTCGCACCGCTTCCCTACGCCCTGATCCTGGTGGACCACAACGAGCTCACCCAGTCGGTGCCGGGCGCCGAGGACCTGGAGATCCTCGAGGTGATCGACCACCACAAGCTGGGCAACCCTCCCACCAGCAACCCGATTCCCTTCATTACCGCGCCGGTCGGGAGCACCTGCACCATCGTGGCGTCGCTCTACGAGGAGCACGAGGTGGAGCCCCCCGCGCAGATCGCGGCACTCTTGCTGGCAGGGATCCTCTCCGACACGGTGATCCTCAAGTCCCCGACCACGACGCCGAAGGACCGCGCCACCGTGGCGCGGCTTGCCGCCGTCGCGGGGCTCGACTGGGAGGCCTTCGGCGCCGAGATCTTCGCCGCGTCCGGGGCGCTCTCAGGCTACGGCAGCCCCGAGCGCGTGGTCGGTTCCGACTTCAAGCTCTTCAGCCAGGGCGAGCTCACCTTCGGCGTCGGCCAGGTCGAGGTGTTCGGCTTCGGCGAGTTCAACGAGATGAAGGCCGAGCTGCGCCAGGCGCTTGCGGCGCGGCGTGAAAAGGAAGGTCTGGAGCTCGCCGGGCTCATGGTCACCGACATCTCCACCGAGAGCACCATGTTCCTCATGGAGGGGGGGCAGGCCTTCACCAGGTTCATGGGGTACCCGCAGCCCGAGCCGCACGTCTTCGAGATGAAGGGCGTCATGTCGCGCAAGAAGCAGCTGGTGCCGCACATGATCAAGGTGCTGGGAGGACGCTAGATGAAGAAATTCCTGGATCGGATCGCGCAAGGGGTGTTGATCGGCGACGGCGCCATCGGCACCATGCTCTACGCAAAGGGGGTGGCGCCGGAGGCGAACTTCGAGCACCTGAACCTGGTGCGCCCGGAGTTGGTGCTGGAGCTGCACCGCGAGTACCTGGCCGCCGGTGCGCAGGTCATCGAGACCAACACCTTCGGTGCCAACTGCGCCAAGCTATCCGCCATCGGACTCGGAGGGAAGGTCGCCGAGATCAACCGCAAGGGCGCCCAGCTCGCCAGGCGCGCCGCCGACGGGCAGGACGTCTTCGTGGCGGGCTCCATCGGCCCACTGGGACGCGGCAAGAGTGAGCTGTCGCCGGAGCAGGTCGCCGACTGCTTCCGGGTACAATCGGCGGCGCTCGCCGAGGGCGGGGTGGATCTCCTGATCCTGGAGACCTTCTCCGAACTGGACGAACTGCTGACCGCTCTGGCGGCGGCCAAGGAGATCGGTCTCCCCGTGGTGGCGAACCTCGCTTTCGGGGAGGGGGGGCGCCTTCCCGGAGGAGCCTCCGCCGAGGGGGCCGCGCGTGCGCTCGCCGCCGCCGGCGCAGACGTCGTGGGTGCCAACTGCGGCGCCGGGCCGCTGGAACTGCTGGCGACCGTGAAGCGGATCGCGGCCGCCTGTTCGCTGCCGCTGGCCGCCTATCCCAACAGCGGCTTCCCCGAGTACATCGACGGCCGCTACATCTACCGCACCACCCCGGAGTACTTCGCGGATCGCGCCGAGGAGCTGGTCGCCGCCGGTGCCTCCCTGGTCGGCGGCTGCTGCGGCACCACGCCGGAGCATATCCGCGCCATGACCGCAAGGATGCAGGGGAGCCTGAATTTTACCCTCGCCCTCCGGGAGAGGGTGCCCGAAGGGCGGGTGAGGGCGCTGCCACAAAGCGAGAGTATTGCCGTCAGCGAAGCCCTCACCCCCAGCCCCTCTCCCGCCTGCGGACCGAAGCCCTACGGTGGGCGAAGGCCCGAAGGGCGAGGGGAGCTTCAGGCAGGTTTCCTCGCCCATTGGGGCACCGAACCGGTGATCACGGTCGAGCTCGACCCGCCCAAGGGGCTCGATTGCGCCCGTGTGCTGGCCGGAAGCCGCGCTCTCAAGGAGGCGGGAGCCCACGCCATCAACCTGGCCGAGAACCCGCTGGCCCGCGTGCGCATGGGTAACCTGGCGCTCGCCTCGCTGATACGCCGCGAGGTGGGGATCGAGGTGATCGCGCACGTGACCTGCCGTGACCGCAACCTGATCGGGATGCAGTCCGAGCTGATGGGGGCGAGCCTCATGGGGGTCACTTCCATACTGGCCGTTACCGGCGATCCGGCGAGCCTGGGCGACGAGGCGGGTGCGTCCTCTGTCTTCGACCTCAACTCATTCACGCTGATCAAGCTCTTGAGCGACCTGAACAGCGGGGTGAACGCCTTGGGCAATCCCATCGGCTCCGGCACCGGTTTCACCATCGGCGCCGCCTTCAACCCCAACACCCAGAACATGGAGGTGCAGGTGCGGCGGCTGGTGAAGAAGGTGGCCAACGGCGCCCGTTTCGCCCAGACTCAACCGATCTACGACATCGCGCGGTTTGAGGAGATGATGGAGCAGACCGCGCACCTGGGCATTCCGATCCTTTCCGGCGTGCTGCCGCTCGTTTCCGGCAGGAACGCCGAGTTTTTGCACAACGAAGTGCCCGGCATCGTCATCCCCGAGGAGATCCGCAAGCGCATGGCCGGCAAGAGCGGCGACGAAGGTGTCGCCGAAGGTCTCGCCATCGCCAGGGAATTCATCGAGAGGGCCAGCGCCAAGGCCGGCGGTTTCTACCTGATCCCCCCCTTCGGCAAGTACGAGATCGCGGTGGAACTGGTCCGTTACATCAAGGACCTGCGCCGCCCGCAAGAAATCCCATAATTCCCATGACTCCGATTATTCAGCTTTTTGACCTGCATCAATTTCAATCCAGACAAAGGAGCAGATGATGAACACCAAGGACATCCTGGAAAAAGGCGCCATCCTGCAGCGTGACCGCGAGACCTACGCCATCGCCCCGCACATCCCGGGCGGCTTCACGGACACCGCCACCCTGAGAAAGATCTGCGACGTGGCCGACAAGTACAAGCTGGAAGTGAAGCTCACCTCGGCCCAGCGCATCGCCATGTTCGGCGTGAAGGAAGAAGAGCTCGACGCGGTCTGGGCCGATCTTGCCCAGGCCCCCGGCGCCGCCATCGGCCTGTGCGTCAGGAGCATCAAGATCTGCCCGGGCACCCAGTGGTGCAAGAGGGCGGTGCTCGATTCGGCATCGCTAGGGCTCAAGCTGGACAAGATCTACCACGCCATGGAGCTCCCCAACAAGATGAAGATGGGGGTTTCCGGCTGTCTCTTGGCCTGCTCCGAGTCCGGCGTCAAGGACATCGGCATCGTCGGCCACAACAAGGGGTGGCGCATCCTGGTGGGGGGGAACTCCGGTCCCAGGCCGCGCCTGGCGGAACTCCTGGTGGACAACATCCAGACCGAGGAAGAGGTGCTGGAGATCGTCGCGAAGGTGGTGGAAGTCTACAAGAACGACCCGCAGCAGGGGCGTCTGGGCAGGCTGATCGAGGAGAAGGGGATCGAGGCATTCAGGGCGGCCGTGCTCGGCAGCCAGGACGCCGTGGTCGGAAAGTGATATGGACGCAGCGATAATGACTGAAACAAAGCCTGCGCGGGAGTCTTCTACGTCCCTCATCGAGGACGCGCTGTTCACGCGCATCAAGAACCGTGTCGGCAAGGCGATCCACGACTTCAACCTGATCTCCGAGGGGGACCGAATCGCCGTCGCGGTCTCCGGCGGCAAGGACTCGTACTCCATGCTGCACATGCTGGACACGCTGCGCCGGCGCGCCCCGGTGCGCTACGAGCTGGTCGCCATCAACATCGACTCCGGCTACCGCGGTTACCGTGCCGACATCATCGAGGACCACCTGAAGGAGCACGGCTTCACCTACCACATGGAGAAGACCGAGCACTACGACATCATCTCGGAGAAGCGCCGTCCGAACTCCTCCTACTGCTCCATCTGCGCGAGGCTCAAGCGCGGCACGCTCTACACCCTGGCGCAGCAGATGGGATGCAACAAGCTGGCGCTTGGCCACCACATGGACGACTTCATCGAGACGCTGCTTTTGAACCAGTTCTTCGTGGGGTCGCTGAAGGCGATGGCTCCCAGCATGCTGGCCGACAACGGCGTCACCACGGTGATCAGGCCGCTGGTCTACGTTCCGGAGAAGGAGATTATCCCGTTCTCCCGCAACAACCGTTTCCCGGTTGTATGCTGCTGCTGCCCGGTCTGCGGCACGGCCGATTTGCAGCGCAAGAAGATGAAGGAGTTGTTGGAGACCTTGGAGCGCGACAACCCCTTGGTGAAGAAGAGCCTTTTGAAGGCCCTGTCCAACGTCCACCCGCGCCACTTGCTGGACAAGGGCTTGACCAGGATCCCTTCCTGACGCAGATCGGCGACGATGTCCTTCACCGTCAGGTGCCCGCAGTAGACGACGATTCCCACAGCTCCTATGACCATCGGTTCCATATGCTACCTCCGCTTTCCTTGATGATACGACGGTAGCATGCGGTAGCGACAAAATAAGTCGCAACATATACGCAAGGCAACAAAGGTGAGGTTCATGGCAGAAAAAAAAGTGCAACAGGTCAGGCTGGCAGTGCAGTGGGGCTTTCTTCTTTTCTCTCTCTACCTGGGGGTAACCTTCTACCGTTTCGTGCTTCATTTCCGAAGCGGCGGAGCTACCCCGTTCGTGGAGCGTCCGGACGGCGTCGAGGCGTTTCTCCCCATCTCCGGCCTGGTCAGTCTCAAGGGATGGATGACCCTGGGCACGATCAACGACGTGCACCCGGCGGCGCTGGTGGTCCTTTTAACCGTGATCGCGGTGTCTCTCCTTTTGAAGCGCTCCTTCTGCTCCTGGGTCTGCCCGGTGTCCACCATCACCGAGGTGTGCTGGAAGGTGGGGACCAAGGTTTTCGGCAAGAACTTCAAGGTATGGCTTTGGCTGGACTGGCTGCTGCGTCCGATCAAGTACCTGCTGCTTGCCTTCTTCCTGTTCTCGATCCTGGTGATCATGGCGCCGGACAGCGTCGCCTCCTTCATCACCGGCGATTACAACAAGATGGCCGACGTGAAGATGCTCGACTTCTTCGTGAATCTGTCCGGTACGCCACTCGTCGTCATCGGCGTGTTGCTGGCGCTCTCGTTCTTGTTCAAAAACCCCTTCTGCCGTTTCCTCTGCCCGTACGGCGCGCTGCTCGGCCTGGTGTCGCGCCTGTCGCCGGTCAAGGTGCAGCGCAATGAAAGCGCCTGCATCTCCTGCGGCGGCTGCACCAAGGCCTGCCCGTCCTATATCGACGTCATGCACCAGGAAAGGGTCTGCTCCGAGGAGTGTGTCGGCTGCCTGCGCTGCGTGAGCGCCTGCCCGAAACCCGAGGCGTTGCAGATGAAGGCGAAGAACGGCAAGGTGGTGCCGGGGATGGTCTATGCGGCGTTGGTGGTGGCGGTTTTCATCGGCGGCACCCTGATCGGCAGGGCCACCGGGCACTGGCACACTGGTATCACCAAAGCGGATTACCAGCGTCTGATAACCGCACCGCCGGTGGACCACCCCTAGCGAACACGGTCCCCTCCCCCGGAGGGGGAGGGACAGGGAGGGGGACGCGCGGCGGCTCTTACAATCTTCCCCCCTCCCAGCCTCCCCCCTCCGGGGGGAGGAGTTGCTTCCGCCAGTCACACGCATAGCCTAAACGCAAGAGGGGACGGTATCGCTACCGTCCCCTCTTGGTATTTCTGGCACCGGCCGGGTGAAAAAGGCTCATGTGCCTTTCCCCGCCGTTGCACCTTGTTTTTGAGCTGCTACCCTTCCTCTTCCTCGCCCAGCGCGATCTCGCGGTAAGCGCGGTCTTCTTCGAAGCGCTTGGTCTGGGCCTGCTGCTTCTCCAGGTCCGCCTTGCACTTGACGCAGTGGCGGGCGAAGGGGACGATCTTCAGCCTCCCGATGGGTATTTCTTCCTCGCACTCCTCGCAGATGCCGTACTCGCCTTCTTCCAAACGCAGTAAAGCCTCGTCGATATTACGCAATTTCTCGCGCTCCCGGTCGCCCAGCAGAAGACCGAGTTCACGATCGCGCTCGCTGGAAGCCTGGTCATAGATGTCGCCGCTCGGCTCGTTGATCGGTGCATCGGAGCCGGACTTGACAGTCTTGTTAATCTCTTTAAGCGTCTCCTCTTTCATCTTGAGGAGCATCGCTTTCATTTCTTCGGGTTTTTCAGTCATGTATAAACTATCTCCGTTTGAGTCATTGTCCCGCAAAGCGACGCAATAATACAGCAATAGCGGTCGGTGTCAAGACTAAAAGCCTACTCTATGATCTCCCCAATCAGGTCGTAATCAGAGGAGTCAGTGATCTTCAATCGCACTATGTCACCGACGTTGGCGTTGCCTGCGGTGATGTACACTTGGCCGTCCACATCCGGGGCCTGACGGGAGGATCTACCCTTCAAGAGCAGCTCGGTTTCCTCGCTGTACCCCTCGACCAGCACGTCCTCCTCGCTGTCCACCAGGGTACGGTTGTGCTTGAAAGAGACGCGGGCCTGGGTCCGCATCAGCTTCTTGTGGCGCTCGCGCTTGATCCGCTCGGAAACCTGCTCCGGCATGTCCGCCGCCGGGGTCCCCTCCTCGCGGGAGTAGCAGAACACGCCGAGGCGGTCGAAGCGGGTCTCCTCGACGAACTGCAAGAGCGTCTTGAAGTCCTCATTGGTTTCGCCGGGGAAGCCGACGATGAGGGAGGTGCGGATGGCAATGTCCGGGATCTCCTTGCGCAGCTTGGCGATCAGGGCGCGGATGTCGGCCTCGCCGCTTCTGCGTTTCATGTTCTTCAGCACCGGATCCGAGATGTGCTGGATGGGGAGATCCAGGTACTTGCAGACCTTGGGCTCGTTCTTGATCAGTTCGATCAGCGAGTCCCTGACCCCGTCCGGGTAGGCGTAGAGGAGCCTTATCCACTTGAGACCTTCCAGCTTTGCCAGTTCCTGGACCAGCAGCTCGAGGCTCGGCTGTTCCGGCAGGTCGCGGCCGTAGGCGGTGATGTCCTGGGCGATCAGGTTGAGTTCCTTCACCCCCGCCTCTACCAGGGCCTTCGCTTCCGCCATGAGGGTCGCGAAGGGGCGGGAGCGGTGCGCGCCGCGCAGGGACGGAATCACGCAGTAGGAGCAGTTGTTGGAGCACCCTTCAGCGATCTTCAGGTAGGCGGTGTAGTGCGGTGAGGACTGCAGGCGCGGCAGTTCGTCGTTGTAGACGAAGTTGGGGTCGCCGGTGTAGCAGAGCTGGGCGTCGGTCCCCTTCTTCTCGGCGATGATCTCCGCGATGCGCGGGTAGTCGCCGGTGCCGATGAAGATGTCCACCTCGGGGAGCTCCTTGGCGAGCTCCTCCTGGTAGCGCTGCGGCAGGCAGCCGGTCACGATCAGGAGCTTGCAGCGCGCGTCGTGCTTTCTGTCGGCCAGGTCGAGGATGGTGTCGATGCTCTCCTGCTTGGCCTCCTTGATGAAGGAGCAGGTGTTCACCACGATGATGTCGGCCTGCATCTCATCGGTGGTGACTTCGTACTCGTCCTTGGAGAGGTAGCCCAGCATCACCTCGGCGTCCACCAGGTTCTTCGGGCAGCCCAGGCTCACCAGGCTCACTTTTTCCTTAATCTTCTGGTTCAAAAAAATCCCCTCTTCTATCAGCTTCTGAAGTTGACGAACTGCATGTCGATGTCGAGATCCTTACCTTTGAGGATCCGGATCACCTCCTGGAGGTCGTCGATGTTCTTGCCGGTGACCCGGATCTGGTCGTCCTGGATCTGGCTTTGTACCTTGAGTTTGGTTTCCTTGATGACCGCACCGATCTCCTTGGCCTTCTCCTTGGAGATTCCCACCTGCAGAGTGATGATCTGGCGCACCATGCTGCCGGAGGCCTGCTCCACCTTGCCGTACTGCAGCGCCTTGGGCGATATGTTGCGTTTGACGAACTTGGACTGCAGGATGTCGATGACCGCCTTCAGCTTGAAGTCGTCCTCGGAAAGGACCTTGATGCTTTCCTTCTCCAGGGTCACCTCGCTCTTGGACCCTTTGAAGTCGTAGCGCTGCCCGATCTCCTTCACGGTCTGGTTGATGGCGTTGTCGACTTCCTGCATGTCGACCTTGGAAACGATGTCGAATGACGGCATAAAACCCCCTAAAAATTCAGGTTGAGGTTGAGGTTAAGGTTGAGGGCCCGGAAGCCCTTTCTTAACCTCAACCTTAACCTTGACCTGCTTTATCTTTTAATGACTTGAACCCCCGAGGGGATCTTGAAGCTGAACTTGCCGCTGGAGATGCCGCGGTTGGTCTTCACGTTGCTGAAATCCATCCTGGTGGTGTTGCCGGTCTGGTCGACCACCGTGGAGGAAAGCACCGGGAACGGCGTGCCGGGGTGCCCCTTGGCCACGAAGCTTTCCACCGCGTCGCCTGAGATGGTCAAGAGGAGCTTGGCCATGGCCGGGCTCTTCTTGTGCGGGGTGAGCTCCAGCTGGTAGTTGCCGCTCTTGTCCTTTTGCTCGGCGGCAAACGCGATGCTGAAATCCTTGGAAACCTGCCCCAGGCCCGAGAGGTAGTTCATGGCGATGCCGTTACTCGCCTCCAGGAGTTGCGCCAGATCCATCACCATGACCTGCTTCTGGTCCGGGATGTAGTACCACACCGTCTTGCCGTTGGAAACGATCTGCTGCTTGGGCTTGGTGTAGTTGAAGCGGAACATGGACTCCTTGCCCCCTCCCTTCTTCAGCAGGAGCTCACCGGCACCCTTCTCCTCGCGCTTCATTGCCTTGATGCTGCTTCTCTGGCTGAAGTCTGCCTGCAGGTCGTTCAAGGACCCGTACCCCTGCTCGATGGTGCGCACTACCTGGGAGAGCTCGGCGCAAAGGGCCACACCGGCGTTGAGGGCGATCAGGGCGAGACACAGGACGGCGGTTCTGGCGAATTTCATAGCTTCGACCTCTGAAAGTAGTGAAAAGGGGACAGACACCTGTGGAGCCAGTCCCCTACAATGTGCCGCAGTGGCAGCAGTTTGACCGGGCATTCTGACATACAACCGGGTAAGGTGCAACCTTTCATTGCTCCAGGGCGCCCAGCAGAGCGGCAAGCGAGGCGGGCGCGGGCATGAGGAAGATGCTCCCGCCGCACAGGGAATCGGAGACCGTGAACATCGCGTCCATCATCACCACTGCGTTGTCGCCGTCGCCGCGGTCCAGGGCGCGCACGAGGATCTCGCTTCCCGGGCCGGTGCTCAGGGCGGGCACCGACGGGAGCAGGGTCATCTTGAGGGAACTCCCCAGGGCGTTGAGGCACGCCGAGGCAAGGATGTTCCCCACCTCCATCAAGGTGGCGCGTTCCATCTCGGAAAGCGGCGCACCTTCCTTGGGGAGTTCACCTAAAAGCAGCTCCAGGATGTGCCGGGCGTTCTCCTGGAGCAAAAGGATCAGGATGCTGCCGCGCACGTTGCCGAGGATCTGCAGCTGCAGGGCGGTCGCCTCATGGGAATCGAGCAGGTGGGGCAGGGCCGAGCCCTCCAGCACCTGGAGCCGGGGCACCTGAATGCTCACACTCTTCCCCATCAGCTGGGACAGGGCGATCGCTGCGTGCTGCATACCGGTGTTGCACACCTGGGTGAGCGCCTTGAGTTCGCCATCGTGCAGGTTGTGGTGCGGCATGTTAGCCTCCCGAGATGAGCCGCTCCCGGCGGGGGAAACGGCGGCTGAGGGTCGCGAAACGGTTCACAGCAGTCCGGCCAGGTCGAGGATGGCAACGATCTCGCCGTCGCCCAGGGTCGCGCCGCCGGCCACCCCGGCCATCTTGGACAGCGGCCTTCCCAGTTGCTTCACGAACAGCTCGTGCTGCCCGAGGAGACGGTCCACGACGATGCCGACCCGGCGTCCCCTGGCCTCGGTGACGAACAGGGGGAGGATGCCGTCCGGGAAGCGCCCCAGCGGCAGCCCGAGCACGCGGTTCAGCGACAGAAGCGGAATCGCCTCGTCGTCGAGTTGGAACATCTGCCTCTTGCCCATGGTTTCGATCTGTCTGCGGGACAGCTCCACTGTGCGCTGCACCGCGTTCACCGGGATGGCCGCCTTCACCTGGCCTATCTGCACTACAAGCGCGTGGATGATGGCGATGGTGAGCGGCAGCCTGAGCGTGATGGTGGTGCCTAGGCCGGGCTCGCTCTCGATGCCGAGGGTTCCCCCCAGCTTCTGGATAGCCGCGTTGACGGCGTCCATGCCGACCCCCCGGCCGGAGATGTCGGTGACCTCTTTGGCGGTGGAGAAGCCGGGGATGCAGGAGAGCATCAGCGCCTGGCGCGGCGAGAGCAGCTCACCCTCCTCGGGTGTCAAAAGCCCCTTGGCGATGGCGGCCTCGATCATGGCCTTGGGTTCCATGCCGCGGCCGTCGTCGCGCACGGTGATCTGGATGCGGTCCCGGTCCCGGCTTACCGCGAGCCACACCGTTCCCCGCGCCGGCTTGCCGGCCTGCTCCCGCTCGCCGCTCTCCTCGATGCCGTGGTCCACGGCGTTTCTGAGGATGTGGTTCAGCGGGTCGACCAGCTGCTCCAGCATACCGCGGTCCAGCCCGATCTCACGCCCGGTCAGCTCGAAATGGATCTCCTTGCCGCTTTTCTTGGCGACGGAACGCACCGAGCGCTGGAAACGGTCGCTGATCGCCTCGAAAGGCATCAGGCGCACCTTCATCACCTCGTCGTGCAGGGCCCGCAAAAGCTTCGCCGTCTCGGAGACGGCGTCGTTGAGCGCCGGGGAGGCGAGCTCCCGACCGATGTTCAAAAGGCGTTGTTTGTTGGTCACCAGCTCGCCGGTCAGGTTGATCAGGTGGTCCAGCAGCTCGGTTTTCACCCGCACCGTGCCCCCCGCCTCGCCGACCGGTTCCTTCGCCTTTTCCGCCTCGGCGGGCGGTGCGGGGGCGTCTGCTGCGGGGGAGGGTACGGCATCGGCGGCGGCGCCCCTCGGCTCCGCCTGGTCGACTGCGGCCGCCTTGGCCGCGGCCGGCGTGTAGAGCGCGAGCCGCTGCGCATAATCGCCGGTGGGGAGGGTGGAGGGACGCTCCTGCTCCACGTCGTCAAGCAGCACGTCGATCAGGTCGACCCCCTCCAGAAGGAGGTCGGCCACCCCGGCGTCGAAGGGGAGGGCGCCGTCGCGCACCCGCGCCATCAGGTCCTCCATGCTGTGGGCCACCACCACCACGTCGCCGTACTCCATCGAGGCGGCCATCCCTTTGAGCGAGTGCGCGCCGCGAAACAGGGCGTCGACGGCGCTGCGCTCCCCGGGCGACTGCTCGAGGGCCACTACCTGCTCCGCGATGGTACGCAGGTACTCCCGGGATTCCGAGAGAAAGAGGGCTTTGTACTGCGACATGTCCATCGGTTACCCCTGGGCCACTTCCCTGAGCACTCGGGTGACCAGCTCGGGGTTGAACGGCTTCAGTATGAAGGCCTTGGCGCCGGCCTCGGCCGCCGCGGTGGTGAGTGCCTCCTGGCCGATGGCGGAACACATCACCACGCGGGCCCCGGCGTCATAGGCCATGATCTCTTGCAGCGCCTCGATCCCGCTCTTGTTGGGCATGACGATGTCCAGGGTGACCAGGTCGGGGAGACATTCCTTGTATTTCGCCACCGCTTCCACGCCGTCGGATGCCTCGTCGGCTATCTCGTACCCCTCCTCCACGAGGATATCGCGCAGCATTTTCCTCATGAAAAGGGAGTCGTCAACTATCATGACCTTCAAGGCCATCAGGTACCTCCTGGTTTGGCATTGTTGGGGGCGGATTCTTGCAGCTCCTGCTCCAGGCCGTCCAAAAGTGTTGCCAGGCGGAGCAGGCGCACGCTCCCCTGCGGCGTCTCGAGCAGCGCCTCGGTGAGCGGGTCGTCATGGCTGCTGGCGCCGGTGATGCTGCCGGCATCAAGGATGGAGCCGACCGCATCCACCTTGAGGGCGAGGTGGGCAAGCCGGGTGTCGATGACCAGGATCTTCCCCGGTAGCGGGCGCCCCGGCAGGCGCAGGTAGCCGGCCAGGTCCACCAGCGCGGTGAGGTTGCCGTGGAAGTTGATCAGCCCCAGGTAGTGGGGCGGCGCTCCCGCAAAGGGGTAGCACTGCTGCGGCTCCATCACCTCGCAGACCTCCTGCAGGTTCAGGGCGAACTGCTGCCGTGCCGCGCTGAACAGGAGCAGGCGCTCGGCGGTCACGCCTCGGGCTCCGGCGCGCTCTCCGGTTCGACCTGGAAGCGCTCCACCGAGCGCAACAGCTCGTCGGCGAGCTTGGCGAGCTCCTGGGTCTGGTACACCATCTCCTGCATGGCCGAGTGCTGCTCCTCGGTGGCGGCGGAGACCTCCTCGGTCGAGGCCGCGTTATCCTCGGCCACCTTGGCGATCTCGTCGACCATGCTCACCATCTTGGCGGCGCCGGTGGTCTGCATCTGGGACAGGTCGGCGATGGAGTTGGCCTTTCTCTCGGTCTCGACGACGGTGGCCAGGATCTCCCTGAAGGCGTCCGCGGTGATGTCCAGGTTCTTCTTGCCCACGATGATGCCGCGCGAGCTGTCGGTGATGGTCTCCTGCAGCCGGCGGCTCTCCACCTTCACCAGGTCGATCAGCTCCACGATGTCGGTGGCGCTCTTGGCGCTGCCGTCGGCGAGCTTTCTCACCTCCTCGGCCACGACGCCGAACCCTTTGCCGTACTCGCCGGCGCGGGCCGCCTCGATGGAGGCGTTCAGGGCAAGGAGGTTGGTCTGGCGGGACATCTCCACGATGAAGTCGGCGATCTTGCCGACCTGCATCAGCTTACCGTTGAGGTCCATGAACTGCATGCTGATCAGCTCGACGGAATCGAAGAAGCTCTTCAACCGCTCCACCGAGTCGTTGGCGAGCTCGCCCCCTTTTTGCGCGGTGAGGCTGGTCTCCCGTGCCGCCTTAGCGGTCTCCTTGGCCCGGCGCGCCACCAGGTCCACCGAGATCGCCATCTCGTGGATCACCTTGGCGCTCTTGGACAGCATCTCCGCCTGGTTCTCCGCGCCCCCCGAGATGCTCTCGATGGCCTGCGCCACCTCCTCGGTGGAGGCGTTGATCTCGAGGGCGCTGGAGGAAAGGGTGCGCGAGGACTCGGAGACCCGCTCCGAGGTTTCCCTGATCTGGCGTACCAGGATGCGCAGGTTCTCCTGCATCGTGTTGATCGAGAGCGCCATGGAGTGGGTCTCGTCGGGGAAGCGGGTCGCCGGGAACTCGAGATCGCGGGAGAGGTCCCCCTGGCTGATGGATTCGGTGGCACCGGTCAAAAGGGAGATGTTTTTGGTGAAGCTCCGGGAGAAGAAAGAGCCCAGTATCAGACCCACCGTGAGCGCCACCACGTAAGAGAGGACACTGGTGAGCTCGGGCGAGTACTGCAGGTGCTGCACCGCAGCGGGAACGAAGACGACGGCGGCGACCACGGCCAGAAAGCCGAGGATGAACTTGTAGCCGATTTGGATGTACATGGGGGAATTGCTCCTTTTCCTGCTTAAGAAATCGTTACAGGGCCCGGTAGATCCGCTCCACGGGGCAGATGGTCCGGAAGCGCTTGCGGGCGGTGCCGAACAGGGTTTCCGCCTTGCCCAGCACCAAGTAGCCTCCCGGGGAAAGGGCGTCGGCGAAGCTATTCAGGATGGTCTCCTGCCGCTCCCTCTCGAAATAGATCAGTACGTTGCGACAAAGGATGAGATCGCAGGGGTCCCATCCCTGCCGGTGGTTCAGGTCGGCGTGCTCGAAAAGGACCTGGCTGCGGACCTCGCTCGCCAGGCGGTAACGCCCCCCCTCGGGGGAAAACCGGCGCTCCAGGACCCCCGGGGGGAGCTCCGCGAGCCGGTCCGGGTGGTACAGCGCCTCCCGTGCCTGATCCAGGATCCCCGCATCCACGTCCACGGCCAAGATGGTGACCCGCCCCGCGTCGACCGCCTCGGGAAAGCGCTCCTTCATCAGCAGCGCGAGGGTGTAGGGTTCCTCTCCGCCGGCGCAGCCGACGCTCAAGGCGCGGACCTGGTCGCGCTGCTCGAGGAGCTGCGGCAGGATCTCGGCGCCGAGTTTTTCGAAAACGGGCGGATTGCGGAAGAAATGGGAGACGTGGATGGTGAGGACCCGGAGCAGGTGGTCCTGTTCGGCGGTGCTGCGGGTGAGGAGCTCGCCGTACGCCTCGGGGGAGGGGGAATGGGTGGCGCGGACCCGGATATGGATGCGCCGCTTGACGCATTTGTCCTTGTACCCGTCCAGGGTGAACCCCGAGCGGGCTTTGAGGATGCGCCCGATGACCTCGAAGGTGTCTGGGGCGATATCCGGTTCGACGCTGCCGGTTATGCCGTTAAGCATGTGCCACGCTGCGGGCGTTTGCCGCCGACTGCCTTCTTTCCGGTGCAACCGAGGCCATCTGAACCCCTACGGTGATGAGGATGCTGCCCAAATGGTGAATGGATAGCATAACTGCGGCTCAATAGTCAATCAAGACGTCCACTTGCGGCAAAAAAGGGGGAGGCGGTGCGGGGCGATGTTGTCCCCCCTCCCCTCGCGGGTGTATAGACCGGAGACATAGGTTACACATGTTCGGAGACATGGGTGACACTTATTGCCAAGAAATTACTTCCCTCTTTGGAGGTGGGCATGCCTTGGCAAGAGGTGACGACCATGACCCTCAGGACAGAGTTCGTGATGTTAGCGATTCAAGACGGCAGCAATATTTCGCAGCTTTGTCGGCAGTTCAACATCAGCCGCGACAAAGGCTATAAGTGGATTCGTCGGTATAAGGAGCATGGAGATGCTGGCCTTTACGACTGCTCTCGACGCCCCCATAACAGTCCTGTACAGACTGATGTCTCCGTCGAGAGTGCAATCCTTGCGCTTAGAAAAGAGCACCCGGCTTGGGGTGGCCGTAAGATCAAGGCTTGTCTGGAAGCAGACGGGAAACAAGTGTTCCCTGCAGCTTCCACGATTACTGAGATCTTACGCCGTAACGGTCAGTTAGCCCCGGCAGAGTCCGCAAAGCACAGGGCTTTTATTCGTTTTGAGCATCCCCACCCGAATGCTCTGTGGCAGATGGACTTCAAAGGCCATTTTCTAACCCGTCAGGGCCGCTGTCACCCGTTGACGGTCCTAGATGACCACTCTCGCTACAACCTGGTGCTCCAAGCTTGTGGCGACGAGACAACTGCTAGCGTAAAGAATGCTCTTGTTGCCGCCTTTCGAAACTACGGATTGCCAGACCGAATGACCATGGATAATGGCAGTCCCTGGGGAGACGACGGAGAATACCAACTCACTGTGCTGACAGCCTGGTTAATCCGGCTCGGAGTAGGTGTGAGTCATTCACGGCCATACCACCCTCAGACCCAGGGTAAAGACGAGCGGTTTCACCGCACCCTGCTTGTAGAAGCAATAGCTGGTAAAAATTTCGACGATTTAGCTCAATGCCAACAAGCTTTTGACGAGTTTAGAGTCTTGTACAACTCAAAGCGGCCACATGAGTCATTAGGGCAAAAGCCGCCAGTTACCCGCTATCAGCCAAGTGCACGGATGTACCCAGAGGTGCCACCGCGAATCGAGTATGCGCCCGGTGATCACGTCCGAAAAGTGCAGGACAAAGGGATCGTCTTCTTCAAAGGCCAAGTGTTCAGGGTCTCCAGGGCGTTACGAGGGGAACCGGTTGCTTTTCGCCCCACGGATCAGGACGGAACATTTTTGATTTACTACTGCCACCACAAGCTCCGGGAGATCCGGATTGGTGAGAAAAAAGTGTCACCCATGTCTCCGAACGACTGTCACCCTTGACTCCGGTCTATACAGCGGGAGGGGTAGGGGGTGGGGGTAGGCGCCACATTTGCGCTGATGGCAGGTTCCCCCACCCCCCTCCCGCCTCCGCGGGACGAAGCGCTTCGGCGCGCAGGCCCGTCAAGGGAGGGGGGGGAGCGGAGGGGGAGCCGGCCCGGCTTAGGAGGCGAGGTAGGCGGCGATGTTCTCGGTCAGGGTGCGGTAGATCTTGCGGCACTCCGCCTCGTCGCGCTCAAGCAGCGTGACGCGGAAGCCCAAAAGCTCCGTGTTGAACGAGGAGAGCGGCACCACGCAGATCCCGGTGTGGGCCAGGATGTAGTAGACGAAGCGCTTGTCCGGGGCGACGCCGGGCTGGTTCACGATCCCTTCCACCAGCGCGCGGATCTCCGGGTTCTGGATCGGCAGGCTCTGGGTGTCGTTCAACACCCCCTGCTTGAACGGGACCGCCATGTAGAAGGCGCCGTTGGTGCGGTTCACCGACAGCTGCGGGACCCGGGAGAGCGCTTCGTACATGATGTTGCTCATCTTCTCGTAACGCCCGATGCGCTCCTTCAGGTAGTTGTGGTACTCCGGGTGCTTCATCACGGCGGGGAGGCAGCGCTGCGGCAGCGTGGTGGAGCAGACCTCGTTCATCTTGGAGGAGAGGATGGAGTTGACGAACTTCTTGAAGCGCGGGTCGCGCTCGCCGTTGTAGACCTCGATCCAGCCGCAGCGCGAGCCGGGCCAGGGGAGTTCCTTGGAGATCCCCTTCATGGCGATGGCCGGGACCTCGCCGATCACGTCGGAGATGGGGACCGTGTGCTCGCCGTTGTAGACGATGTTGCTGTACACCTCGTCGGCGATCAGGAACAGGTCGTACTTCTTGGCGATGGCCACGATCTGTTTGAGCACCTCGGGGGGGTAGACCATGCCGGTCGGGTTGTCCGGGTTGATGATCATGATCCCGGAGATCTGCGGGTTGTACTTCACGTGGCACTCGAGGTCGTCCATGTCGGGGTACCAGTTGTCCTCCGGCTTCAGGCGATAGCAGACCGGGACCGCGTTGGCGTGGGCCGCCTCGCCGATGGAGTGCGTGGTGTAGGTGGGCGAGGGCATCAGCACGCGGCTTTCGGCCCTGAGGTTCCCGTAGACCTTGGCGATGGCGTCGCCCAGGCCGTTGAAGAAGATGATGTCGTCCGGGGTGATCTGCGCGCCCCCGCGTTTGTTGGTGATCTCGCAGATGAACTCGCGGGTCTCCAGGACGCCGCGGGTGGGGCAGTAGGCGTAGCTCTCGTCGTGCATCGCCTCGGCCGCAACGATCTCCTTCATCCAGAGCGGGATGGTCTCTCCCTTGACGATGGGGTCCCCGATGTTCTCCCAGTTGATCTTCACCCCGAGACGCTGGACTTTCTCGGCCACAGTGACGATGTTTCGGATTTCGTAGGTAAGCTCTCCCGCGCCGGGAGTGACTATTTCGTTGCGCATTCTTTCCCCCCTGATTGGTATGTATCTGCCGGACTAAAGCGAATTTTTTATAAAAAAAGGCCGTGGGGGTCCCCCACGGCCTTTAGTAGAAATCTATTTTTCTAATCAGCAGTGGCGGCTCTAGAAGTGTCTGGCCGCTGCTGCCGCGTGGACTGTGCCACGTGATGTAACGTTGTTAGTATACATGACGCCTCAAATAACATGCAGGGATATCAATGTCAATGCTTTTTCTGTTTCAGCGGCTACTTCAGCGAGACGGTGAGTCTGCCGTCGGGGTCGCGCCAGCGCAGCCACCCGGCCGGTGCCTCGACCCTGACCCACTCCTTTGCCACCTCCAGGACCTTGAGCTCCCGGTCCCGGGACAGCGGCGGCGCGGGGCTCGCCTCCCCCCCCGGGGCCAGCCGCAGCTGGTACCACTCCTTCTTCAGGCCCGGGAGCAGGCGCACCGTGCGCCCGGGGAGGAAGTCGCGCCACTCGCGGTACTCCCAGCCGCGGGCCTTTTCCAGCCACCCCTGGCGTCCCGCCTCGTCCAGCGCCACCCGAACCCAGCCGCCGCGCCGCTCGCTCGCGGCCACAAGCGGCTCCGTGTCGTCCCCGGCAAGACGCGGCAGCGCCTGCGGCGTGGTCTCGGTCACCCGCTGCACCCCCGGTTCCCGGTACAGGGGGAGGCTTTCCGGCTGCCATCCCGCCCCCTGCCTGAGAATCAGGACGCCGCAGCCGCTGTAGGGGCGCGGCGCAGGGAGGGCGGCCAGGGCCGCCGAAGCGGCGCCGGCCATGAGCAGTGCGGAAATCAAAAAAGCTCTCACATCTCCACCAGGGCGAACTCGTTGCCGTCCGGGTCGGCGACAACCGCCATTTTGCCCCACGGGCTCTTCTCCAGGGGCTCGGTGAAACGGACCCCTTCCTTGGTGAGCCGGGCGTAGAGCTCTTCAAGCCCTTTCACGGTGAAGGTGATGCCGGTGTGGCGCCCCACCAGCTTCTGCGCCGCCTCGTGCATGGCCAGCGACACGCCCAGAGCGGTCCCCTCGGTAGGGAGGAACTCCATCATGTACTCGGTCTCCTGCCCGGCGGGAAGCCCCAGCTGTTCCCGATAAAAACGGCGCGCGGCCTTGATGTCCTTGACAAATACAACAATATTCTTAATTTTTTCTACCATGAAAACCACCTTGAATGATATGTTGTGACAGCGTTCTAATACATAGCAGAGTGGGCGGGCGCTGGCAAGGCTATTCAGCCGCCGGACGGTGGCGGGGCGCCCCTTGCAGGAGGGAACCGTGACGCAGCAATTCAAACCCAGGGAGGTCTACGTCGCCTCCTCGTATGCGGCCCCGGTGGGGCGCTACAACGGCCGCGAGCGCGAGGCGCTGAGCTTCTTGGAGATGGCCGAAAAGGCCGGCGAGGTGTTCGCCGGGAGCCGGATCCGCCGCTCCGAGGTGGGGGCGGTCGTGGTCGGGTGCCAGAACCCGGTCGCCTTCTCCGGGGTGGACAACACCGCCGCCAAGATCGCCGGGGTGCTCGGCATCTCCGGGGCGAAGTCGGTGCTGATCGACACCGCCTCCTCCTCCGGCGCCTCGGCCCTCGAATACGCCTACCTGCAGATCGCCTCCGGGCGCTGCGATCACGTGCTCGCCATCGGCATCCAGAAGATGAGCGACGTCTCCACCGGCCAGGCGACCCGCATCGTCGCCGGCGTGATCGACAAGGACGAGGCCGAGTTCGGGCTCTCGATGCCCGCCTGCGGCGCCCTGGTGGCGCGCTCGCTGATCGAGCGGCTCAAGCTCTCCACGGAAGAGTGGACCGCCTTCTCGGCCCTTTTGACCCAAAGGGCGCACCGCTTCGCCGCCAGAAACCCCGACGCCCACCTGAACTTCGAGATCCCGCTCGAGGAGTACTACCGCCAGATCGTCACAGGCAAGAACTACCGCTACTGGTGGCCGCTGCGCTACCACGATTTCTGCCCCATGTCCGACGGGGTGGCCGCCGTCCTCCTCTCCGCCGCGCCGCACGAGGTGATCGTCTCCGGGGTGGGGAGCGCGACCGACATCCCCACCATCGCCGACCGTCCCTACTTCCACAGCTTCCCCGCCACGGTGCGCGCCGCCGCCGAGGCCTACGCCATGGCCGGCATCAGGAAGATCACCGACTTCGCCGGCAAGATCCACGTCAACATGCACGACCCCTTCAACGGCTTCGGCCCCATCAACATGGTGGACCTGGGCTTCGTACCCCGGCGCCGCATCCTCGAGGCGCTCTTGAACGACGAGCTGACCGGCGAGTTTGGCAGCTTCCCCACCAACATCACCGGCGGCCTGAAGGGGCGCGGCCACCCGCTGGGGGCGACCGGCATGATCCAGATCGTCGAGAACCACCGCTTGATCACCGGCGGGCGCTTCCAGATGGGGCTCGCCCACTCCATCGGCGGCCCGATCAACAACAACGTGGTCACGCTCCTGGAGCGCACCAGCCATTACCGCCAGCGCTCCCGCCCCGAACTCTCCCCCTGGGGACTCCCCCCCCTGGGGCGCATGAAGCCCAAGAACCTGAGCGTCAACGAGCTTTTGAACGGCGAGCCGGTGCAGGGGCGCTTCGTCGCCGCCACCACCCGCTTCGACTTCAAGACCGGCGCCCCGGAAGGTATCATCCTCATCGTCTCCTGCCTGGCCCACGGCCAGCGCCACTCCTTCCTGTTCGGCGTCGGCGGCGAGCACTACGCGGAGATCGCGCAGCTCAAATCCGGTGAGCCGGTGAGCCTGGAGAGAAGCGGCGAGGAGATCCTGGTGAACCGCATGCCGGTCAAGAAGTTCTACCGGCGCACCATGGACGGGGTGCTGGAACTGGCCGGCAGCGGCTGGAAGAAGCTCACCGGCAACGGCTAGCGGGTTTGCCTTGACAGGGGGCGCGGGATCGGTATAGTAGCCGCCGGTCCGGGCTCCCCGGGCGAGTCGGTAACTAAGGAGCACGCGCAACATGACCCTGCTGTTCAAGATCCTGGGCGTCATCTTCGCCCTTTTCATCGTGCTGTTCGTTTTCATCGTGATCGAGGAATCCTTCCTGGGCGGGCGCCGCAGAAGGAAACTGGAGCGCAAGGCGCGGGCCGAACAGGCCGCGCGCGACGAGGAAGCAAAGTAAGTACTCTGCGGAGGCATCATGGGGGACGCGGTGAAGGTCGTCGCCATCGTGGGGAGCTACCGTAAGGGGGGCATGGTCGACCAGGTCGTCGACGCGGTGCTGGCCGGCGCCGCCCAAGCCGGTGCGCAGGTGCACAAGGTCTACCTCCTGGACACCCACATCGAGTTCTGCACCAACTGCCGGCTCTGCACCCAGACGCCGGGAGGCGCGCGCGGCATCTGCCCGGTCGCCGACGAGATGGCCCGGGTGCTGGATCTGGTGGAAGGGTGTGAGGGGCTGGTGCTCGCTTCGCCGACCAACTTCTGGTCGGTGACGGCGTTGACCAAAAGGTTCGTGGAGCGGCTGGTCTGCTACGCCTACTGGCCCTGGGGAGTGCCCGCGCCCAAGGTGCGCAGCAAGGAGAAGCCCAGGCGGGCGGTGCTGGTGGCGGCGAGTGCGGCGCCGGGATTCCTGGCGCGGCTGTTCACGCCGGTCGTGAAGACGCTCCGGCAGAGCGCGGAACTGCTCGGGGCTCGTTGCGTGGGGACCGTGTTCGTGGGGCTGGCGGCGCGGGAAGAGCGCCAGGAGGCGGGGCGGCGGGCGCTTAAGAAGGCGCGCCTCATGGGACAAAGACTGGTGACGGGGCGGTAGTCGAGCGGCCTCCCTAGCGGGGAGCGGCCATGGTGAAACCGTCCTCGCGCCCCCACAGGCGGCGCGGACGCCTGGTCTGTATCCGGGACGGCGCGTCGGCGCATCCCCGGGAGAGGAGGTGCGGCAGGGCGGCTGCGGCGCAAAGAAGGGCCGCCGGGGCCGGGTTTTTTGCTCCCTTGAGTATCGTCGATGCTGCCAGTGATTCCCGTGTCATCTCTTCCTCCTGCTGCGAAGCTTCGAGCCTGGGGACAAGCAAGAGGCGTTCCCTGCCGGTAACTGCTCGATATCGTTGGAACAGGCCAGACGCAAGCGGTGTTTTTGACCGTCGTATTTTTGACTTTGGGCCCCGTGGCGGCGGAATTTTGACTCGCGGCGGCGTCGGCCGGTGCATCGAGCGCGCCCCCTCCCTCATGAGTATGTCGTTGATTTTTCCCTAATACCTTTAGTATAGTGACTCGGATAGCCCCATAGCCAAAGGAAGGACATATGGTACGAAGAATATTGACCTATCCGGACCCGGAGCTCAAGAAGCGCTCCCTGCCGGTTACCGTGATCACTGACAAGACCCGCGAACTGGTGCGGGATATGGCCGAAACCATGTACGACGCCCCCGGCGTCGGCCTGGCCGCTCCGCAGATCGGGGTGCACCAGCGCATCGTGGTGATCGATGTGTCCGGCAAGGACGAAGAGCCCGAACTGATCGTCGCCATCAACCCCGAGATCATCCACGCCGAAGGCGAGGCCTACGAGGAGGAGGGGTGCCTGTCGGTGCCCAAGTTCTCCGCCAACGTGCGCCGCCACGCCCGCGTGGTGGTGAAGATGCTGAACCTGGAGGGCGAAGAGGTGGTGATCCGCGCCGACGACCTCCTGGCCATCGCCTTCCAGCACGAGATCGACCACCTGGACGGCGTCCTCTTCATAGACCACCTCTCCCCGCTCAAGAAGGGGATCTTCCGCAAGCGCTACCAGCGCGCCCAGGAAGAGGCAAAGGAGCAGCATCGATGACCGGTTTGCGCATCATCTTCATGGGAACTCCCGAATTCGCCTGCCCGACCCTGCGCACCCTGATCGAGCGCGGTGAAAACGTGGTGGCCGTGGTCACCCAGCCCGACCGTCCCAAGGGGCGCGGACAGCAGACCCTGCCGCCGCCGGTCAAGGTGGTGGCGGAAAGCCACGGCATCCCGGTGCTGCAGCCGGTGAAGGTGCGTCTCCCCGAGTCGATCGATCAGATCCGCGCCCTGGAGCCGGACCTGATCGTGGTGATCGCCTTCGGGCAGATCCTCCCCAAGGCGCTTTTGGATATTCCCACACACGGCTGCATCAACGTGCACGCCTCGCTTTTGCCGCGCTACCGTGGCGCCGCGCCGCTCAACTGGTGCATCATCAACGGCGAGACCGAGACCGGGGTGACCACCATGATGATGGACGTCGGTCTCGACACCGGCGACATGCTCCTGAAAAGCGCCACCCCGATCGACCCCGACGAGGACACGCAGAGTCTGCACGACCGCATGTCGCAGCTGGGCGCGGAGCTTCTGGCCCAGACCCTGGACCGCCTGGTCGCCGGCGAGCTCGTCCCGGAGAAACAGGACGACGCCCTCACCTGCTACGCCCCCATTATGAAGAAGGAAGACGGCCTCATCGACTGGACCAGGAGCGCGCAGGACATCAAGAACCAGGTGCGCGGCATGACCCCGTGGCCCGGCGCCTTCAGCTTCCTGGACGACAAGCTGTTGAAGGTGTACAAGGTGCAGACCGCCGCCGGAACGGGCAACCCGGGCGAGGTGGTAGCCGCCGGTCGCGACGGCATCGAGGTCGCCTGCGGCGAGGGAAGCCTCGTGATCCGCGAGCTGCAGCTGGAAGGGAAGAAGCGGATGGCCGCCGGGGATTTTCTCGCCGGTTACAAGGTGCCGGCGGGCTCGCTGCTGGGCAAGAAGGAATCTGCAGTTGGGGCGTAAGGAAAGCTATCAGAAGCCGCCCCAGAAGCGGCTCTTCGTGGCCCTGATGGGGGTGACCTGCCTCCTTGTGGTGGGGCTCATCTACCTCGGGTGGTACATCCCGACCATGGGGCTTGCCAACATCCATCCCGATCTGCCGCGCGTGGTGGGGATGCTGTTCGCCGTCCTCTCCGGCATCGCGGTACTCGGCACCGCCCTGTTGGTGCTCACCACGGCCCTCGGCAAGGACATCCTCGGCACCAGGTTCATGCGCGGGGTGGTGATCAAGTTCCTGCTCCCGCTCATCGAGCAGATCGGCAAGCTGTGCGGCATCTCCAAGGACACCATCCGCCAGTCCTTCGTGGCCATGAACAACTCCCTGGTGGTTTCGCAGCGCCTGAAGATCAACGCCGACCGGATCCTGATCCTGCTGCCGCACTGCCTGCAGCTCGCCGAGTGCGAGATCAAGGTGACCGGCGAGATCGACAAGTGCCTGCGCTGCGGCCGCTGCGACATCATGGGGCTCGCCGATCTGGCCCGCAAGTACAGCGTCGACATCTCGGTGGCGACCGGCGGCACCCTGGCGCGCAAGGTGATCATCGAGAAGCGCCCCAAGCTGGTCCTGGCCGTCGCCTGCGAGCGCGACCTCACCTCCGGCATCAAGGACTGCTATCCCCTCCCGGTGATCGGGGTGCTCAACGATCGCCCCTTCGGCCCCTGCTTCAACACCCGCGTCGACGTCGACAAGATCGACGCCGCGCTCCGCTCGGTGCTGGTCTAGCCGCCGTCCCCGGCGACCACCCGCGCCCCGCGGTAGAGTCCACCATGCGTCTTCGCTACTCCCTGCTCCTGATCCTTTCGTTGTTCATCGCCGTGCCCCGCGCCGCCCACGCCCTGGAGATCACCGAGTACCGCGCCCTGCGCGAGCCGGTAGTCGACCGCTCGGGACGCCATCTGTGGGCCGTCAGGAGCTTCAAGGAAGAGGGGGTGCCGCACCGGCTCGCGGTCGACCCCGCCACCCTGCAGAGCTTCGACCTGCCGGCCGCCGACCTGGCACCCCGGCGAGAGGCCGACGCTGACTTCTACGCCACCCGGCTCGGGCGCGCCGTGAAGCGCTACACCGCCGGTCCGCACCGGCTGCAAAACGGCGGCGCCACCCGCGCCGAGACCGGTGCCGACGGCTTCTTCCTCACCGTCGACCTCTGCCCCTCCAAACGCCCCTTCGAGCGGGAGCTGTTCGAGGCTGCCGCGGCACTCTCCACGGGGAGGGCGGTTCCGGTGGCGGTGATGGTCACCGGGGTGTGGCTCGACAGCCACCCGGACGAGGTCGCCTACCTGAAGGGTGAGGTCGCCACAGGGAGGCTGGCGGTGACCTGGGTGAACCACTCCTGGCACCACCACTACGACCCGAAGGTGCCGCTGGCCGACAACTTCCTGCTGGCGCCGGGGACCGACCTGCGCGCCGAGGTGCTTCACCTGGAACAGCAGCTCCTCTCCCGCGGCCTGGTACCTTCACCCTTTTTCCGCTTCCCGGGGCTTGTCTCCGACGGCGCCGCCATGAACCTTTTGTCCGAGCTCTCCCTGGTCCCGATCGGTGCCGACGCCTGGCTCGCCAAGGGTGAGCAGCCGCGCCGCGGCAGCTTCATCCTGGTGCACGGCAACGGCAACGAGCCCAAGGGGATCCGCCTGGCGCTGCCGCTTTTGAAGGGGACGGGGGTGCACCTGCTGCCGCTTGCGGCGGCCTTCGGCGACTGATCGCGGCCCCGCCCGCGCACAACCTGCGGCACCCGCCGCTTTCCCGCCGGCCGGGCTTTTGCCAAGCCGCTCCCGCCGGTCCTGTCACGAGGTAGGTCATGAAGACACTTCTGCTCGCAGTGATGGCCCTGCTCCTTGCCGTACCACCGTTCTCCGTTCGCAGCTCCTCTGCCGCCCCCCAAAAGCGCGCCGTGGCCCTCTCCTTCGCCCCGGTTCTCAATACCCCCGACTTCGCCGGCAGTTTCAGCGGCAAGGTGGCGCTCGATCCCTGCCGCGGCGTGCGCCCCATCGAGTTCATCGCCCTGCCGGGCACCCTGTTCACCGTGGAGGGGGAGCTCGAGAAGAACGGCGTCAAGGTGCTGCGCGTCACCACCGGCGATTATCCCTATCCTTCCAAAACCGGGTTGTACGTCGACGCCCGCTTCGTTGAGGCTGCCGGTAGCCAGGCCACCGAGCGCCCGCGCCACCTCCCGGAGCTCCCGGAGATCCAGAAACGACTTTTGGCGGCGCTGGGCAAGCCGTACGTGTGGGGCGGCAATGTGAAAGACGGCGTTTCGCTGCTGCGCAGGTACTACCCGCAGGGGGATCCCCTGGCCGGGGTGGACTGCTCCGGGCTCCTCTACCAGGCGACCGACGGCTTCACGCCCAGGAACACCTCGACGCTCACCGGTTACGGGCGGGCGGTCCCGGTGGCGGGGCTCTCCGCCGAGGCGATCGCGCGCAAGCTCGAGCCTTTGGATCTACTGGTCTGGAACGGGCACGTGATGGTGGTGCTCGATGACGATTCCATCATCGAAAGCAGGATGGGGTGCGGCGGGAAGCCCGGCGGGGTGATGATGACCCCGAAACTCGAGCTGCTCAGGCAGATCATGAAAACGAGAAAGCCCGCGGACAGCTTCCCCAAGGGGAGCGCCGGGGCCGGGGCTTTCGTGGTGCGGAGATGGTTTCCGGACGGGGGGAGATGAGGCGCCCTAGGCCTGGGCGCGCACGAGGGTGAGGTTGGGGCGCTTCGGGGGCGCTTCGCCGGGCGGTACCTCGCCGAGGACCTCTTCGGAAGAGGGGAGGGGGCCTGCCGGCACCACCTCGAGGAAGACCTCCACGATGCCGGGGTCGAGCGCCTCGCCGCTCATGGAACGCACCATCTCCCGGGCCTCCCCCTCGGGGAACCTGGCGCGGTAGGAGCGGTCCGTGGTGAGCGCGTCGTAGACATCGGCGACCGCGACGATGCGTGCTTCCAGCGGAATCGCCTCGCCCTTGAGCCCCAGGGGATAGCCGGTCCCGTCGTACTTCTCGTGATGGTGGCGGATGATGTTCTTGGCGAGCTCCGAAAGCCTCGCCTTTTCCGCCAGGTCCGCACCCCAGTCGGTGTGCAGCTTCATGGTCCTGAACTCATCCTCGTTGAGCCGGCTGCTGCCGTTCAGGATCAGTTCCGAAATGCCGATCTTGCCGCAGTCGTGCAGCCAGCTGCCGTACTTGATCTGGCGCAGGGTATCCTTGGAGAGCCCCATCGCTTCGGCGATCAGCAGGGCATAGACCGCCACCCGGTCGCAGTGCCCTTTGGTGTTGGGGTCCTTGAGCTCGATGGTCTGGGCCAGGGAACGCAGCACCGCCTCGTCCTCCCGCCTCATGGACTGCACGATCCGGTAGCGCCTGAGTCCTTCCTGTACCACGTCCAGGATTTCCTGTGATTTCCACGGTTTCAGCAGGTAGCGAAACACCTCTGAGTTGTTGATGGCGGCCAGCGCCGTGGCGAGGTCGACGTAGGCGGAGATGAGGACCTTGACGGTGTCCGGGGATACCCGGCGCAGTTCGGTGAGAAAGTCGAGCCCGGACATCCCCGGCATCCGGTTGTCCGAGACCACCACCGCGATTTCGTGATGCCTGAACAGCTCCAGGGCTTCAGCGGCGTTGGTGGCGGTGAGCAGGTCGATGCCGTGCGACCGGAACAGGTCCACGGAGGTTTCCAAGATCAGCTTGTTGTCATCCACGAACAGAACTTCAGCCGCCATTGATATTCCCCTCGATCATCACGCATTGCATCATAAAAGGTTGCACCGGCAGACCGTGCCGCCGGAGCGGCTCGGACGCGGGTTGCATGGTATTCCTTCATGAATAAGTTGTCAATTCTAATGTTGGGGTAAAGTCGCGGACGGCGGCGATTAATGCCGTTTATTCGGCGCAGCAGGAGAGCTGGGTCAGGTCGCGGTTGAAGGCCTGGGCGCACAGGCGCAGCCCTTCGCCCATGGAGGGGTAGACGTGCAGCGTGTCGGCGAGCTCGGCCACGGTCATCCGGCAGCGGATGGCGAGGGCAGCCTCGTTGATGATGTCGGCGCCGCGATGCAGGCAGAGGTGGACGCCGAGGATGCGGTCGGTGACGCGGTCGGCGACGATCTTGACCGCACCGTCCAGCGCCCCGGTGACATGAGCCTTGGGGATGGCGGAGGCGGGTATGGTCTGGCTCTCCACGTCGAAACCTGCCTGCCGGGCCGCTTCCTCGCCGTAGCCCACCATGGCCACCTCGGGGTCGGTGAAGATCGCCATGGGGAGGCTCTGGTAGTCAAGCTCGCAGTGGCATCCGGTCTGCAGCATGTTGTCCACGGCGGCGATCCCCTCGCGGGCCCCCACCGTGGCGATCTGCATGCCTCCGGTGACGTCGCCGGCCGCCCATATCCCGGGCGCCGTGGTGCGCATCTCGCTGTCCACCTTGATGAAGCCGCGCGGGTCCAGTTCCACCCCGGCCTGCTCCAGCCCGATCCCTTCGGTGGCGGGGGCGGTACCTACCGCCAGAAGCAATTGCTGTGAGCGGAACTCGCGCGGCTCGCCGTCGATCAGCGCCTCGACCCGCACGCCTGCGCCGTCGCGCGCCACCGAGCAGATGGCGGCACCCACCACGACCTTCATCCCTTCCGCCTCAAGCGCCTTTTGCAGCGCCAGCGCCGGCTCCGGTTCCACTGCGGGAAGCACGCGCGCGCCGTGTTCCAGGACGGTTACCGGGACCCCGAGCCTGTGGAACATCTGCCCCAGCTCCAGGGCGATGACGCCGCCCCCGACGACGGTGAGGGACTCCGGCAGGGTCTTCAGTAGAAGCGCACTCTTGCTGGTCAGGTACGGGGTGTGTTCCAGCCCTGGGATCTTGGGGACGCGGGGGTGCCCGCCGGTGGCGATCAGGATGCGGTCGCTTTCAATGATCCGGTCCTCCACCTGCACCGTGCCGGGGGCGACGAAGACCGCCTTCCCCTTGATGACGGAGAGTTCCGGGAGCTGCGCCAGCACGTCCAGGTATTTCTTCTGTCTTAGTTCCTGCACCACCGCGAACTTGTGCCCGTCGAGTGTGGGGAAGTCGACGCCGTCGCGCCTCACCCCGAGCCCCAGCCGCTCGCCCAACTCCGCCTCGTGCCGGAACAGGGCGCAGTGGATCAGGGTCTTGGACGGGATGCAGCCCCAGTTGATGCAGGTGCCGCCCAGCACGCTGCGCTCGATCATGATGGAGCGGGCACCCCGTTCCTTGGCCCTGAGAGCCGCCGCGAAGGCGGTGGACCCCGATCCTAATATGACGATTTCACCGGTCGTACTCATGTGAATCACCCCTTCGCTAAGTTTACCGTTCCGGGGGCGGCGGGTAAACAGAAGAATTCACCGGATTTTCCCCCGCACCCTCCTCGGCACCCCTCCGGCGTCCCCCGCGCCGCGCGCATTATTCCCACTGTTGTTAGCCGCTTGCACTATCGAATTAAAGAACTGTCTCCAACTCTCCCCCTCCCTTGACGGGAGGGGGCAGGGGGGTGGGTGGACTTGCCATTAGCACCAATGTGGCACCTGCCCCCACCCCCTAACCCCCTCCCGCGAGGGGAGGGGGCTTTGGACAGCGCCGGGTTTTTACCGGTTTTGCGGGTGATATTCCTTGACAGCGCCGTGCGCGCTGTTGTAATCTGGCGAGCCTAACTGTTTGGATACAGTAAACTTTTTTATCCCAAAAGCTGCACCACTTGAAATATACGATTTGATCGGAGGCGGCGTGTTGACATTTCAGGATCTGATCCTCTCCCTGCAGGGGTATTGGGCGGGACAGGGGTGCGTAATCCAGCAGCCCTATGATACGGAAAAAGGGGCGGGTACCTTCAACCCGGCCACCTTCCTGCGCGTGCTCGGGCCCGAGCCGTGGAAAGTGGCGTACGTGGAGCCCTCCCGGCGCCCGACCGACGGGCGCTACGGCGAGAACCCGAACCGCCTGCAGCACTACTACCAGTTCCAGGTGATCATGAAGCCCTCGCCCATGAACATCCTGGACCTCTACCTCGACTCCCTGCGCGCCTTCGGCATCGACCCGAACAAGCACGACATCCGCTTCGTCGAGGACGACTGGGAATCCCCGACCCTGGGCGCCTGGGGGCTTGGCTGGGAGGTCTGGCTGGACGGCATGGAGATCACCCAGTTCACCTACTTCCAGCAGGCCGGCGGCATCGACCTGAAACCGGTCTCCGCCGAGATCACCTACGGCTGCGAGAGGATCGCCATGTACCTGCAGGGCGTGGACAACGTCTACGACCTGGAGTGGGTCAAAGGGGTCAAGTACGGCGACATCCACCACGAGAGCGAGGTCGAGTTCTCCACCTACAACTTCGAGGAGGCTGACGTCGACATGCTGCTCACCCTCTTCAAGATGTACGAGAAGGAGTGCATCCGCCTGGTCGAGAAGGGGCTCGTGCTCCCGGCCTACGACTACGTCATGAAATGCTCCCATACCTTCAACCTCCTGGACGCCCGCGGCGCCATCTCGGTCACCGAGCGCGCCTCCTACATCGGCAAGGTGAGGAACGTGGCGCGCCTGTGCGCCGAAGGATACCTGCAGATGCGCGAGCGGCTCGGCTTCCCGCTCCTGAAAGGAGGTCGCTAATGGCTAAGGATCTTTTCCTTGAGATAGGTTGCGAGGAGATTCCGGCCGGCTTCGTCCCCAAGGCGATGGCCGACATGGAAGCCCTCATGAAGCGCGAGCTGGAGACGGCCCGCATCGAATTCGGCGAGATCGTGACCCTGGGCACACCGCGCCGCCTGGTGCTGGCGGTGAAAGGGATGGCGGAGCGCCAGCCCGACGCGGAACTGACCGCGATGGGGCCGGCCAAAAGCGCCGCCTACGACGCCGACGGCAACCCGACCAAGGCCGCCCAGGGCTTCGCCCGCGGCCAGGGCGTGGACGTGGCCGACCTGAAGGTGGTCATGACCCCCAAGGGTGAGTACCTGGCCGCCGTGAAGAGCGAGATCGGGCGCGACACCGCCGAACTCCTCCCCGAGATGCTGCCGCGCCTGATCGGCAACATCCCCTTCAAGAAGTCCATGCGCTGGGCCGACTTCGATGTCCGCTTCGCCCGCCCGATCCACTGGATCGTGGCGCTCTACGGCGGCACCGTGGTTCCCTTCGCCTTCGGCAACATCGAAAGCGGTTCCGCCTCGCGCGGCCACCGCTTCATGGCCAACACCACCTTCCCGGTGCGGGATCTCTCCCACTACCTGGAGGAGTGCGAGCGCCACTTCGTGATCCCGGATCCGGAAAAGAGAAAGGCCATCATCCGCCAGGAGATCGACCGGGTTGCGCGCCAGGCCAAGGGTAACGTGCTCCCCGACGAGGCGCTCCTCGAGCAGGTTTCCTTCCTGGTCGAGTACCCCTCCGCGGTGCACGGCACCTTCTCGCCGGACTTCCTGGTGGTGCCGCGCGAGGTCCTGATCACCTCGATGCGCGAGCACCAGCGCTATTTCTCCCTGGTGGACGACCAGGGGAAACTGCTGCCGGGCTTCATCACCATCAACAACACCCTGACCGAGGACCCGCAGGTGGTGGTCAAAGGAAACGAGCGCGTGCTCCGCGCCCGCCTCTCCGACGCCCGCTTCTTCTTCGACGAGGACCACAAGGTGAAGCTCGAGTCCCGCGTGGAGAGCCTCAAAAGCGTGGTCTACCAGGCGAAGCTCGGCACCTCCTACGAGAAGATGGAGCGCTTCCGCGAGCTCGCCAAGGGGCTCGCGCAGCGCCACAACCCGGCGGTGGTCGACAAGGCCGCCCGCGCCGCCACACTGTGCAAGGCGGACCTCGTCTCCGGCATGGTAGGCGAATTCCCCGAGGTACAGGGGATCATGGGGCGCGAGTACGCCCTGCATGACGGCGAGGATGCCGCGGTCGCCAACGCCATCGCCGAGCACTACCTGCCGACCCAGGCCGGCGGCGAGCTCCCGGCTTCCGACATCGGCGCGTTCGTCTCGCTGGCGGACAAGACCGACACCATCTGCGGCTGCTTCAGCGTGGGGCTCATCCCCACCGGCTCCGCCGACCCCTACGCCCTGCGCCGCTCGGCTCTGGGGATCATCAACATCATCCTCGACAAAGGGTACCGCGAGCCGATCTCCGGCTTGGTCAAGGCTTCCCTGCAGCTTTTGGCCGCCAAGGCGACCCGCCCCGTCGACGACGTCTACAAGGACGTCATCGAGTTCTTCCGCGGCCGTTTCGTGAACCTGATGGCGGATCGCTACCCCTCCGACGTGGTGGACGCCGTGGTCTCGGTCTCCTTCGACGACCTGGTCGAGGCTGCCGCCAAGATCCAGGCGCTCGCCGAGTTCAGAAAGCGTGACGACTTCGCTGCCCTGGCAGGCGCCTTCAAGCGCGTGGGGAACATCGTCAAGGAAGGGGTGGACACCCCGGTTGCCACCGCACTCTTCCAGGAGCCGGCAGAAGGGGCACTCTACGAGGCGCAGCAGCAGGTGAAAAAGAAGGTGGACGCGGCTCTCTCCGGCGCCGACTACCTGGCCGCCCTCACCGAGATCGCCACCCTGAAGACCACCGTCGACGCCTTCTTCGACAAGGTCATGGTCATGGCGGAGGACGAGAAGGTGCGTCAGAACCGCCTGGCGCTTTTGACCTCCATCGCAAGGCTCTTCGGGAGCCTCGCTGATTTCGCGAGGTTGTCGGCATGAAAAGACTGCGACAGCTGACCCCGGGATGCAGCACCCTGGAACAGGCCAACGCAGCAGCACAACGACTTATCTGACGCTCACGTAAACAGCCGTCCGGGTGCAACTCCCGGCGGCTGTTTGCCTTTTTCGGTTTGTGTGTATACTTTTAGCTCCAAATTTATTAAAAACGTCTAAGGAGGGTGCACATGGGAACGCAGTACGTCTACTTTTTTGGCGCAGGCAAGGCTGACGGCAACGCCAAAATGAAGGAACTTCTGGGTGGCAAAGGGGCCAACCTGGCCGAGATGACCGCCATCGGTCTCCCGGTTCCGGCAGGTTTCACCATCACCACGGAGGTCTGCACCGAGTACTACAAGAACAACCAGCAGTACCCGGCCGCACTCGCCGCCGAGGTCGAGGCGAACCTCGCCCGCGTCGAGGGGCTCATGGGCAAGAAGTTCGGCGACGCCCAGAACCCCCTCCTGGTTTCGGTCCGCTCCGGCGCCCGCGCCTCCATGCCGGGCATGATGGACACCATCCTGAACCTGGGCCTTAACGACACCACGGTGCAGGGAATCATCGCCCAGTCCGGTGACGAGCGCTTCGCTTACGACGCCTACCGCCGTTTCGTGCAGATGTACTCCGACGTCGTCATGGGGATGCACAAGGACGAGCTGGAGCACCTTTTGGAGCGCAAGAAAGAGGCGCGCGGCGTGCACCTCGACACCGACCTGAAGGCGTCCGACTGGAAGGAACTGGTCGGCGAGTTCAAGGCGAAGATCAAGGCCACCTTGGGCGTCGACTTCCCGGAAGATCCCAAAGAACAGCTCTGGGGCGCCATCGGCGCCGTGTTCGGCTCCTGGATGAACCAGCGCGCCATCACCTACAGAAAACTCAACAACATCCCGGCCGAGTGGGGCACCGCCGTCAACGTGCAGTCCATGGTGTTCGGCAACATGGGGGATGACTGCGCCACCGGCGTCGCCTTCACCCGCGACCCCTCCACCGGCGAGAACTACTTCTACGGCGAGTACCTGGTCAACGCCCAGGGAGAGGACGTGGTGGCCGGCATCCGCACCCCGCAGCCGATCAACCGCGCGAAATACAAGCCGGGCGACCTCCCCTCCATGGAGGAGGTGCTCCCCGAGTGCTACCAGCAGCTGGTCGGTATCCGCGACATCCTGGAGCGCCACTACAAGGACATGCAGGACATCGAGTTCACCATCGAGAAGGGGATCCTCTACATGCTGCAGTGCAGAAGCGGCAAGAGGACCGCGAAGGCGGCCCTGAAGATCGCCGTGGACATGGTGGCCGAGAAGTTGATCGACGAGAAGACCGCCGTGCTGCGCGTGGCCCCCTCCCAGCTCGACCAGCTGCTGCACCCCTCCCTCGATCCCAAGGCACCCCGTACCGTGATCGCCAAGGGGCTCCCGGCCTCCCCGGGCGCCGCTTCCGGCGAGGTGGTGTTCACCGCCGACGAGGCGGAGAGCGCCGCGAAACTGGGCCACAAGGTGATCCTGGTGCGCGTCGAGACCTCCCCTGAGGACATCCACGGTATGCACGCCGCCCAGGGCATCCTCACCGCCCGCGGCGGCATGACCTCGCACGCGGCGGTGGTCGCCCGCGGCATGGGCAAGTGCTGCGTGGCCGGCTGCGGCGACATCAAGGTCGACTACCACGGCGGCCAGTTCGTCGCCAAGGACGGCACCGTGATCAAGAAGGGTGACGTGATCACCCTGGACGGCTCCACCGGCGAGGTGATGAAAGGGGCGGTGCCCATGGTCGCGGCCGGTGTCGGGGGCGACTTCGCCACCGTCATGGCCTGGGTGGACAAGTTCCGCCGCATGAAGGTCCGCGCCAACGCGGATACCCCGCACGACGCGAAGACCGCGCGCGAGTTCGGCGCCGAGGGTATCGGCCTGTGCCGCACCGAGCACATGTTCTTCGAGGCGGACCGCATCGCCGCGGTGCGCGAGATGATCCTCTCCGCGGACCTCGAAGGCAGGAAGAAGGCGCTCGCCAAGATCCTCCCCATGCAGAAGGGGGACTTCAAGGGGCTCTTCCGCGAGATGAAGGGGCTGCCGGTCACCATTCGCCTGCTCGACCCGCCGCTGCACGAGTTCCTCCCCCAGGAGGACAAGGACATCGAGGCGCTCTCCGCAACCATGGGTGTCTCGGTGCAGACTTTAAAGCACAAGGTCGAGTTCCTGCACGAGTTCAACCCGATGCTCGGCCACCGCGGCTGCCGCCTCGGCGTCACCTTCCCGGAAATCTACGACATGCAGGTCCAGGCCATCATGGAGGCCGCCTGCGAGCTGGTTAAGGACGAAGGCTTCCAGATCGTCCCCGAGATCATGATCCCGCTGGTCGCGGTAACCAAGGAGCTCGCCATCATGCGCGCCAACGCGGTAGCGGTCTGCGAGGAGACCCAGCAGCGCTACGGCGTCAAGGTCGACTACCTGATCGGCACCATGATCGAGCTGCCGCGCGCGGCCATCACCGCCGACAGCATCGCCACCGAGGCCGACTTCTTCTCCTTCGGCACCAACGACCTGACCCAGACCACCTTCGGCCTGTCCCGCGACGACGCCGGCAAGTTCCTCCCCTTCTACGTGGAGAACGGCATCCTTGAGGACGACCCGTTCGTCACCCTGGACCAAAACGGCGTGGGCGCCCTGGTCAGGATGGGATGCGAGAAGGGGCGCGCAACCCGCCCCGGCATCAAGCTCGGCATCTGCGGCGAGCACGGCGGCGACCCGGCTTCCGTCATCTTCTGCGACTCGGTCGGGCTCGACTACGTCTCCTGCTCCCCGTTCCGGGTGCCCATCGCGCGCCTGGCCGCAGCCCACGCGACCCTGAATGCGCAGGCCGCTGCTCCGGCAAAAACTGCCGCAGCGGGAAAGGACAGTGACGCCTTGCAGCAGCCCGTAGCCAGCGCCTGATCCGGCAGGCGGCACGGCCAAGGCGTCGCAAGGGAGCCGGAGAAGCCTTGACACGCTTGATGTAAACGTGTAATAGCGAAATACGCGTCAACGACGCTAACGGGGCGGCCGGGATACCGGCCGCCCTAAACAACGAGCAGTACAGGAGAAAAGGTAATGGCAAACGGTGTAGTGAAATGGTTCAACGACGCGAAGGGGTTTGGCTTCATCGAGCAGGAAAACGGCGCGGATGTTTTCGTGCACTTCTCGGCCATCCAGGGGGACGGCTTCAAATCGTTGGTCGAGGGTGACTCGGTCAGCTTTGACGTGGTCCAGGGCGCCAAGGGCCCGCAGGCCGCCAACGTGGTCAAGAACTAGTTTCCTTTCCTAAGCCTTGGTCCGGCCCCGAATCCGTTCGGGGCCTTTTTAATTTTGCCCGCCCGAGGGTGACCGGTGCCAGCATGCGTATCAACGAAAAGTCGGATTCCCGCAGCATAGCCAAGAAGGAGAAGGGGACTGCTCCCAAGAGCGTCGCCGGAACCAGCGCGCCCCTCTTTGCCGGCCGGCTCGCCGCCGTCGCCAAGTCGAGCACCGAGTATGAAGGCGAGCTGCAGCGCTTAAAGGAAGAGATCGACAAGGCGGGGGACGTCCTGGAGCAGGAGCCGACCATCGCCAACTTCAAGGTCTTCCGCGAGTTGATCGGAACCATGGCGCGCAAGGTCTCCGCCGAGGCCTACCGCATCGAGATGCTGAGCGGCGGGGTCACCGGGCGCAGTCACGAGGTCATCGCCGTGATCGACAAGGAAGCCGATCTCCTCTATCACCTGGTGATGCGGGAGCAGAAGGACCACATCAGGATCGTGGCCCAGATCATCAAGATCAAGGGGCTGGTGGTCGACTTCCTGCTTTAGCATGCACCCCGACGGCCGCCTTCACGATTCTCCTGCCGCACCTCCCCTTCCCGCTGCTATTTCCCGCATAAAGTACTTGAGATCACAGCCGAAAATCCGATAAATCTGTAGGGTTAACGGTAGTCCTTCCGCTACCGCCTCGCCTACCGCGCAGGTCCCAATTCCATTCCGTTTGACAGGAGAGCAACCATGCCATCTTTCGTCAAGTCAGCATTGGCCGTCCTGGCCGTCGTTTCCACCCTTGTGTCCCCCCCGACACCCTCAGCTGCGGAAACCCTCAGGATCAACGGCACCGGTGCAGGCCTGGTGGCCCTGAGGCCGCTGGTGGCAGCGTTCGAAAAGGAAAACCGCGGCGTCGTGGTCGATATGGAGAAAAGCCTCGGGAGTTCGGCCGCCATCAAGGCGTTATCGCGCAACGCGCTGGACCTCGCCGTTTCGGGGCGTCCCCTCAAACCGGCCGAAAGCGCCGAAGGACTGGTCCAGCAGCAGTGGGGGCGTGCTCCCTTTGCCGTGCTGGCCAATCGCCAGGTGCGGGTAACCGGGGTGAGCTTGAACGAGCTGGCGGGAATGTACGGCACGAGCAGCGCCAGGTGGCCCGGCGGCGAGCTGGTCCGGGTGGTGCTGCGCCCCAACGAAGACGTGGACACCAAGCTCACCCGCTCCATGTCGCCGGAGATGGACCGCGGGATGAGTGCCGCCCAGACGCGCAAGGACATGCTGCTGGGGATCACCGACGACGAAGCCTTCGAACTCGTCAAGAAGACGGAAGGGGCAGTGGCGGTGATGGCGCTGTCGCTGCCGCTTTCCCAGCCCAACGCGGTCGCGGTCCTGAAGCTCGGCGGGGTTCAGCCGAGTGTGGCCAACGTCGCTTCGGGCAAGTACCGCTTTGTGAAGGAGATGCACCTGGTGACCAGGAAGGACGCTTCCTCCACGGTTGCCAGATTCATCAAGTTCCTGGACTCCAAAAAGGGCCGTGCCATCGCGGCGAAGCACGGCGTGCTCGTCACCGGGGTTAAATGATCAGGTACAGCCAGTCCATACGGCGCAGCACCACCCTGACCGCGGGGATACTCTCCGCGGTGCTGACCCTGATGCCGCCCGCGATCTACTTCGTGATGGCCTTCTCGCACATGACCGGGGTCATCGAGACGGAGGGGGAGATCAACGCCCGCGTGGTGGGGACGCTGATAGTCGCGAACCCGAAGATGTGGGAGTTCGAGGAGTTGCGCCTGAGGGAGCTACTGGCGCGCCGTTCCACGGAAACCGCTGAAAAGCGGGTGCTTTACAACCTCAAGGGGGTGGTGATCGCCGAGAGCTCGGACAAGTTGCTTTCGCCGCTTTTATCCCAGTCATTTCCGGTGTACGATGCCGGGCACCAGGTTGCCAGACTGGAGGTGTCGCGGTCCCTGGCACCGACCCTCATGGTGACTGCGCTGCTCTTCTGTCTGGGGGCTCTCACCGCCGGCTTCACCTTCTTCCGGCTGCGCACCGTGCCCCTCAGAGCCATAGAGGAAGCCTATCGCACCCTCAAACAGAGCGAGGAGAAGTACCGCTCGGTCTACGAGTCGCTCAACGAGGGGCTGGCCCTGTACCGCACCGTGCCCGGGAGCGGGGGGGAGACCGACCTCGTGCTCGCCGACATCAACCCCGTCGCCGTATCGGTCTTCGGCTTCGGACGCGACGACATCGGCAAGAGCATCCTGCAGGTGCAGGGGGGGCTGTTCGCGCCGGTCCGGGAGGCGCTCCGGCGGGAGTCGGGCGAGGTGAGCCTGGAACTGGAGCAGGAAGGGGCGGGGCGGGTCTTCACGGTGAACGCGTTTCCCATGGGGGACGGGATGGTGGCGACCCTGTTTGAGGACGTCACCGAGAAGAAGCGCAGCGCCGAACAGCTGGAGAATCTCGCCTACTACGACAGCCTCACCGGCCTTTTGAACCGGCGCATGCTGCTGGACCGGATGGAGCACACCATCGGCATGGCCCAGCGCGAAGGGATCAAGATGGCCACCCTCTTCTTCGACCTGAACGGGTTCAAGCCGATCAACGACACGCTGGGGCATGAGGCGGGGGACCAGATCCTGATCGAGGTGGCCCGGCGCTTGAAAAACGGGGTGCGCAAGAAGGACACCCTGGCGCGGCTGGGGGGGGACGAGTTCGTGGTGGTGGCGACCCTGGATACGGAGGAAAACGCTAGTTGCATCGCGCAGAACCTGCTCAGGAAGCTCACTCCGGTGTACGAGGTGGGCGGCAGGGAGGTCTACGTGGGAGCGAGCATTGGCATCTCGATCTATCCCGACGACGGCATCTCCCCCGAGACGCTGCTCAAGAACGCGGACATTGCCATGTACAACGCCAAGAAACCGGGCGTGGACTTCTGTTTCTACAGCGCGCAGATGAACCAGAAGCTCCTCGAGCGGACACGGCTCGAGTTCGAGCTCTGGATGGCGCTGGAGCGGGAGGAGTTCTTCCTTGAGTACCAGCCCATCGTGGACGCCCGCACCGGCAGGATCGCCGCGGTGGAGGCGCTGGTACGCTGGATGAGTCCGGAAAAGGGGCGGGTGATGCCGGACTCCTTCATCCCGCTCGCCGAGGCTACCGGCATCATCGTGCCGCTGGGAGAATGGGTGCTGAAGACGGCCTGCACGAAGCTGCAGCAGTGGCTCGACGCGGGGTGTCTGCCGCTCAGGATGTCCGTCAACATCTCGGGGTGTCAGTTCATGCGCAGTGAACTGTGCCGTCTCGTCGAGGAGGCGGCGGACCAAAGCGGCGTGGATCTCGCCCTCCTCGAACTGGAACTCACCGAGACCTGCCTCATCAAGGACGTGGAGGAGACTGCCACCAAACTGTGGCACCTGAAGGGGCTCAACGTCTCCATCGGCATCGACGATTTCGGCACGGGCTATTCGTCGCTGCAGTATCTGAAGAACTTCCCCATCGACCACCTGAAGATCGACCGCGCCTTCATCAAGAACGTCTGTGAGCTTCCCGACGAACGCGCCATCGTGGATGCCATCATCGGCATCGCCAAGGCGATGGAGCTGCACGTGATCGCCGAGGGGGTGGAAACCCTGGAACAGGCGGAATACCTGGGACATCGTGGCTGCGACGAACTGCAGGGGTACTACTACCACCGCCCGCTCTCAGAGGAGCGCCTGCTCGAGGTGCTTCGGGAGGAGCGGGAGCGGCTGGCGCCGCCGGCAGGGGGCGCGGGAACAGGCGGGGAAGGAGATTCAAAAGCGGGCGATGCGGGGGGCGCAGGGGCGCCCGTGACGGCACAGCCGGTCTGAACGGCCGGTGTGGAAACGGAAAAAGGGGGCTCGTTCGAGCCCCCTTTTTTTTTAACTGCAGCCGCACCCTTTGGAGTTGTCTCCGCTCAGGGGGAGTTTCTTGCCACACTTCTGGCACCGCCAGAAGAGGCCACCTCAACCCGGCATCAGGATCATGAGCCCCTGGCAGTCGGGGCAGCTTTTCTCGTTGGTCATATGCAAACCTCCTTTGTTGGGTGAAGCCTCTTTACCTTACCGAAACGGCGATGCTCCCCACCCCGGCGATCTCGGCGACCACCCGGTCGCCGCTCTTGATCGGGCCGACGCCCGCGGGCGTGCCGGTCAGTACCAGGTCCCCCGGCTCCAGCGTGAAGATGGAGGAGAGGTAGCTCAACAGCTCGGGGATGCGGTGGATCATGAGATCGGTGCCGCCGTCCTGGCGCTTCTCGCCGTTCACGGCGAGGGTGATGCGCAACTGGTGCGGGTCGGCCACCTGCGCGGCGGGAACGAACGGGGACAGCGGGCAGGCGGTGTCGAACCCCTTGGCGATGTCCCAGGGGAGCCCCTTCTTTTTCAGTTCCGCCTGCACGTCACGCAGGGTCAGGTCGATGGCGACGGCGTACCCCGCCACGTGGGAGAGCGCCCGCTCGGGGGGGATGTTGCTCCCCGTGCTGCCGATCATAAGCGCCAGTTCCGCCTCGTGGTGGCAGTCGCTGGAATAGGAGGGGATCACGATCTCCTCCCCCGCGCCGATCACGCTGGAGGCGGGCTTGGTGAAGATCACCGGACGCTCCGGGGTCTCGTTGCCCAGCTCCTTGATGTGGTCCGCGTAGTTGCGCCCGATGCAGAGGATCTTGCCGATCCGTACCGGCTCCGCGGAGCCGATCAGTTGTGCCGTCTTCATGGTTCTCCTCTTCAGGCCGCCCTGACCTCGCTGTTCAGCCGGCATCCCTGCCAGCTGCCGCGCCTTCTCAGCTCGTTGATCACGGCGTACCACATCTGGTTGTTCTTCAGGTTCCAGTTCGGCGCGACCCGGATGGCAAGGGGCGCCGAGCCGTACAGCCGCTGCACGGTGACCCGCGCCGGGAGCTCCTCAAGGAAGTCGCAGACGGTCGCCACGTACTCGTCGATGCCGATCGGCTGCCAGCTCCCGTCCCGGTACATCTCGGCGAGCCTCGTGTTCTCGACCGCGTGCAGCTGGTGCAGCTTCACCGAGTTGACCGGGAGACCGGCGATGAGGCGGGCGGTCTTCAGGAAGCCGCTCCTGGTTTCGCCGGGGAAGCCGTAGATCAGATGGGTGCAGATCTCGAGGCCGCGTCCGGAGAGCCGCTCGACCGCGTCGAGGTACTCGGCCAGGGTGTGGCCGCGGTTGATCCGGGAGAGGATGGCGTCGTCCATGGACTGCAGGCCGAGCTCCACGCAGACGTAGTGCTCGCGGGCCAGGTCGGTCAGCAGTTCGACTGCGGCCGGGCTCAGCGAATCGGGGCGGGTCCCCACCGAGATGCCCAGGACGTCCGGGTGGGCCAGGGCGCGCCGGTACAGGTCCGCCAGCTTGTCCGCCGGGCCGTAGGTGTTGGTGTACTTCTGGAAGTAGACGATGAACTTCTCGCTCCCCAGCCGCTCGCGGTGGTAGGCCATCCCCGCCGCCATCTGCTCCTCGACCGGGATCAGGGCCTGGGTCTCCTTGGGAGAGAAGGAACTGTTGTCGCAGTAGATGCATCCGCCGGTGCCGCGGCTGCCGTCGCGGTTGGGGCAGGTGAAGCCGCCGTCCACGTTCACCTTGCTGACGCGGCAGCCGAAGCGGCGCCTTACGTACGAGCCGTAGGAATTGATGCGGAGTTCGCTATGGATCGGTTCGCCGAGTGTCATCTAGACGTGGTGCTCCTCGATTGGGGGAAGCAGGGCCAGAAGCCTCTTGGCAGCGTCGCGCGGGTCGGGCGCGGAGAGGATGGCGGAGATGAGGGCGATGCCGCGCGCCTCTCCGGCGATGACTTCGGCGCAGTTGTCCAGGTTCACCCCACCCAGGGCGAACACCGGGATCTGCAGCAGCTGCGCCACACTGTTCAGTTTCTCGACCCCCACCGGACCGCCGTACTCGGCCTTGCTGGGGGTGTAGTAGACCGGGCCGAAGGTGATGAAGTCGGCCCCCATTTCCTGGGCCGTGACCGCCTGGGTCTGGTTATGGCAGGAAACGCCGATCAGCTTGCGCTCGCCCAGAAGCCTCCTCACCTTGTACAGCGGCAGGCTGGAGCTGCCGATATGCACGCCGTCGGCATCGACCGCGAGCGCCACGTCCACCCGGTCGTTCACGAAGAGCTTTGCGCCGTAGCGGGAGGTGAGGCGGCGCAGTTCCTGGGCCGTCTCGTAGAGGTCCTTTGTGCTGGCGGCCCCCTTGTCCCTGAGTTGCACGGCGCGCACGCCCCCCCTCAGGGCCTCCTCGACCACGAACTCCAGGTTGCGCCCGAGGGTCTCGCCGCGCCCGGTGATCAGGTAGAGGTTGAAGTCAATCCAGGGGGAATCGAGGCCTTTCACGCGATCAGCCCCGCCAGCGGAGAGGATGCGGTGGCGTAGAGTTTCCTCGGGATGCGTCCCGCGCGGTAGGCGAGCCTGCCGGCGCGGACCGCGAGATTCATCGCCTCGGCCATGGCGACCGGGTCCTGGGCCCCGGCGATGGCGGTGTTCATGAGCACGCCGTCGCAGCCAAGCTCCATGGCGATGGCCGCGTCGGAGGCGGTGCCTACGCCGGCATCCACGATGACCGGGACCTTGACCGTCTCCAGGATGATCTGGATGTTGTACGGGTTGCGGATGCCCAGGCCGGAACCGATCGGCGCCCCCAGCGGCATCACCGCGGCGCACCCCATGTCCTCCAGCTTCTTGCAGATGATCGGGTCGTCGCTGGTGTAGGGGAGCACGGTGAACCCTTCGGCGATGAGGACCTTGGCGGCTTTGAGCAGTTCCTCGTTGTTGGGAAAGAGCGTCTTCTCGTCGCCGAGCACCTCGAGTTTCACGAAGTCGGAAAGCCCCGCCTCACGCGCGAGCCGGCAGGTGCGGATGGCATCCTCGGCGGTGTAGCAGCCGGCGGTGTTGGGAAGCAGGGTGTATTTCTTCAGGTCGATGTGGTCCAGCAGGGATTCCTTGCTCCGGTCCGAGATGTTCACCCTTCTCACCGCAACGGTGATGATCTGGGCGCCGGAGACCTCGATGGCGCGCACCATCTGCTGGAAATCGGCGTATTTGCCGGTTCCCACCATGAGGCGGGAGTCGAATTCGCGTCCTGCGATGATGAGCTTGTCGTTTGTTACGGGCATCACTGTTCTCCAATCGGTAGCGTCTTGTCAGAATAGGTCGGTTCGATCCGGCTGCCGCGGGGCGGCCAGGTGAGCGGGGGGCGGGCTTTGTCCGCTGCGGGGGTGCTAGCCGCGGCCGGCGCCCCCTCCCACGAAATGGACGATCTCCAGGGCATCCCCATCCTTCAGCAGGGTGGTCTCGTACTGCGCCTTGGGAAGGATGTCCATGTTCAGCTCGACCGCGACACGGCGCGGGTCGATGCCGAGGGAGACCAGGTACTGCTGAACCGTGAGGGGGTCGATCGATACGGCTTCGCCGTTGGTGGTGATGTTCACTGCGGCTCCGGTACTGCGTGACGTTGGGGCTGGCCAGACGGGCTGCGGCACGGCGCGAGCCGGGCGTGACCCGACCGTAAACTAACAATACGGCCCCACGCTGTCAATCGTTTTCTTCCGCGCAGTTGCGCCCGGTAGGGGCCGCCGGGAGGGGGCGGGGCGGCGGGAAACGCCGTCGCGTATACGGCTTACGCTTCTCCCGGTCGGGCATCGAGGTCGAAGCGCCCCGGGTCGGGAAGTCGGGGCGGCGGGGTGTCCTGCTGCGGGATGGGCAGAAAGATGGTGAAGCTGGTTCCCACCCCCTCCTCGCTTTGCACCTCGATGCGCCCGCCGTGCTCCTGGATGATGCCGTAGGAGACGGAGAGCCCGAGGCCGGTCCCCTTGTTGGACTTGGTGGTGAAGAACGGGTCGAAGATGCGGTGCAGGTTGGCTTCGGAGATGCCGCAGCCGTTGTCGCTTATCTTGATGAAGGCCTGCCCCTGCACCGGATCGATGCCGGTAACCACCATGACCATCCCCTCGCCGCGCAGCGCGTGCCCCGCGTTGACCAGCATGTTCACCAGCACCTGCTCGATCTGGTTCGGGTCGAGCAGCAGCGGCGGGATCCGGCCGGTGTAGTTGCGGGCGATGGTGACGTCCTGGAACAGGATCTGGTGCCGGACCAGTTCGAGCGCCGCGTCGGAGATGTCGTTGAGGGAGCATGGGGCCTTCTGCGGCGGTGCGCAGCGGGCGAACTCCAGGAGCCCCTTGACGATGCCTGCGCAGCGCTTGGTTTCCCTGAGCACCGTCTCGATGTCGCTTTTGAGGGCCGGGTCGAGCTTGGGGTTGCTCTGGATCAGGGAGGCGAACACCAGGATGCCGGTGAGCGGGTTGTTGATCTCGTGGGCGATGCCGGCCACCAGCTCCCCCAGCGAGGCGAGCTTCTCGGACCGGATCAGCTGCGCCTGCATCCGCGTGATCTCCTGGGTCCGCTGTTGCACTATCTGCTCGAGGTCGCGCCCCCACCCCTCCAGCTCCTGCCGCGCCTTCTTTAAGTTCAGGGTCATGGTGTTGAAGGAGTCGGCCAACTCCCCCAGCTCGTCGTTGGCGAAGCTGTGCACCAGCCCGTCCAGTTCGCCCCGCGCCAGCATCTGGGTGTGCTCCAAGAGTTCCCGGACCGGACGGTTGACCAGTTTTTGGGTGAAATAGGTGAGGCTCAACGAGGTGAGGGTGATGAGGAGCAGGGTCAGCAGCAGCATGCGGCTGCGGTAGGCGTCCAGCAGGGAGTGCATCCTGTCCAGCGGCACCACCACGTCCAGCACGCCCAGCACCTTGAACTGCTCCGGGTGGAAGTGGCAGCTCGCCGTGTAGCAGCTCTCCTCGTTGTAGATGGCGTTGGTGATGCCGAGGAACTCGGCGCCGGACTTGCCGTAGAAGCGGCGGCTGCGGTTTTTGGAGGGGGCGGTCAAAAGAAGCTCGGGGCCGCCGTGGCAGACCGCGCAGACCTCCGAGTGCTTCCCCAGCACCGTTCCGGTCTCCGCGTCGTCGGTGGAAAAGATGATGCGTCCGGTCTTGTTGATGAGCCGGATCCGCTCCACCCCCTGCTGGTTGCCGATTTCCTCGATGGTCTTGTAGAACAGGGGACGGTCGTCCCTGAGCATCTGGTTGTGGGTGGTGCGGATGATGGTCTCGGTGATGTGGTCGGCCTCGGAAATCGCCTCCTGCAGCAGCAGCCCCTTGAGGCTTCTCAGGTTCAGGTAGGCGAACAGGGCCATGGTGCATAAAAGCACCAGTCCGATGGCCAGGGCAAGCTTGGAAATCAGGTTGAGACGCACCATGGCTCTCCGCCGATTCGCCGGCGCCGATGCCCGGGCGCCAGCCTTCAAGTTCGCTGCGCGCGAACGTGTTGTCGCTTGACTTTTCTAGAACATAATTCTATATTTTGCGTGTATGACACTATCCGGCGCCGCATCGTGCCGACTTTACCCGTAGAAGCTGTTTTACCGCCCGCTCCATGAGAGGGGGATGGCAGGGGTACAGGTAGGGCGAGTTTAAACACATTAAAAGCGTTTATCAAGCGATTTATTTTCTTGACACGGCTTGTCAAATGGCCTAGTTAATATTGTTTGAAATTTTTTTCTGATATTTATAGGTGCAGCCAATGGCGAAAAAAGAGAAATCTGAGTACATCATTCAGGCCGTCTCCCACGCACTCGACCTCCTGGAACAGTTCCACGACGAGGTGGACGAACTGGGCGTTACCGAGCTGAGCAAGAGGCTGAAGCTTCACAAGAACAACGTTTTCCGTCTTCTGGCTACCCTGGAGTCGCGGAACTACATAGAGCAGAACAAGGTAACTGAAAACTACCGGCTGGGGCTCAAGACCCTGGAGCTGGGGCAGACCTTCATCAAGCAGATGGGTCTTTTGCGCCAGTCCCGCCCGGTGCTCGAGGCGCTGGTCAAGGAGTGCAACGAGACCACCTACGTTGCCATCCTCAAGGAGTTCCACATCGTCTACCTCGACGTGGTGGAGACCGACCTTACCGTCAGGGTGGTACCGCGCGTCGGCGCCCGCCTCCCGGCCTACTGCACCGCCGCCGGCAAGGTTCAGATCGCCTACATGACCGACGAGGAGCTGGAGAACTACCTCCCCACCAAGGAAATGAAGCGCTACACCCCGAAGACGGTCACCGACCGCGAGGAGCTCAAGAAGCACCTCAAGGTGATCGCCGAGCAGGGCTACGCCATCGACGACGAGGAGATGGATGTCGGCGTCAAGTGCGTGGGCGCCCCGATCCGCGACTACACCCGTCGCATCATCGGCGCGGTGAGCATCTCGGGCCCCTCGATGCGCTTCACCGACGAGCGGCTGGAGAAGGAACTGATCCCGCTGGTGATCCGCTCCGGCGAGGAGATCTCCCAGAAGCTTGGCTACCACAAATAGTAATGAAAAGGCCCCCGCCGCAAGCGGGGGCCTTTTTCGTTGTACCTTGTCTCCCGTCCCGGCTCATTCCCGCTGCCGGTCCGCTATCTCCTCGCGCCACAGCCTCAGTACCTGCGCCTCCAGTTCCTCCCTGCTGCCGCGGTTGTCGATGACGATCTGCCCCAGCTTCCTCTTTTCTTCCATGGGCATCTGCGACGCTATCCGCGAGAGCGCCGCCTCCCGCGAGAGGCCGTCGCGCGCCATCAGGCGTGCCAGCTGGGTCTCCTGGTCCAGGTAGACCACCCAGACCTCGTGGACCCGGGACACGATCCCCGCCTCGAAGAGAAGCGGAGCCACGTAGAAGGCGGTACCGGTGCCGGCGTCCCTGAGGCGCTGCAGCTTTTCCTCCGCCCTTTTCCTGATGGCGGGGTGGGTGATCCCCTCCAGCGTGCGCCGTGCCGACGCGTCCGCGAATACGATCTCCCCCAGGGCTGCGCGGTTCAGGGTGCCGTCGGGGTTGAGCACCTTGGCTCCGAAGGCCGCCACGATCTGCGCCAGGGCCTCCTCGCCCGGCTGCACCACCTCCCGCGCCAGCTGGTCGGCGTCGATCACCGCCGCCCCCAGTTTCTCGAAGAGGTGCGCCGCGCTGGTCTTGCCCGATGCGATCCCCCCGGTGAGTCCTATGATGCGCATGCCGCTCCCTTGTTTCAGTACGCTACCCCCTGTTCGCCCAGGGTGAAGGTCGGATTGGTGAGGTCCTCCTCGACGAGGAAGGTGCTGGAGCCGATCCTGATCTGCGCCCCCAGGAAGGCGTCGCGTTCCACCTCCACCCGGGCTTGGGCGTTGATCTCCAGACGTTTCTGCAGCCTTTTCTTCTCGCCGGTCAACTCCGCCAGCTCTCCCTGGCACTTGGTGTAGATGCGCTGCTTCAGATTCAAAAGCCCCGCCTCCATGCTGCCGGGGTTTTCCTTGACGTAGGCCAGGGTCTTGGTGAGCTCGTCCAGCTGCCGCTGCTTCTCGGCCAGGTTTTCCTGCACCATCTCGAGTTTGCGGTTCAGTGCCGGGTCGACGCCCACCTCGATGACGGTGGGGACTCCGGCGTGGGAGCCGATCACCACCGCGTGCACCAGGGAAACGGCACGGCAGACCCCCCCGATGATGTGCCCCTTGCGCCCACCTTTTTCGCCGACCAGGATGCTGCCGCCGGAGGTGAGCTCGCTTTGCATGGCGAGTTCGCGGATGACGATGTCGCCGCAAGCGCTGATGGCGGCATTTTCGGCGAACTGCACGGTCACTGTCCCTCCCGCCTCCAGTTGGGCCATTTCCTGCCGGCTCACCATCTTGCCGGGCTGAGTGGCATGGCCGTGGCCGATCACCCCCCCCTGAATCACGATGTTGCCTCCCGCCTTGACCCGGGCGGCCTCAACCACCCCGCCCACGGTGATGTCCTCGGTGGCGGTGACCTCCATCCCCTCGCTGACGTCGCCGGAAATCTCCAGCGACCCCTTGAAGTGCAGGTTCCCGGTTGAGAGGTCGACCCGTTTCAGCTTGAAGACCGGGTCGACGTTGACGCCACGCGGCACGATGGTCGGGTAGCCGGAGATGGCGGCGACCAGCAGATCGCAGTCTTTCAGGTCGCAGGCGATGCCGGTCAGGTTGTCGGCGAAGGGGAGGTCTGTCCCGTCCGTGGTGGGAAGCTCCACGCCGATAAGGTTCACTCCCGGGACCCCGACGGTCGGGTGGGTGCGCCGCAAAAGCGGGTCGCCGAGGCTTACGCTGACGATGTCGCCCAGGTTTCTGTAGTCGGCCGTGTCGTTGTCGGACAGTTGCGGCATCTGGGTCGCCATCTCGGGGATGAGGCTGATGAACTGACTGTCCTCACCCGGGATGGGAGGGGTTCCCTGGGCGATGACCACTTTGCCGGCCTCTCCGGCCTCCACTGCGGCCTTGATCTCGTCATAAAGGATGCCGCACACCACCCCCTCGCGGGCGAGCGCCTGCTCCACCTCTTCGAAGGTGATGCGGCGCCCGCCGTGGGCGGGTTGGATGGTCATGGTCGCCGTCATCATGTCGTCGGAGAGCTGCAGGACGAAGCTTGCGTCGCGCCGCTCGCCGATCTGCAGGGTGAAGCCGACCGGGGAAACGGCGCAGCGCTGCAGTAGCTGCTCCAGGGCGTCCTGGGAGATGAACAGCTCCCCGTACCCCAGCGCCGCAATCGCCTCGCGCAACTGCCCGGCATCCACCGCGCGCCGCTGGGTGACCGGGGTGTACTGCGCCTGCAGGGACTTCTGGTCCGGGCTCAGTTGCAGTTTGAGGCCGGTGCCGTCGAGAATGTCGGTCTCCATGACCCCCTCCGGTACGCCCACAGGATGTTCATGGGCGCTTCCAGATTAAGTATCGGCAGCACCAGCGAAAAGTTGAATTCATCTTTACCGGAGCGCCGGGCCGTGACGGGGCGATGTTAGGGCGTAACGGCGACAAAAACAACCATTAATTGCAGCTATGCGAAGGAGCGCCCGGCGCCGTGGTCGGCACCTGTTGTATACGCCCTACCACAGCGATAATCCGAATGATTTTTAGCTTGATTAGAGCCGAGTGATGTGGTAAAAACTGGATACTGTATACAATGTGCACCGGACAATTTACTTAATAAATGTAAATATTTAGCCGATAATGCGGCCAATTTTACAGCTATTTCGGAGGCCTAAGTGGCAGAGGTAGTTTTTTCCAGCTGGGGCAGAAACATAGTTGACAACCGCAAGGGGGGCGAGAAGAAGGATGTCTCCTTCAAACTGCCCGCCACCTACGACGGCGATCGGCCGCTTTCGGCTTTCATCGGCTGGGATGGCATCATTTTGTACAACAAGGATGTCGATATCCCTGCCATGGTCGCCGAGTACATGAAGCGGGTGCAGACCAAGTACGTCTGCGGGAAGTGCACCCCGGGCAAGAAGGGGACCCGTGTCATCATGGACGCCCTGGCCGGGATCATGGAGGGGCGCGGCAAGGAAGAGGACCTGGACTCGATCCTCGACGTGGGGAGCGTGCTGTCGCACTGCAAGTGCACCCTCTGTCCGAGCTCGGCGGTGCCGGTCATCGACGCCGTCACCCATTTCCGCGACGCCTTCGTGAACTACATTCGCGGCGCCAAGAGCCTCTCCTCGGAGTTCCGCTACATCGAGAAGTACACCGCTCCCTGCATGGACAAGTGCCCGGCCCACATAGACATTCCGGCGTACATCGAGGCGGTCAAGGACTACCGCTTCGGCGACTCCCTGGCCACCATCCGCGAGTCGATGCCGCTGCCGTCGGTCTGCGGCCGCGTCTGCCCGCACCCGTGCGAGACCGCCTGCCGCAGGAAGAACGTGGACGATTCCATCAACATCATGGTGCTCAAGCGCAGCGCCTCCGACTACGAGTGGCAGCACGGCCACCTGCCGCCCATGGCTCCCAAGGCGAAGCAGTCCAAGAAGATCGCCGTGGTGGGTGCCGGCCCGGCCGGTCTCGCCGCCGCTTACTACCTGGCCCTGGAAGGGTACCCGGTCACCATCTACGAGGCGCTTCCCTTGGGCGGCGGCATGGTTGCCGTGGGTATCCCTCCGTACCGCCAGCCGCGCCACCTGCTGCAGCGCGACATCGACATCATCCAGGAACTCGGCGTCGAGATCGTCTACAACACCCGGGTGGGCAAGGACATCACCCTCGACGAGCTGAGGAAGAAGTTCGACGCCGTGCTCCTCGCGCCGGGCGCGCACCGCTCCAAGCCGATGGGCGTCGAAGGTGAGGACAAGGGGTACAAGGGCTTCCTGACCGGCGGTATCGATTTTCTGAGAAACGTCTACCTCGGCCTTCCCACGGGGATGGGCAAGAAGGTATTCGTGGTCGGCGGCGGCAACACCGCCATCGACTGCGTCAGGGTGGCCTTGCGTGAGGGTGCCGAAGAGAGCGTGCTGGTCTACCGCCGCTCCCGTAACGAGATGCCTGCGGACGTCTGGGAGGTCGACGGGGCGGACGAGGAAGGGGTGCGCTTCGAGTTCCAGGTACTCCCGACCAAGGTCATCGCCAACGAGAACAACGAGGTCACCGGGGTCGAGTTGATCAGGATGGCTCTCGGCGAGCCGGATGCCTCCGGGCGCCGTCGTCCGGAACCGGTGCCGGGCTCCGAGTTCGTCATCGAGTGCGACACCATCATCCCGGCCATCGGCCAGGACGCCGACCTCTCCTTCATCCCGGCCGATGCCGGCATCGACACCACCAAATGGAGCACCATCGTCACCAAGTACGTGCCGCTCAAGGGGCACGACGGCAAGGACCTGAAGGACGGCATGGGCAACATGCTCTCCAGGAACCTGATCACCGACTGCGACGGCGTCTTCGCCTCCGGCGACGCCGAGATCGGCCCGCTCACCGTCGTCGCCTGCGTCGGCAACGGCCACCGCGCCGCCAAGGTGATCCAGCGCTACCTCGAAGGGAAGGGCGTCGAGCTCACCGACGACGAGCGGATGGAGGACATCCTCACCTACTTCGGCGTCTACGACAAGAACGAGAACGTGCAGTGGCTGGACAGCGCCGCCCGCGAGCACCAGAAAGAGGTGCACGGCAAGGAGAGGGCGAGCTACAAGAACTACTGCGAGGTGGAACTGGGCTACGCCAACAGCCAGGCGGTGCGGGAGGCCGAAAGGTGCCTGCGCTGCTACCGGGTCGCCATGGTGGCCGTCTAAGGGCAGCCGCACCCGGACCTATTGAATTCAATTACACCGAATACTGAGGTTTTTATATGGTCAGCTTAACCATTGATGGCAAAAGCGTGCAGGTCGAGAAAGGTACCACCATACTGGAGGCCGCAGCCACGGTAGGGATCACGATCCCGACGCTGTGCTGGCTCAAGAAGGTCTCCCCCACCGGCGCCTGTCGCGTCTGTGCGGTAGAGGTCGCGGGTGTGGAGCGTACCATGACCGCCTGCAACACGCCGGTCAAGGAGGGGATCGAGGTTACCACCGACACCCCGGCCCTCAGGGAGGCCCGCCGCAAGATCATGGAGCTCATGCTGGTGAACCACCCGCTGGACTGCCCGGTCTGCGACGCAGGCGGCGAGTGCGACCTGCAGGATTCCTGCTACGCGCTGAACGCGACCAAGCAGGATTACTCGGCGATCCTGGAGCGCAAGCAGATCCGCTACGACTGGCCGCTCATCGAAAGCGATCCCAACCGCTGCATCCTGTGCGAGAAGTGCGTCAAGGTGGATCACGAGATCGTCGGCTGCGACGCCATCGAGGTGGTCAACAAGGGCGAGGACGCCATCATCGACACGGTGGACGGCAAACCGCTCAACTGCGAGTTCTGCGGCAACTGCGTCGCGGCCTGCCCGACCGGCGCGCTGATCACCAAGCCCTTCAAGTTCAAGGGGCGCCCCTGGACCTTCAACCGCATCCCCAGCGTCTGCGCCTTCTGCGGCGCCGGCTGCCAGATCGAGTACCACGCCAAGGACGGGCTCGTCGAGCGCGTCACCAGCGAGGACAGCAGCTACAACAACGGCAACCTCTGCATCAACGGCCGCTTCGGCTACCGCTACCTGCACTCCGCCGAGCGCCTCGCCGATCCGCTTTTGCGCGGCGACTCCGGTGCCCTCGCCAAGACCGACTGGGATACCGCCCTGTCCGCCGCGGCAGCAAAACTGAAGGAAATCGTGGCGCGTGACGGCGGCAAGGCTGTGGCGGGTCTGGGATCCCCGAGGCTCACCAACGAGGAGAGCTTCCTGTTCCGCAAGCTCTTCAGCGATGCACTCGGCAGTTCCAACCTCGATTCCGAGGCAGGCTTGGGCTTCGCCCAGGCGCAGGCCCAGATGCAGCGGCGCTTCGGTTTCACCGGGGCCAGCAAACAACTCGATGCTCTCGACGAGGCCCAGGCGATCCTGGTCTTCGGATGCGACCTGAACGCCGAGGCTACCGGCGCCGAATACCGCGTCATCAAGGCGGCCACCAAGAAGGACGCCCGTCTGGTGCTGGTCAATATGCGCGACGTGAAACTCAGGAAATTCTCCAACGCGCAGCTGAAACACCTCCCCGGCGCCGAACTCCAGGTCATCTACGCCCTGATGAAGGGGCTGGTCGAGGCCGGAGTTGCTGTACCGGCCGGTGCCGAGAGCATCAAGGACGGACTTGCGCAGCTCTCCATGGACGAGCTCTGCAGCCAGGCCGGCATCACCGTAGCCGCAGTCGAGAACGCGGTGCGGCAGCTCACCGGCATGAGCCGCGTCGCCATCGTCTTCGGCGCCGACCTGGTGAGGAGCGCCGACGCCTCCACCAAGATCGCGGCCCTCGCCGACCTCGCCGTACTCACCGGCTCGGCGACGGAGCAGGGTGGCGGCATCTTCCCGATCGACGCTAAGAACAACACCGTGGGCATGCTGGACATGGGGGTCGCTCCTGGCGCCGACGGCAAGGACATCTGGGGCATCGTCGAGGGGATCGAGCAGGGGAGCATCAAGGCCCTCTACCTCCTGGGGTGCGACCTGTCCGGCCTGCCGGACAACCAGCGCATCCGCAAGGCGCTCGGCAAGCTGGAACTGCTGGTGGTCCAGGACGTCTTTCAGGGTGACTCCCTCGACTACGCCCATGTCGTGCTGCCGGCAGGCGCCGCAGCCGAGAAGAGCGGTTCCTTCACCTCGCTGGACAACCGTGTACAGGCCATCTTCAAGGCCGTGGATGCGCCGGGCCAGGCCAAGGAAGACTGGGCCATCCTGGCGGATCTCTACGGCAGGCTGACCGGCAGCACACAGGGGATCACCCCCGCGAGCCTCATGGCCGAGATCAAGGGCGCGGCGAAGGGGTACCAGCCCTTCGACGGTTCCCGCAACGGCGTCATCAAGGGAGGGAGCACGGCGCGCATCGACGCCCCGCTGGCGCCGATCGCCAAGCCCGCGGCACCCGCCCAGGCGAAGTTCCAGCTCCTGGTCGGCCCCATCGGGTTCCACAACGGCACCTCGACCACCCGCTCCGACGCCAACCTGGACGTGGCACCGGCCGGTTTCGTGGAACTGCACCCCGCTGATGCGGCAGCACTCGGCATCGCCGACGGGGGGAGCGTGAAAGTCAGCTCCGGCAACGGCGCCCTAACCGCAGCGGCGAAGATCAGCGCCAAGCTCCAGCCGGGGCTCCTCTTCGCCCCGTCGCACTTCCGCGACCTGAACGCCAACGCGCTCCTCAAGGGGAACTGCAACCTGGTCGAAGTGAAGGTTGAAAAAGCGTAATCCGCCGTGACGGCGTGACTGACGAAGAGGCCCCGTCCCATGACGGGGCCTTTTTTTTATGGCGGCCGGAAGCGGATGATGCTAGTCTTCTGGCTCAGCGGCGGTCCAATACCAGCTACTTCTCAACGGGAGATGCCATGGACGAAAAACTTGCGCAGATAGCGGCGCTGGCGGGAAAGAACGATAAGATCGCCGAAAAACTGGAGCAGATGCTCACCGGCCCCAACGACCGTGCCTACGTGGTCTGCAGCTTCGATGACTGCAAGTTGCACGAGAAGGGGCGCTGCACCATCTACACGGTGCTCGACGTGCCGCGCATGAAGACCGGTCAGCCCTGCAGCGGCTACGAAAAGGTGAGTGCGGCGGAGAACTGAGGCGGGAGGTCAGTCGTAGAGGGTGTCTTCGTCTTCCTCGGGAGGCATCCTGCCGTTTCGCTCCAGGAAGGCGAGCTGTTCGCTGCGCTTGCCGATCTGGTCGCTACAGAAGGTCCAGATGCGGTAGCTTTCCAGGCAGAGGATGGTGAAGCCGGCGCCGAAGACGGCCCAGTAGTTGTCCTGGAGCGCCTCCGCGAAATAGTAGAAGAGGTAGAAGCCGGCCAGGTAGCCGACATGGCAGAAGCTGCTTGGATGGCGCACCCCCCCCATCATGCGGGACAGGCTCAGTATGATGGCGGAGAAGGTGTAGAGCACCAGCACCAGGCTGATCATGAGCGGTTTGGGCGCCGCACCCAGCGCCGCCACCACCTCCTGCGGCCTGGGCAGAAACCAGAAGTCGCGCCAGGCGACGGTGCTCAAAAGCAGAAACAGGGAAAGCGCCCACAGTCCCCGGTTGGAGAACCGTCTCAGGCGCCCTATCTCATCCAGAAGTCCCTGGCGCAACTGTCCCTGCGCGTCGCGCGCCAGTCCCCCCACAGTCCCCGCCTTGTTGTTTTCCGCCTGCTCCATTGCTCGCTCGATTCTCTGAAGGGGACAGGCACCTGTGGAGCCGGTCCTCACTACGAAAAAGGTCACTTGTGCTGGCAGACGGGATCGTGCTCCGTCGCCTGGAAAGGCTTTTGCTCAATTTCGTTTAATTTGGCTCTGATAAAGTAGTAAGATTGTGCGATCTTGTCAAGCTCATAGGGGAGGTGCGGCGGCCGCGTTGTGCCGTTTCCTTCCTCGCTCCTCTCAGTGTACTCCTGCAGCTTCCTCATCGGAACCAGTACGATCATCTTTAATAGCGTGATGACGCCGGCGATGGTGAGGAACAGGGTCAGGATGGAGAAGATCAGCATCTGCATCTTGATCAGTGCGAGAGAGTGCAGCGTCGCTTCCTGTGACAGTCCGATGTCCAGCGTTCCCAGCACCCGCTGCTCGACGGGGTGGAAGTGGCAGGCGGCGTTGGCGCAGTCCGGCTCGTTGTAGATCGGCGCCGTGATGGCCAGAATCTCGTCCCCGGCGGCATTCTTGAAGGTGCGCGCCTTCTGCATGGTCCCGAGCGTGGTAATGGGCGCCGCCTTCTCGTGGCAGACCACGCACCCCTCCGCCTTCTTGTCCACCTGGCGGTTCACCTCTTCGGGTTTGGAGGAAAAGGCGACCACTCCCTTCTTGTTGAAGATGCGCACGTGCTGGACGCCGTTTTGGGCGCTGATGTTGCGGATGATGGCGCTGTTGAGCTCCGAGTCCGACTTCATCATGGCGTAACGGGTCGACTTCAGCACGATGCCGGCCAGGTTGTTTGCCTGCGTGATGGAATCCCGGATCACCACCTGCTTGATGGCCGCGTAGAGGAGCACGAAGCAGACCACCAGAAATCCGGTAACCACTATCCCTACGGGAACCAAGGCCCTTCCTGCGATCTTGTCGAACATGGCTCCATCTCCAATCTGGGTTGCCGGTCTTTAGCCGCCGTCAGCCCCGCTGTGCTGCACGTGCCTCTTTGCAACCATCCCCTACTGAAGGGGACTGGCTCCGCCAGGTGCCTGTCCCCCTTCAAGGCCTAACCGAACACTCTTCCCAGGTGCGCCGGCCCTGCGGCCGGCGCCCATCAGACTTCCTTTCACTATCAATCCAGCTTGGTCATGCTGCTGTAGCTCGCCACCGGTACGCTGCTCGCTTCGCGCCGTCCCAGCGCCGGTACCGGCACCGCCTCGGGCACGGTCTCTTCCTGTTCCTGCCGGCGCCATTTGAACAGGATCGGCAGCCGGTACAGGATGAAGCGGTAGACCACGATGTAGGTGGCGAAGATGGTCAGGCTGATGATCACCTCGCGCCAGGGCGGGATCTCGCGGTGCGGCAGTTTCCAGTTGAAGGTGATCATGGCGGTGTTGACCCGGTTCAGCACCACGCCGAACACGGTCATGAAGGCGCCCAGGCGTACGATGGCCATCTTCCTCGTGTGCACGCCGTAGGTCATCAGGGTGAGCGGCAGCATGAAGCCCACGATGATCTCGAACATGAACCACTGACCCCAGCCGCTGTCCAGGTAGGCCCACTTGTTGTCATGGGCGATGGCGATCAGCTTGATGGTGATGTAGGTGGCTATCCCCATGCAGGCGCCTTTCGCGAGCGACACGGTGACCTTGTCCAGCTTTTCGTGGAAGCGGGTGTCGCCGCGCCATGCCATGGTCTTGGCCGCGATGGTGCTTACCGTGATCACCATGCAGAGGCCGCCCGGCAGCGAGGAGACGAAGAAGTGCAGCCACTGGAAGGAGGAGGAGTACCAAAGCGGGTGCACCTTGCCCGGCGCGTAGGTGAACAGCGCGCCCAGCGCTCCCTGGTGCAGGGTCGACAGGATGATGCCCGAAACGGTGAGCCCCAGGGTGATCTTGCGGACCCCCCTCTTGCCGGCCGGGAACCCGATCCACTCGAAGAAGGCAGTGGAGACCTCGGCGACCTGCACCGAAAGGTAGGTGGCGACGTGCCAGGCGACCAGGAAGAGTACCGCGGCGGGGCCGAAGGAGACCACCATCGGGTAGGGGAGGCGCCAGGGCTGCCCCAGGTCGGCCAGGAGGTACATGACCGCGAAGAAGTAGCCCAAGAGGCCGTTCAAGAGCGCCAGCCGCTCGATCGGCTCCAGGTCGTGCCTGCCGAAGATCTCGCAGGCGGTGCCCAGTTGGAAGCCCGAGGAGGAGAGCGGCACCATGGCGAAGAGACCGAAACCAAGGAACAGCCCCCAGGGGTAGTCGTTGGAACCACTGGTGGCCCAGGCCAACCCGAAGAAGAACCGGCCGATCAGGATGGGGATGCCGATGGCGAAGATGGCAGCCAAGATCCAGTTGAACGGGTTCCGGAAGGCCTGCAGCAGGTACTGGCTCGGGGTGAGCCCCAAGAGGAGCTTGTTGACCAGCGTGCGCTTCTTGCCGTCCTCGTCGTAGGGTGAGTCCACTATTGCCAAACCGTGCTGGATCATTTTTTTCATGGCTTGGTATCCTCCTGGTTGGAATCGGTATCATGCCCATGCCCGTCCTGCTCCTCGTGCTTGCACAGCAGGTGGATGCCGGAGAAGAGCGCCGGCCAGATGGAAAGCACCATCGGCACCATGCCGAGGAAATCCTTCACGTTGGAGATGATCGGGTCGTTGGAGAGCGTCGTGTCGAAGCCCAGCTTGTCGAACCCCACCGGTGCGAGGTAGAGCCAACTGGTCCCGCCGACCTCCTTTTCGCCGTAGACGTGGTCGACGTAGCGCTCGGGGGTGGCGCGGATGCGCTCGTGGGCCAGCTTGATCAGGTCGGCGCGGTGCCCGAAGGTGAGCGCCTCCTGGGGACAGATCTCGACGCATGCCGGCGGCTTGCCGTACTTGAGCCTGGTGTCGTAGCACAGGATGCACTTCTTGACGATCGGGTTGGTCGCGCTGTCGTAGTCGTAGCCCGGCACGTTGAACGGGCAGGCGATCATGCAGTTGCGGCAGCCGACGCAGACCTTGGAGTTGTAAATGACCGCCCCTTCCTGGGTCTTCGTATAGGCGTTCACGAAGCAGGAGGTGAGACAGGCGGGCTCGTTGCAGTGGTTGCACTGCACCTTCCGGTACACGGGGCCCGACGGCTGCTCCTTCTGGTAGCGGTTCACCACCGTGTATGCCTTCGAGGTAGGGCGCCGTTCGTGTTCGAACACCGACGGATCGTCGAAAGAGGTGTCCGGTTCCGGCAGTTTCTGTTCCTTGTTGCAGGCAGCTTCGCAGCTGCGGCAGCCGATGCAGCGGGTGGTGTCGACCAGGACGCCCATCGCTTCGGGGTATCCCTCAAAGGAACCGCTGGCCCAACCCTTGTTGGTCTTGCCCAGCGCTATGGTGGTCCCGCCTATCAGGCACGCCTTCAGGAAGTTTCTTCGTTTCATCAGCGTTCCTCCTCAATTCATGATGAGCTGCTGTAGTTGGTGCATCTCATTCCTCTTCTGCATGGGCGGGTTTGGCTCCCTTGCGGTTCGTGCTGTAGAAGGCTGCGCCTTGCTGAGTGCGCGGATGGCAGTCCTGGCACCCGGTCGGGCCGTTGCCCACCTTGGTATGGCAGCCGATGCAGTTTTGGTGCATGGCCCCCTTGAGCCCCATCTTGTCCAGGTGGTAGCGCTGCTTGTCGGCGCGCTTGGCGGCCAGGGTCTCCGGTGAGAACGGGGTGGCCGAGTGGCATCCCTTGCAGGAGACGACGGCGGTCGGGCTCGAGTTCTGGTGGCAGCGGGCGCAGTTGGGATCAAGTACCAGGGTGCCGGTGGTGTGGTGGTGGCAGTCGGCGCACTCCTTGATTGACTGGATGTGCTTGGCGTGGTTGAAGGTGAACGGGCTGAACAGCTTGCCGTTCGGGTTCAAGGTGATGGAGTCCGGCACCGGTGCGCACTGCAGCGCAGCAGGGGAGGACACCGATATGGCGCCTATGGAAAGCGCGGCAACTATAAGATGTTTGTAAGAGGACATGTCATGTTCTCCTGGCTCTGTAGTAGTGGGGAGGCTCACTCCCTTGCTGCTTTTTCCGATGCTAGTGACGCGCCGCTTCCTTGGTTTCCTGCTCCCTTTTGTGCAGGTAGCGGTAGAACATGGGGAACCCGATGAAGAAGGCAACGCAGATCAGGTACTCCACCCCTTTGATGTACTGGTAGAAATCAACCAGCGTGAAAACTTCCTTTATCTGTCCTACGGCGTCCAGTGTCATGGCTTGGCTCCTTTGCGATCAGGTTGAATTCCGTCGCCCCTAGTGGCTCTTGACGCGGGAGGGGGACTTTTCCTGCTCCTTGCCGATCCCCTTCAGCATGCCGTAGAGGGTGATCAGGGCCGGGATCAGCTGGACCACCAGCACCAGGGCGCAGAAGCCGAGGAAAAGCAGGATGCCGAGCTTGCTGACGAAGACCTTGCTGGTCGAGGCGGCGAAAGCGTTGGCTGTCGTCATGAGAAAGACAATGGCGGTGTTCACTAAAGCTGGCAGACGCATCTTGGTTTTCATAACTTCCTCCTTTTGACGCTTTGATGTGAAAGACTCGTTCTTTTTATCTTCGGGGCTTTAATAGCGCCGGTCACCCAGGCATTAGGGGGACAGGCACCTGGCGGAGCCAGTCCCCTCCCCTTTGTTACGGTTACGCCATCTGCAACTTGAGGCTTTCGAAGGCACACTGCACTGCCTGTCTGATCTCGGCTCGGTCCTCTGCGTTCACCGGCTTGAGCGCATGGTAGAAGATCCCCTCGCTCCTTAGTTTCCTGGAGAGCGGCAGCGAGGTGCCGGCCGCTATGAGAATGATGGAGAGCTTGCGGTTGCATTGTTTCAACAGCGGGATGATCTCTGAGGCCGAAAACTCGTCGAACTTGGTCCCCAGGAGCACCACCTGAGCCGTTCTTTTAAGGATCCCTGAAACTGCGCTTTCTATGGAGTTGGTGACGATCACGTTGTAGCCGGACTCTATGAACATCTCGGCCATCTGTTTTCTGCAGTCCATGTCTTCGTCCACGATGAGAAGTCCTTGCATAGCTTTACCCTCACACGGCTGGGAGCATCGGTTCCGCTGTACGTTGGGCTCGCGCCGCCGACACCGGGGGGCGCACCGGCGGAAGATCCGCCCGCCAGCCGGCCAGCGGTCATAGGCTGGTCCTGTTGTTCTTGGCAACCTCTTTCGCGCGCTGCTCGGCTTCGGTGGAAAAGATCCCTTTCAACATGCGGAGGAACATGGTGAGGCCCGGTACCAGCTGAAACAGGATCACCATGGCTATAAAGGTGATAAAGATGATCGCAGCCAAGCCGAGCCCCCCGTTTCCCGTTGCGGCGGGAGATGCCATAGCCTGGGTTCCGTCCATCACCAGCGAGGCTGTCGTTGCGGATAGAACCTTCATGATAGTCTCCTTTCCTTTGGTGTGTCTGCGAACCTGGGGCAGCTTACCTGTCTGCTGACTTTCCATAGCATCCAGCGTGCCATTCGCGGTCAAAAGTTTTAAGTGCCTGATACTGCATGTATTTTTTGACGCATGTGCGGCCGTATCGGGGCGGCCTGACAGCCGAATGTATAGTGACCCTATACATGCCGCGGAGCGCTTAGAAGGGGGTGTATAGGGGTGGTAAGGAAAAACGTAATCATTCCAGGCTCTAAGCCTGGTCGGCGCGGTGTATTGTTCCGCCATACACCAATAATTTCGAGGAAATCTGCCGGGTTGCCTGCACACCCTGACAGCAGCTAGGGGCGAAACAGCCGCTCTGTCACAGTTGGTGCGGTGAAAGTATTTTCATGTCTTTCTGTTGACAGAGGCATGTTTGTGGGCTATTGATACAGCGGACGGACTCCGTGGAATGCGCCTCACAAAGACAGAGGGGGACGCGTGAGGCCGTCCTGCTTCAGCGGGCTCGAATAACCGATAGGCACGGTGCATCTATAGCTGGATATAACATGGTGATTCTATGCATATTCTAGTGGTCGATGATGAGTCTGTTATCAGGGAAGGCCTGGCACGTATTCTCGAAGGAGATTCCTTCACCGTAGATGCCGCCAAGAACGGGCACGCTGCCATAGAGCTTTTGCAGCAGAAACAGTTCGACCTGATCATCACCGATCTGAAGATGCCTGGCATGAGCGGCTTTGAGGTGCTGAACGCGGTCAAGATACTGCAACCGGACACCCCGGTGATCATGATTACCGGCTTCGCCACCGTGGAGACCGCCGTCGAGGCCATGAAGAACGGCACCGTCGATTACATCGTCAAGCCTTTCACCCCGGAGCAGATCCTGGAGAAGGTGCACCTGGCGCTGGAGCAGAAGAAGACTACGGTAGAAGATATCGTGGTGAAGAAGGAGATCGACTGCCACCACGGCTTCGACGAGTTCGTCGGGGAAAGCCGGGAGATGCAGAAGGTCTACCGCCGCATCATCCAGGTCGCCGCCACCGACAGCACCGTCCTTATCACCGGCGAGAGCGGCACCGGCAAGGAAGTCGCCGCCCGCGCCATCCACAAGCACAGCTCCAGGCGCGACCAGCCCTTCGTCGCCGTCGACTGCACCGCCCTCGCCGAGAACCTCCTGGAGAGTGAACTTTTCGGCCACGTGAAAGGTTCCTTCACCGGCGCGATGCAGACCAAGATGGGCCTTCTGATGGTCGCCGACGGCGGGACGCTCTTCCTCGACGAGGTCTCCAATATCAGCCTCTCCACCCAGGCGAAGCTTCTGCGCGTGCTGCAGGAGCGCCAGGTCACCCCGATCGGCGGCACCCAGCCGGTCTCCTTCAACATCCACCTCGTCGCTGCCACCAATCGCAGCCTGAAGGCCATGGTGGCCGAGGGGAAATTCCGGGAAGACCTCTTCTTCCGCCTCAACATCATCCCGCTGGAACTCCCACCCCTGCGCGAGCGCAAGGGGGACATCCCGCTCCTGATCCGCCACTTCATGAACAAGTTCGTGGAGGAGGTCGGTAAGGACGTGCGCGGCATCTCTCCGGAGGCGATGCACTTTCTGGAGAACTACGCCTACCCCGGCAACGTCCGCGAACTGGTCAACACCATCGAGCGCGCCGTGGTCCTGTGCGAGGGGGACGTGATCCAGAAGGAAAATCTCGAGTTGGGCGAAGCGGCCGAGGTGTGCAGCACCGGGTTTGACGGTTTCGTCCCCACCAACGCCGAGGCCCTCAAGGAGATGAAGCGCCACATCCGCGACCGGTCGGTCGAAAACGTGGAGAAGGCGTTCGTGATCCAAGCCCTGAAGCGCAACAACTGGAACATCTCCCGCGCCGCCGAGGAAACCGGCATGCTGCGCCCCAACTTCCAGACCATGTTGAAGCGCCTGGGCATTTCCGTTAAGGACTACTTCGGCCGGTAAGCCCCCCGCAGCACTCCCCCCGCTGCAGAGCCGGCTCCCTTCCGACAGCTGCCACCGCGGCCGATACTGTCTCTGCGCCACAACCTCATCTCTCTTTCCTCACAGCCGTCTCTCTTTAATTATGCACCGGCTCATGGCGAGCTTTTTCCAATGTGTTAAACTCAATGCGTGTTTCTCTTAGCGGCCGTCACCGGCAGGGGAGAGCGTGCATGAAACAGATCAACAGTGAAAGAAAGCTGACCCCCCTCAATATCTCGATCGTCTATGCCGTAGTCGGTGTCCTCTGGGGCGCCGCGTCCTGTCTGTTCCCCGCAGTGCTGGCACATAAAACCTCCATGTACCTCTCCGTGGAAACCCTGAACCACGCCTTCTTCATACTTGCCACGGCTGCGCTGCTTTACCTTTTGATCAGCCGCAGCGAGGGGGATGTGGTGCGCGGCAGGGAGTCGCTGTTCAGGGTGAACCGGGCGCTGAAGACCTTCAGCGGCTGCAACCAGGCTCTGGTGCGGGCTACCGAGGAGCTGCAGCTGATGAAGGACATCTGTCGCACCATAGTCGAGACCGGGGGCTACCGGCTGGCCTGGGTGGGGATGGCCGAGCATGACGACTGGAAGACGGTGCGCCCCGTGGCGCAGTGGGGCGACCAGGGAGGGTACCTTACCAAGCTGGACATGAGTTGGGCGGATATCGACCGGGGCCGCGGGCCCACCGGCACCGCCATCAGGACCGGCACTACGCGTATTGTCCAGAATATCCGCTACGATGCCAGCTGGGCGCTGTGGCGGGAGGAGGCCTTGAAGCACGGCTTCGCCGCCTCTATTTCACTGCCGCTGGTGAACGAAGGGCGCCCGCTGGGCGCACTGGTGATCTTTGCGGGGGAAAAGCGGGCCTTCGGCAAGCAGGAAGTGAAGCTCCTGGAACAGTTGGCGGATGATCTCTCCTTCGGCATCGCCACCTTGCGCATCGACGCGGAGCGCAAGAAGGCGGAACAGGAGATCATGCTGCTTGCCTCGGTGATCGAACAGTCCAAGGAAGGGCTCATCCTCTTCGACAGCGATGGCACCATAAAGTACGTGAATCCGGCCATAGAGACCATAACCGGACACGACGCACAGTCCGCGGTCGGCCGCAACGTCGCCGCCCTTGGCGACGGCGAAGGCGGTGCCGAGCTCTACCGCTCCGTATGGGACGACCTCACCAAGGGGGAGCGCCGGACGGGCGGGCATTTCATCCAGAAGGGAAAAGAGGGCGACTATTACGAAATCGACATCGCTTTCTGGTCCATCTCCGATGCCGACGGCGCGGTGAAGAACTACGCCGCTTTGGTCCGCGACGTCACCCACGAGCTGCAACTGGAGCGGCAACTGCGACAGGCCCAGAGGATGGAGGCGATCGCGACCCTGGCCGGCGGCATCGCCCACGACTTCAACAACAACCTCGCCTCCATCATCACCTGCACCGAGATGGCGCGGGACGACGTGCCGCCGGAAAGCCCGCTGCGCGAGCTATTGGACGTGGTGCTGAAATCGAGCTACCGGGGGCGCAAACTGGTCAAGCAGATCCTCACCTTCTGCTGCAAAGGGGAGCAGGAACGGCAACCGGTGCAGGTCGAGTCCATCATGAACGAGTGCCTGAACCTGATGCGCCCTTCGATGCCTTCCTCGATAACGGTCCACGCCGAGTTGGAACCGGATCTCGGCATGATCATGGCCGACCCGACCCAGATCCACCAGATCATCATGAACCTCGTGACCAACGCAAGCCATGCCATGCGGGTAAAGGGAGGAACCCTTGATCTCGCTCTGGAAAACATCTCTCTCGACGCCGATTCTCTCGGGGCGCCGGATCTGCCTCCCGGTCCGTACCTCAAGTTGACGGTCAAGGACTCCGGCCACGGCATGGATCAAAAGACCATGGAGCAGATCTTCGACCCCTTCTTCACCACCAAGGGGCACAACGAGGGGACCGGGCTCGGGCTTTCCGTGGTGCACGGCATCGTCAGGAACCACGGCGGGGGGATCACGGTGAGCAGCAGGCAGGGCCTCGGGTCGACCTTCGAGGTCTTCCTCCCCCGCATCGGAGCGGTGCAGAAAGACACCCTGCTGCAAACGGAAGCCCCCTCCTTGCCGGGGAGCGGCAGGATCCTCTTCGTCGATGACGAGGAGGACGTCGTCTTTGCCGGCAAGAAGATGCTGGAGAGGCTTGGGTACCAGGTGGTCACCGGACGGGACGGCGTGGAAGCGCTGGAAATCTTCCGCACCGACCCCGCTGCCGTCGACCTGGTGATCACGGACCAGACCATGCCGCGCATGACCGGTATCGAGTTGTCTCGGGAGCTCGTTGCGGTCCGTTCCGACTTGCCGGTCATACTCTGCACCGGTTTGGGATCGGGCGTGGACCGTACCGCACAGCGCGAGGAGGCGGAGCAGGCAGGGGTCCGGGAAGTCGCCTACAAGCCGCTGGACCGCGAGGAGATGACGGCGATGATACGGCGGGTAATGACCCCGGCCGGGGAGGCGTGAGGGGATGGCGAAAATCCTGATCATCGATGACGAGGAAACCGTGTGCCAGTCGATGTCGCTGGTGGGCAAGCGTGCGGGGCACGAAACGGCTTGTGCCAGGACGCTGGCTGCCGGTTGCCGGATGGCGGCCGACGAGGCGTTCGACCTGGTGTTTCTCGACGTGCGGCTCCCGGACGGCAACGGGCTTGAGATGCTGCCGCGCCTGGCGCAGGCCCCGTCCCATCCCGAGATCGTCATCATGACCGGATACGGAGACCCCGCCGGCGCCGAGCTCGCCATCACCAGCGGCGCCTGGGATTACATCGAAAAGGGGTCCTCGGTCAAGGACATCACCCTTTCCCTGGTGCGAGCCCTGGAGTACCGCAAGCAGAAGCTCTCCCTGTCGGGCCGCCAGGAGGTGATCGCCCTGAAGCGGGAAAACATCATCGGCAACAGCCCGGCCTTGAAAGCCTGCCTCGATGCGGTGGCGCGCGCCGCGGTGAGCGATGCGGGGGTTCTGATCCTGGGAGAAACGGGATCGGGCAAGGAGCTGTTCGCCCGGGCGGTGCACCAGAACAGCAGGCGCTGCGACAAACCCTTCGTCGTGGTGGATTGCGCCAGCCTTCCCGAGACGCTGGTGGAAAGCCTGCTGTTCGGACACGAGAAGGGGGCTTTCACCGGCGCCGAAAAGGCCCGCGACGGACTGGTCAGCCAGGCCCATGGCGGGACCCTTTTCCTGGACGAAGTGGGCGAGCTTCCCTTCACCGCTCAAAAGTCCTTCCTGCGCGTGCTGCAGGAGAAGCGGTACCGTCCGGTGGGGGGCGCGCGAGAGGTGGAGAGCGATTTCCGGCTGGTGGCGGCGACCAACCGCAATCTGAACCAGATGGTGGAGGCCGGGACCTTCCGCGGCGACCTCCTCTTCAGGTTGAGCACCTTTGTTATCGAGCTCCCACCGCTGCGCGAGCGCAAAGAGGACATCAAGGAGCTCGCGCGCTATTACATGGACAAGTTCTGCGAGGACAACGGCCTCTCGCCCAAGGGAAGCTGCCCGGAATTCATGGAGACGCTGCAGGCGTACAGCTGGCCCGGCAACGTGCGCGAGTTCATCAACACCATCGAGCGCACGGTGCTGACCGCACGGGAGCAGCCGGTCCTTTTCGCGCAGCACCTGCCGACGCAGATCCGGGTACAGGTCACTCAGAGTGCGGTGAACCATCATGAAACTGCAGCCGCGCCCCCTTTTCAACTGTCGCCGCCTGCCCAGCTCCCCAAGTTGAATGACTTCCGTGACAGCGTCTATACCCAGGCCGAAAAGCAGTACCTCTGCGACCTGATGGCACTGGCTCAAAACGATATCACTACCGCCTGCAACCTCTCCGGACTTTCCCAGTCCCGCCTGTACGCCCTGCTGAAAATCCACGACCTGCACCGTTCGGCCTAGCCGCCCCGCATTTCCTTCACCCCGCCTGATTCTTTACTGCCGCACAAGAATGTTCCTGCGCCGCAGGAAATCGCCGTCTCTCCCCAGTTGGCCTCTTGGCTTGTCTAAGTGGCCGTGTTGACAGACCTTATTTCCAGGTGCCGTCCTCGAAGCCGCTTTTGCCGATCACTCCCCTCTTTTTAGCTGCTTCGGTGTAAGTGCCCGTCATTAAACGGTTTTCGGTGTTGTTGACCTTTGGGCATTGCGGTTGCTAAGCATGGGTAACCCTTCGGGGAATAATGCGGGAAAAGGAGAGGGCCATGACAAAGGAAATGAAAGAATCATTGTCCGGGAAAGTGACAAGTTGGTCGATCATCGGGGTGGTCGTGGCCGGGACGCTGCTCATCTCCGGCATTGCCGACGTCTCCGAGGGGAGCGGCGTAATGGCTAAGATCTTCCTTCTCTTCATCGGCGCCATCATCGTCGTGCAGGTCATCCCTGGCATCATGCTCTTCAGCGCCATGCTCAAGGGCATCTACAGCCTGTTTGGCAAAAAGGTTAAGGTTCCTCTGGAACAGGACAAAAAGTAGCTGTCGCGAGACGCGAGGTGGCTTATGGACGAACGGGGAATCATCATTGCGGACCGAGACGCGGAATTCCGCAGCCAGGTAGCCGAATACTTCCGCAAGGCGGGGTACGAGGTGGAGACCACTGATTCAACGGTCCACGTGCTCTGCAGCATCCTGCAGAAGAAGACACCGGTGCTGTTGTTGGGAAGTGACTTCGACCAGAAGGTTTCATCGTCGGACCTGATTCACCTTTTGAAGAAGTGCAACCGCCACCTGAACGTCATCATGGTCTCCGACGATCTTCCCCTGGACCAGGCGAGGCAGGTGCGCAAGGCGGGGATCTTTTACCAAGCCATGAAACCGGCGGAAACCGGAGATACCGAGGAGCTTGGTCTGGCCGTGGAATGCGCCTTCAAGACCTATCGCGCCAACCGGCAGCAGGAGCGCATGGAGGCCGCGATGAGGCGGCGAGCCAACCGCCGCGAGTCGGTGAAAAAGCAACCGGTTCCTGCCTCCAGGCGCTTCTCCTGGCTGATAGCCCTCGCCGTGCTCATCTTCGGGACCAGCTTTTTGGCACTGTCGGCGGCGGAGAGCGTCCAGAGGGGGGGCAACCTCGGGATCTGGCTTTTCCTCGGGTTCTGCGCGCTGCTGGTGGTAGCGCAGTTCTTCCCAGTGTTCAGGATCAAGCTGTCGCAGCGCGTGATGGCGCAGCACGCTGCCAAAGAACAGGCGGCCTCATCCGAGAAGAAATCATCCTAAGGACGCGTTCCTAAAAGGAGGGATACGTGAAACCAGCCGACCTACAAAAGATGAGTTTGCTCGCGAAGCTGGCGTTCTGCGCCTGGGCCCTCGCCGGCCTGATCGCGCAAGCCAACGCCTGGGGATTTTCTTATGGAGATCAGACCGGCAGCAACCAGGCCTGTCTGTCCTGTCACGGTAAAACCGGCGAGGTGCCCAAGGGCACCTTCATCGACCCGCAGCGCTTCACCCAGACCGCCCATGCCAACCTCGGGTGTGAAGCCTGTCACGCGACCGTCCCTGCCAACCATCCGGACGGCAACAAGGTGCCCAAGGCCGACTGCCGCGAATGCCACTCGGGCATCAGCGCAGAGTACGACAAAGGGCTGCATGCATCCAAGACAGCCTGCAACGGCTGCCATAACCCGCACCTGGTGCAGAACCCCAAAGACGTCTCCGGGCAGGAGATCAACATGATCTGCTCCAACTGCCACAACTCTTTGGAGATGACGGCGAAGCACGGCGAGTGGCTGCCTCAATCGGAACTGCACCTGCGCATGCTGCCGTGCATCACCTGCCATACCGGTGCCAAGGACTATTACATCAGCAT